>QHSQ01000179.1 GCA_003221615.1 Candidatus Rokuibacteriota bacterium | reverse complement strand
CTCGATTACGAAGCGGTCCGCCACCGTCGAATCCGTATGAGGCATCTCAAAGGCAGAAGGCATCTGAAAGACGTCGCCAGGAGGAGTCTATGTCAGGCCGTCTCAGGTCTGCTGCCATTTCCGTCATGTCCCGGCTCCCGAGGCCCGATTTGCCCCCACTGTGTAAGCCGTTCACTGTGGTAAGGACTTTTCCAGGACTTTCTGCCCTGGCGCATCAGCGTGAAATCATTCGATTGAGTTCGGTTCGCCAGCTGGGTCGCCCGAGGCGCCCGGCGGTTTAATTTTTGCATGGAAGGATTACTGGCTACTTTAATATGAGAAAGGAATGGCGATGCAGATTCTCGCCATAAACCGGTGACGGATTACCTCCCGGACACCCCGTGTGTGGCCCGCGCCTACTGTCCCGGTTGTGAGCCCGACGCCGACCCCAGCCTGGAGATTCTCGACGTGCGTTGGTGCGAATCCCACTCTCCGGCGCGTGATGGCGCCGACGACGAAGTGGTGACCGCCTCCGCGTATCTGTCCGGAAGCGCCGAGGCCGGCGGCGACGACAACAGGCGCTGGTGCGACATCCTCCACGGCCGACGCTAGCCTCCTCGGTCTAGCCCCCGGACGCCGTCAGCTCGTCGAGCGAGCGGATGATCCGGTGCGGCTGCACGGCGCTGCCCTGCGGCAGCCCGAGCCCGCTGCGATCCATCCAGACACCGGTGAGCCCGAGCCGCTGGGGCGCCCCCACGTCGAATTCGAGGTGGTCGCCGACCATCAGCGCGTCCTCAGGAGTCATGCCGAGCGCCTCTAACGCGTGCCGGTACACCGCCTCGTCCGGCTTTCCGGCTCCGAACTCGCCCTCGATCACGATCTCGTCGAAGAACCGCGCGAGGTCGTGCCGCTCGATCTTGTCGCGCTGCTGACCGGCGTCGCCGTTCGTCACGAGCGCGAGCGGAATACCGCGCCGCCGGAGCTCGGTCAGGCAGGCGAGCGAGTCGGGAAACAGTCTCATCACCGCCCGCCGTCGAGCGGCGTAGTCGCGGGCGACCGCCGCGGCCAGATCCGGAGCCGGCCGGCCCAGACCCTCGAGGGCGAACTCGACGATGTGCTGCCAGGCGCCGAGCATGTTGACGCGCTCGCGGCGATGGCGTGTCGGGTCTTCCCAGAACCACCGTCGTGTCTCGGCGATGGCGGCCACGAGCGTGGCGGCGTCGACACCCGCCGGAAGGCAGCACGAGGCGCACGCCTCGTTCCAGCTGAGCTCGACGCCGCCCGAATAATCGAGCAGCGTGTCGTCGAGGTCGAAGAGCAGCGCCTTCATGTTCACCGCGCCGGGTCGAGCTCGACGAGGAGTCCGTCGCCCCAACCGTATTTCTTCTCGGAGAGCCTTTTCGCGGCTCGCGCCAGCTCGGGCTCGGCCCTCGCGTCGACCACCCGCGCCAGCGCCGGGAACGCGCGGCGCCCGACACGGACGGCCACACGCGGCGCGACTTTGAGATTCTGCACCCAGTGAGCGCGCTCGCGATGCTCGGCGACCAGATAGTAGCGGCCGCCGCGCTGCGTGAACCAGATCTCGATCTCTCGCGGTCGGCCCGTGCGTCGTCCCGTCGTCGTCAAGTAGAGGTACTGGGTGCCCTTAGACCCGGCCGGCCTGGCCATCGTGCGCGATCACTCCCAGCACCGTCTCGACCGCCCGGAGCATCAGGGGGAAATCCATGCTCGACTGCTCCAGACCCGTGGCCGCCACCATCGCCGGGAGCAGCGGGAAGTGGATGAAGCCGACCCGGGGCGGGCGGGGCAGATCACGCACCGCGTGCAGGGTCCAGTAGAGCGTCTGGTTGCAGAGATAGGTGCCGGCCGTGTTCGAGGTGTAGGCGGGGATGCCCTCGTCGACCAACGCCTTCAGCATGGCGGCCATCGGGAGGGTCGAGAAGTACGCGGTCGGTCCACCCGGAACGCATGGCTCCCCGCTGGCGCGAAACCCCGCGTTGTCCGGTACCTCGTAGTCCATGACGTTCAAGGCCACGCGCTCGAGCGCGATCCGCGCCCGACCGCCGGCGAGACCGAGGTGAAGGATCGCAGCGGGATTCGTCTCGGCGAGCAGCGTGCCGAGTTGCTGCGCTGTGTCGGCGTGATGCACCGGCAGGACCACGCCGACGACGGCGCAGTCGCCGACGCGCCGCCCGTCGACGGCCTTGGCGAGCCCCTCGGTGGGGTTGACCGAGTGAGCGCCGAACGGCTCGAAGCCGGTCACGAGAATCGTGCTCACGCGCCTAGTCTGCCACATCGCCCCTCAGCCGCGCTGCACGAGCGGCGAGAGGCGGGGAAGCGTGAGGACCACTGCCAGGGCAACCGCCGTCAGGATGAGCCAGGGCGCCGCGTAACCGCCCGTCGCCTCGAGCACGAGGCCGAAGACCGGCGGGCCGATGAGGGTGCCGCTCCACGAGCAGGCTGTGGCCGCACCCGTGAGGAGCCCGGCGTGACGGGGTCCACCGATCTCGGCGACGAGCGCGAAGTAGAGCCCGACCCAGCCGAAGGCGCCGGCACCCGCGACGAACGCGAGTGGATAGGCCAGCCAGACGGGCAGGTGGCTTCCCAGAGCGAGCGTGGCGTACGACATCGCGCCGATCGCCGCGCTGGCCACGACGCCGGGCCGCCGCCGGCCCCCGAAGGATCGATCCGACGCCACGCCCCACAGCACGCGGCTGACGGTCCCGCCCACCTGGGCGATCGCGAGGAGCTGCGCCGCTCGCACGGCCGAGACGTCGAAGGAGTCCTTCGCGTAGAGCACGAGATAGGCGAGCAAGGAGGATTGGGCGACCGAGAGCGCCAGCCCGCAGCCGAAGACGACGAGAATCGGCGGGCGCCGGAGAAACTCGCCGAGCTCGGACAGCCGCGGCCGCTCGACCGGGCTCGGGGTCGCCGGAGCGGGCTGCGAGCGGTAGAAGATCGCGACGAGCACCGCCGAGAAAATCGACAGCAGTCCCGCCGTCGCGAGCGCATGCCGCCAGCTCCAGCCCCGCGCGATCGGCGGCAGGAGGAGCGCCGCCGTCAACCCGCCAAGGGTGAGGCCGGTCTGTTTCACGCCCATCGCGATCCCGCGCTCACGCGGCGGAAACCACTCGACCACGGCGCGGCCGGTCGCGGGATTCAGCACGCTGAAGCCGAATCCGCCGAGCACCAGCATCACGAGGAGCAGGCTGAAGTCGGGGCTCCACGCCGCGAGCGTGATCATCGCGCCGACGAGCAGCTGGCCGAGCGCGAACGTGACGCGCACGCCGAGGCGGTCAGTGAACCAGCCCGCCGGGAGCGCCATCAATACCCCGCCCAGGTAGACCGCCGGCAAGAACAGCCCGACCTGCATGCGCGAGAGCGTCAACGACTCGAGGAGAAACGGCGCCAGCGGCGCCACCGCCAGGGCGGTGAGCGCGCCGAGCGCGTGCGCGACGGTCACGAGCCCGAGGATCGGCCAGCGGGACCTCACGGTCCTAGAGGATAGGAGTTCTAATCCTGCTCTCACCGTTGTTTCATCTGGACCCGGCAGAATTGAACGTGAATTGAACGTGAGTCGAAGAGTCCAGGCGGGCGCGATGGGGTGAAGAGATGGGATCTGGAGTCGTAGTCGGCGCCGGGGCGGGATTCGCCGGCGGCGTCGTCGGGGCGGGCGTGCTCTCGATCCTGGGGATCAAGGGCCACGAGGGCGAGATCACCCGCGCAATCCTGCTGGTTTCGCATGCCGTCCGATCCGACAGTCTCGTCGTCGGCTGGCTCGTCCAGGTTGGGGCGGCCGCGGTCATCGGCGCGCTGTTCGGTGCTCTCTATACGGCTTGCAGGCTTCGCCGTGAGTCGGCGGCCTGGTGGGCGACCGTCTATGGCATCGCGTGGTGGATCCTCGGCTGGTTCGCGGTCATGCCGTCCCCACTACGGGACGCGCCATGGGCGGCCGTCAGGGATCCGGCCCTCTTCCAGCTCGCCGTGGCAGGCTTGCTCGCCTGCCTGAGCTACGGGGCGGCCCTCGGGGGCGCGTTCACCCTGTTCGGTCGCGCCGGGGCCGGCAGAAGCGACGAGCGAGCTCGAGCGGCGCGCGCCGCGGCTCTGTCCAGTGGCGCATCGAGCCCGGCCAGGCGTGAGTCAGCGCGACTCGGGGCCCGGCGCGCCGGATTCGACACGCGAGAGGAGCGCGACGGGAAATGGCGCCAGCAGGGCGGCAACGCGCACGGCACCCTGTAGGACATCGCCCGTGAGCTCGTTGCGCCACCGACCGGAGGGTAGCTCCAGCGTGGTGTCCAGCCAGCTCTCCTCGAGGCGCATCACGAGCCGCGGCACGACGGTCACGGCGCCTTCGCCGCGAACGAACGCCACGACGTGGCTCGACCGCTCGCCGGCCGCGTGCAGCGGACGGTAGGCTCCTTCAGCACCGAAAAGCGCGGGCCGTTGACGCCGGAGATGCAAGGTCTGTCGGACCACCCAGAGCTTGGGCAGGCCCTCGTCGATCCGCGCCATGATCTCCTTGGGCGCCGCTCGCTCGAGCGCGCCGAGCAAGCGCTGTCGCAGCGCATAGTCGACGGGCCGGCGGTTGTCGGGATCGACGAGGCTCAGGTCCCAGAGCTCGGTGCCCTGATAGATATCGGGGATCCCCGGGGCGGTGAGCTTCAGCAAGGTCTGCGCGAGCG
>QHSQ01000050.1 GCA_003221615.1 Candidatus Rokuibacteriota bacterium | reverse complement strand
GGACTTCGCCGAGAGGCGGCCGCTCACCGAGCTCGCAGAGGTCGATCATGCGTTGAATTCCTTGATGAGCTGCGGGAGCCGAGGATCATCGAGCCCCGGCTGATAGGGTTGATAGAGCGCGGTGCTGTCGAGAAGCCCGGCGTAGCGTTGCTTGAGCTTCGCGCCGACCGTCTCGTAGGTGCCGGTGACCGCGAAGGTCTCGAGCATCTCGTCGGTGATCAGATCAGCCATGCCCGGCCAGTCGCCCTCGACCGACTTCCGATGGAGCGCCGGCGTCAGATCCTGCCAGCCGTGCGCCGCGAGCACGGGCTCATAGGTCCGGGTCGATGCGTAGAACGCGATCTGCTGCTTGACCGATTGGCGGTTTTTCGCGAGCTCCTCCTCGGTGTCACCCACGACGACGAAGCTCGCGGTGGTGTACGTGAAGTCCGAGCGCTTCCGTCCCGAGGCGCGCAAACCTTCTTCCACGGCCGGGTGGACGTACTCGCGCAGGTACTTCGGGCTGTTGAACGGGTGCACGTGCAGGCCGTCACACACCTCCCCCGCGATCCGACACATGTACCGATTGACGCCCGCGATGTAGATCGGCACCTTCGGGTGCTCGATGGGACCCGGATTGAAGAACGGCGTCATCAGATCGAAGCGGTAGAACTGGCCCTTGAACGCGAGCTTGGTCCCGTTCTGCCAGCAATCCCAGATGTGACGGAGCGCCAGGACGATCTCGCGCATCTTCGGTCCGGGGGACTCGAACTTCACCGAGAACCGCCGCTCGTTGTGTCCCTTGACCTGCGTCCCGAGCCCGAGGATGAACCGGCCGTCCGAGGCCTTCTGAAGATCCCAGGCGATGTGGGCGAGGATCATCGGGCTTCGCGGGAACGCCACCGCGATCGCGGTGCCCAGCCGAATGTTCGAGGTGACCCCGGCCGCGACGGCGAGCGGGAGGAACGGATCGTGCTGGGTCTCGGAGGACCAGAGACACTCGTAGCCGAGCGCTTCGACCTTGCACGCGTACGCGGGGATGGATTTCAGATCGTGCGTCAGCATGCCGACGTCGAGTTTCACGGGCCTCTCCTCTCTGACAGGGATAGGCCATTGTAGCGGACTGCGTCGGACCGCGACAGGCGGCGATGCCGGAGCGCGGGCTAGCGGCCCCTGGGCTCGTCGCCTCGGAGCGTCATGCAGGTAGAGGTAGCTCGCGCGACCAGGCGGTCCTTCGCGTCGGCGACGTCGCAGAGGATGCCGTCGTGATGAGATCGAGCATTCGCGGCATCGAGCGCCTCAGCGCCTTCCGGCTTCCCAGGCGCCCAGGCGGATCGCGCCCGCGAGGGTCGAGCCGAAGAGCACGAGCGCGAGCGCCATTACCGCGAAGAGCGCCGTGAGCTCGCCCGGAAGCTGATGGAGGATCAGCCAGCCTCCCGCGGCGGCGCTGACGAGACGGAGGCTGCCGGCGAGGAGCGGCCAGAGGAGCCGTCCGGCGCCCTGAGAAGCGAAATAGAGCGCGAGCCCCAGACCGAAGAAGCCGTAGGCCGGGCCCACGACGCGCAGGTACGCGGCGCCCGCCGCGAGCACCTCGGGCTCGTTGCTGAAGAGGCCGAGCCACGCGTGCGGGAACAAGGCGGCGGTCAGTCCGATCGCCTCCGTGGTCCCGGCCGCGATCAGGGCCCCGGTCCAGGCCACCCGCCGGGCGCGCGTCCGCTGGCCGGCGCCGAAGTTCGTTCCGACCATCGTGACGAGCGCGGAGCCGAAGCCGAAGACCAGCGGGATCAGGAGGTACTCGAGACGCACACCCATGCCGTAGCCCGCGAGCGCGAAGGTGCCGAAGGGCCCGACCAGGGCCGTGAGCAGGACGACGGTCAGGTTCGTCATGATGTTGTTGACGAGGCTCGGCGCGCCGACGCGCAAGATCTCGGCGAACAGGCTCCGCTCGAAGCGAAGCGTCGGCGAGAGCCGGATCAGGCTACGCCCGGAGGCGAGGTACCCGAAGAGCACGAGCGCGCCGGCGACGTAGTACGCCACCACCGCGAGGGCGGCGCCCGTGACACCCATGCGCGGAAACGGCCCCCAGCCGAAGATGAGGGCGGGGGAGAGGCTCACGAGAAACGGGCTCCCGCCCAGCACGACGCCGGCCGGCAGCAGCATGTTGCCGGTGCCGCGGACCGCGCTCGCGAGCATGTTGAAGAGCCAGACCGCGCCGGCGCCGGCGAAGATCACGTTCGAGTAGGCGAGCGCCGCCGCCAGGGCGCCCTCGCGCGCGCCCATCGCGCGGTAGATCGCGCCTCCCCCGCCGAGCACGGTCACGGTGAAGAGGCCGCCCATGACCAGCGCGATCACGATCGCGTGCGTCACCAGACGACTCGCGTCCACGCGGCGGCCGGCGCCGAGCGCCCGGGCGACCGCCGAGGCGACCCCGCCGCCCATGCCGCCCGCCGACATGGTTTGCATGAGCATGACCAGCGGGAAGGTGACCGACACACCGGCCAGCGCGTCGGCGCCGAGCCAGCCGACGAAGTAGGCCTCCAGGATGCTGATCGCGACCTGCGCCACGAGCATGACGACGTTGGGCGCCGCCAGCCGCAGCAACGTCGGAGCGATCGGGCCGTCGAGGAGCCGTCGCGTCGCCGGGTCCATGTGACTTGCTATTTTATAGTGACTAGCTTTTCTGTCAAGACGTCGGTAGACTCGAGACGTGCCCAAGCGGTACGGCCAGGCCTGTCCTGTCGCGAAGTCGCTCGAGCTGGTCGGCGACCGCTGGACCCTCTTGCTCGTGCGCGACATGCTGCCGGGACCGCGGCGATTCCAAGATTTCCAGCAGAGCCTCCCGGGGATCCCGCCCAACATCCTCTCGGATCGGCTCAAGCGCATGGAAGAGCACGCGCTGGCGACGCGCCGGTTCTACTCGGACCATCCGCCTCGCGCGGAGTACGCGCTGACCGACAAGGGACGCGAGCTCGGGGTGGTGGTCGGCGCCCTGGCCGCGTGGGGCTCGCGCCACGTTCACCGGCAGACCGCGCTGGTGCACGCCGAATGCGGGCATCCCGTCGAGATCAAGTACTTCTGCCGCCAGTGCGCCGGACGCGTGCGCGGCGCCACCGTCGAGCTCCGGCGCCGGCGCGGGTCCGAGAAGACGGCAGCGCGGCGCTAGGCCTGGCGGACCCGGTCGGGGAGAGCGCTCAGCACGGCGCGGGCCTCGCGGATGACCGCCGCGACGACCTCGCCCGCGCCCGGCAGGTCGCGAACGAGCCCGACGCTCTGCCCGGCCATCATCGGGTAGTAGTCCGCGTCGCCCTGCTTGAGCGCCGCGATGAAGACGTCGTTGGCGGCGCCGCGCTGGACCAGCGGCGGCAGGACGGGCGCGCCGGATTCCGTGTACTCGCGCGTGAAGCGGTTGGCGAGCGCGCGCGCCCAGAGGCCGCTGAGCGTGTCCGTCACCGTGGTGTCCCCGCTCTCACTCTCCAGGAGACGCTTCTTGTAGAGCTCGGGAGCCATCGACTCCCGCGTGGCCACGAACCGTGTGCCCAGCAAGACCCCGCTCGCGCCGAGGGCGAGGGCGGCGACCAGTCCGCGCCCGTCGGCGATCCCACCCGCCGCGACCACCGGCACTCGCACGGCGTCGACCACCTGCGGGAGCAGGGCCATCATCCCGACGGTGGTCGTCTCGGGCGACGCCGGCTTGCCGTCGATCGAGCGGTGGCCGCCCGCCTCGCCTCCCTGGGCCACGATCACGTCGGCGCCGCCGGCCGCGGCGGTGCGGGCGTCCTCGACGGTCGAGACCATGGCCATGACCTTGATGCCGCGCCGGCGACAGTCGTCCGCCAAGCCGGGCTCGAGCCAGCCGAGGGCCGTCGAGAAGACCGGCGTGCGCTCGTCGAGCACGACCTTGATCGTCGCCTGCATGAGATCGGGGGCTCGGGTGGGTCGAGCCGTCGTCGTCGGAATTCCGAGCTGCTGGCGGAAACGATTGAGCATCCCCTGGGCGCCGCGTAGCACCTCCTCGCTGATCTCGGCGGGATCGACCGGCGGCCGGAGCGCCCGGTGCAGCCAGAGGTTCACGCCGAACGGGCGATTGGTCAGCTCGCGCACCCGGCGAATCATCGCGCGCAGGTCATCGGGCGGCACGTTGAGCCCGGCGAGGATGCCGAGGCCTCCAGCCCGACACACCTCGGCGACGAGCTCGGGCCCGGCAATGGCGCCCATGCCCGACTGGACGATCGGGTAGTCGATCCCGAGCAGATCGCACAGCGCCGTGCGGAAGGTCATCTCGAGCGCTCCTCGATCGCCGGGCGATCTACTCGAGGCGATAGAGCTTCGCCGCGTTTCGATGCGCGACACGCTCGGCGACGTCGAGCCTGAGCTCGCCGAGGATGCGCCGGGTCCACATGAAGAGTCGATCGAGCATCGCGGGCTCGAAGAGCCGCGCGGCCCAGACATCCACGCCGATCATGAAGCGGTCGGGCATCTTCTCGATCAGCGCTTTCCAGCCGGGATCGAGCGGCCCGGTCTCCGACGCGAGCGCCGGCGTCCGCTGGAAGTGCATACCCGAGAGATCGACGAACAGATTCGGGTTACGCAGCAGGAGCCGATCGAGCCGACGGGGCGGCCCTTCGCCGCCGTGGGCCAGGACGATCGTGCTCTTCCGATGCGCGGCGAGCGCGCGATCCAGGGCCGTCTCGGCGGCATCGGTCAGCTCGTAGTGGATGACGATCGGCACCTCGAACTTCGCGGCGACGTCGAGGATCTTGCCGAACGCCGGGCTGTTCGGGTCGCGATCGATCAGGCGCCGGCCGACCTGGCGCATGTGGACCTCGCCGATCAGCCGCGGCTTTCCCCGGTCGAGCTGGAGCTCGAGCTGACTCGCCGCGCTCTCGGAGGGCGGATCGGCCAGGGGCAAGCCGGCGACGACGCGATCCGGGTACTTCTTGCTCGCCGCCGTCAGCCAGGCCGTGTCTTCCTTCTGCAGGCCGCCGACGCCGAGGAGCACCACTTTCAGGACGTTGTGGCGCTTCATCGCCGCGACGTACGCGTCGATCGCGGTGGCGTTCGGCACGTGCGAGTGGGCGTCGATCAGCGGACCGCCGTAGTCGGCGCTCCAGGCCGGCGCCGCCGCCAGCCACACGGGCATCAGGAGGCCCGCGAATGCGCTCACGACCCGGCACCGGGAGCGCATCAGATGATCCCGTCGCGCGTCAGCACGTGAAGCTCGGCCTCGTCGAGGCCGAGCGACTCGTAGACTTCGCGGTTGTGCGCTCCGAGCGCGGGTCCGGTCCACCGAATCGCCGCCGGCGTCTCCCCGAGGCGCGGCGTGGGAGCCGTCATGCGCACGGTTCCAAGCTCGGGATCCGGCACATCGACGAGGATGCCGCGCGCGACCACGTGCGGATCCTTCGTGATGTCGGCGATGTCGTAGACCGGCGAGGCCGTGAGGTCGCGCGTCTCGAAGAGACGCGACATCTCGTCGAGCGTGCGTGAGCCTATCGCGCCCGCGAGGGCGGCGTCCACGAGGTCATTGTTGGCGACCCTCGTGTCGTTGGTCGCGAACCGCGGATCCTTCAAGAGGTGTCCGAGGCCCAGGCCCTCGAAGAGCGCGGCCGCCGAAGCCGGGGTCGAGGCGGACAGCGCGACCCACTTGCTATCGCGCGTTTGATAGGTCCCGCGCGGGCTGGCGTTGTCGGACTGGTTGCCGTGGCGCGCCCGCACGGTGCGATCCAGCGCGTACTCGGCGGCCGCCGGACCGAGCACGGAGAGGAGCGGCTCGTAGAGCGAGATGTCGATCAGCTGGCCGCGGCCCGAGACCTGATCGCGGTGTCGGAGCGCGGCCAGCACGGCCGCCGCACCGGAGAGCGCGGCAACCATGTCGGCCATCGGAAACGAGGGAAGCGTGGGTGGCCGGTCAGCCGGGCCCGTGGAGGACGCGAAGCCGCTCATCGCCTCGACCATCGTTCCGAACCCGGGCCGATCTCGATAGGGGCCGTCCTGGCCCCAACCCGAGACGCGAGCAAAGACGAGACGGGGATTGTCTGCGGACAGGACATCCCAGCCGAGACCCCATTTCTCGAACGTGCCGGGCAGGTAGTTCTCGATCAGGACGTCGGCGCCACGGCAAAGCCGTCGCAGGAGCGTCTGCCCGCGCGCGTGGGCGAGATTCAGGGTGACCGAGCGCTTGCCGCGCGCGTACACCTTCCACCACAGCTCCCCACGCTCGCGGAGCCAGGTGCGCAGCGGATCGCCGCCGCGCGGGTTCTCGACCTTGATGACGTCCGCGCCGTGGTCGGCCAGGATGGTAGCGAGGACACCCCCGGCGATCAGGCGCGAGCAGTCGATGACGCGGAGGCCGGCGAGCGCGCCGCTCACTTCGGTGACGAGGTCTTGAAGTGCCGAGCCAGCGCTTCCATCATCCGCGCGAGCGCCTCGTTCTCGGTGTGCCCGGTGGCCTGGACGTTCCAGGCCACGGCGACCGCCACCCACTCGCCGAGCTCGTTTCGGTGCACCTCGACCTCGAACTGCATGCCCGCCACTTTACCTCAGAAGCGCGGCGTGCGGACCGCTCGCGTGACGGCCGGACCCTCGCTCGCGAGCGCCGTTTAGTGGCTACGGGGAAGGGTGGGATGGCCCGCGGCGGCGTCGGCGATCGTGTGGTCGTTGTCGGCCGGAACGGCGCCGCTCACGCCCACGGCACCGACAATTCGACCGTCCTCGACGAGCGGTACCGCGCCCCGGCCGAAGACGAAGCGATAGTCGCCGAGCGCCGCGACGTTGTCAGCGAAGAGCTGTCGCTTGGCGAACCGCTCCTCGAGATCGAGCGTGGTCGCGTGGAACGCCGCCGCCGCGTTGGCCTTGGCGCGCGCGATCTCCGGCGTGACCCAGAGCGCACCGTCCATCCGGTCGCAGACGATCAGATGACCGGCGTCGTCGACGACCGCGATCGCGACCTTGAAGCCGAGCGCGTGGGCCGTGGCCAAGCCGCGCTCGATGCTTTCGCGCGCCCGCTCCCGCGTGAGCGCCACCTCAGGAGACCTCGACCCAGACCTCGCCGGCTTCGATCGTCACCGGATAGCTCGTCACGTGTCCCCCGCGCGACGGCATGAGACAGGTGCCCGACTTCACGTCGTACATCCAGCCATGCCATGGACAGGTGAGCCGTGTACCGGCGAGCCGACCCTCGCTGAGCGGGCCGCCCTGGTGCGCGCACTCGTCGCTGCACGCGAAGACGTCGTCATTGACCCGCGCCAGCACGACCCGCGTGCCGTCGGTCTCGACCAGGGTGGGCTGGCCAGCCGGGAGATCCGCCAGGCGGGCGACGCGGCGCCGACTCACATCTCCTCCTTGGCGACGAAGGCGCGGTAGAGGCCCGTCATGTACTGCCAGCGCATCTCCGTTGCCTGACGAACCGCTTCGATGGCCTCCGCCTGCCGGTCGGGCGTCGTGCAATGCCGCTCGACGATCTGGTACCCGCGCTCGCCGTGAACCTCGTCCGCCTCGATGTGGATCGCGAAGAACTCGACCTCGTGGTCCGTGAAGCCGTAGTGCGTCTTGAGCGGCGGCAGATTGCGCTGGTAGATGCCCGGCACCTGGGACTCGAGCCCGACGAGGAGGCCGGCGGCCGCGACATGGAACGTCTGGTGAGACATCTCGAAACACCACGCGGTGAGCCCGCGGGTCGTCGGCAGCTGCTGCTTGGATTCGACCTCGGCGCGCGACACGCCGCACGCCTCGGCGAAGCGAATCAGCAGGTCGACGTGCTTGGTGCCCGACTCCTCCTCGATGATGTTCTCGAGCAGGAAATCCCGCGCGTCCGGGTCCGGGCACTGGCCGTACACGGTGGCGCACCAGCGGGGGAACTGCGACACGTACTGGTAGTGCTGGGCGGCCCACGAGCCGAGCTGGGTTCGGTTCAGCTCACCCTTGACCCACTTTTCGGTGAAAGGGTTCAGGCGGCTGTGTCGGGCGATGACCGCGGCTTCGAGCCGCGCGCGGAACGGGCTCTTGCTCATGGATTCCTCCTCGTCGATGCGGAACCTAATGACACACGATCCCGACTCAAGTCAAGCCGCGGGCGAGGAGCGCGACGAAGGAGAGGGCTTAGAGCGCGGTCACGCGGTTGGGGCCCAGACGCTTGGCGTCGGCCAGCGCCCGCCAGGCCGCTGCGATCAGGTCTTCCGCGGATGCCGCGTCGGCGGGGAGCCCGGCGACGCCGAAACTGGCGGTGACCGGTCCCTGCGGGAAGGGATGGGCCGCGATGACGCCGAGGATCCGCTGCGAGTACGTGACGGCGCCGGCCTTGGGCGTGTTGGCCAGGAGGGCCGCGAACCCGTCGCCGTCGAGCCGGGCGATGATCGTGAAGCTCCGTGAGTGCTTGACGAGGAGCCGCGCGACTTCTCGCAACACCTCGTCGCCCGCGGCGGGCCCGTGATCCGCGTTGAGCTGTCCGAAGTGATCGATGTTCAGGACGACGAGCGAAAGGGGGTGGCCGAAGCGGGTGTGGCGCTTGACCTCTTCGTCGATGCGGAGCGCGAAATAGCGACGGTTGTAGAGCTCAGTCGAGACGTCCTTGAACGACAGGTCTTCGAGCCGCGCGTTGCGGACGGCGACGGCCGCCTGGGAGGCGAGGGCTCGAACCAACTTCTCGTCCTCCGGATCGAAGGGGACGATCGCGCCGGACTCGTCGAGCGCGTTCAGGAGCTCGAGGACGCCGACGTTGCTGCCGGTCAGGTCGTTCATCGGGACCGCCAGCACCGAGCGGGTCGAGTACTCGCTGGCGGCATCGAACCGCCGGTTGAGCGCCCGCGTCTCGTGCACGCCGATCGCGTACGCGTCGGCCACGCTGACGATCTCGCCCGTCTGGGCGACGTGCCCGGCGAGGCTCGGCTCCGTCAGCCGAAGCGGCTCGGACTGGAGTCGCTGCAGCATCGCGACCGTGCCCAGCTTGCGCTGCAGGAAGTCGTTCTGGACGACGGCGAACCGCAGGTGATCACCCTCGCGAAGGAACAAGGTGCCGGCCTCGGCCCGCGTGAACCGCCGGGCCGTCTCCAGCACTCGCTCGAGCAGCGCATAGAGGTCGCGCTCGGAGGTGAGCGCGAGCCCGATCTCGAGGAGCTCCTCCAGGAGCTGTTCGCGATCGGTCATCGTCTGCGGGCTCACTGAACGGCGACTCGATTCCGGCCCAGACGCTTGGCGTCGTAGAGAGCCTGGTCGGCCGCGACGATGAGGTCGTCGACCGTCGTCGCGTCCTCCGGGAGACTGGCGATGCCGACACTGACGGTGACCGGACCGTGGGGGAAAGGGTGCTGCGCGATGACGGCGCGGATGCGCTCGGCGTACGTGAGGCCGCCGGCCTTCGCCGTGTTCACGAGCATGATCGCGAACTCGTCGCCGCCGTACCGGGTCACGATACTGAAGCTGCGCGAGTGCTTCACCAGGAGCTGGGCGACGTCGCGCAACGCCTGATCGCCCGCCCGGTGGCCGAACCGATCGTTGACCTCCTTGAAGTGATCGAGGTCCATGAGCGCGAGCGTGAGCGGCTCACCGAAGCGGCAGTGGCGCTTGTACTCTTCCTCCATCCGGATCGTGAAGTACCGACGGTTGTACACGTCCGTCAGCGCGTCCTTGAAGGAAAGGTCCTCCAGCCGGGCATTGCGGAGCGCGACGGCGGCCTGCGACGCCAGCGAGCGCACGAGGCCCTCGTACTGGGAGTCGAAGGGCACGACGCGCCCGCGGTCGAGCGCGTTGATCAGCTCGAGGACGCCGAGGATGTTGTTCGCCGGATCCTGGAGCGGCACCACCAGGATCGACTGGGTGCGGTAGTTCAGGCGCGCGTCGACGCGCGGATCGAACGAATAGGGGCGATCGGGTGGAATCGCGTACGTGTCGTGCAGGTTGAGGATGTCGCCGGTGAGCGCGACGTGACCGGCGAGGCTCAGCTCGCGGAGGCTCAAGGGATCGGCCTGGAGCCGGCGCCGCATCTCTTCCTGGCCTAGCTCGCGCGCGAGCTTGTCGTTCTGGACGACCGAGAAGCGAAGCTGATCGCCTTCGCGGAGGAAGAGCGTTCCGGCCTCGGCGCGCGTGAACCGGCGGGCCTCGGTGAGGATGCGCTCGAGAAGGGTTCCGAGATCTTGCTCGCTGGTCAGAGTGATTCCGATCTGCACGAGCTCTCTGAACGCCTGGGTCATGTTCAACGTCGGTCTCTCCGATTGCTGCAGGGCATTGCGCCTGCCACCGCGTCCGCCGCCCACATGGGCCGCCTCCAGGAACTCACGATCGAGAGACCTTGAGCCACACTAATACGACGCATAACTAAGCAATACCGGTGCCATTAAGTCCCAGTTTTATAATCGATGGAAATCGCTCTGAAATCTTCCGTATCGAAAGTCGGGCGGAAAGGACTTTGCCACCTTATGGCAACACTCTGACCAAGTAAATTCTCATCGTTGACAAATTCTTTGACGTATCGAGGGACTAAGTGACAGCTAGACGCCTCGACATGCCAGGCTGGCGAGCCATCGTGTCAGGCCTCAGCGCAAGACGTCGTTTTCCCTGGCGAGAATCTCCCTTCTGTTATGGCACAGCGGTTGCGTGATCCTTCGAGGACGCTCCTATGAAGGCATTCAAGCGCCGCGAAGTCACGGACCTGCAGCACCTCAGAACCCTCGTCGCCGACAACGCGGACGCGATGGAGCCCGACCTCAAGATTCTCGCCTCGAATCTGAATTTCGGCCGCACCAGCGTCGAGCTCGCCGCGCTCGACGCGGAGCGCGTTCCGGTCCTGTTCGTTCTTGGTCTCACCGCCGACGACGCCATGCTCATCAGAGCGCTCGAAGCCTACGCCTGGTGTCTCGAGTATCCCGAATCGGTGCAGCGCCTGGCGCCGGCGAACACACAGCTCGGATGGCCACCGCGAATCGTCTTCGTCGCCGAGCGGCTGCTCGAGGCCTTCGTTCGAAAGATGCGGCTCCTCAATTTCTCCTCGGTCGATTGCTTCGAGTTCCGCTACGTCGAGGCCAACGGGACGACCGGCTTCTATCTCGATCGGGTCGACTGGGCGCCGGCGGCATCCGCCGCCGTGAAGATCCCGCCCCGGCCCCAGCGTATCGAGCCGCCCGTCGTCGAGGAGGAGATCCCGCCACTCGAGCGGCCGAGAGTGGCGCCGCGCGAGGAGCCAAGGCTGGTGCTGCTGCGCGAGGAGCCTCCGGAAGAGCTTCGCGAGGAGCTCGAAGAGCTTCCCGAGGAGCCAGCCGAGGAGCCGAGGGTCATACCGCGCGCCGAGCCGAAAGTAATCCCCCTCGTCCCCGTGGAAGAGCCGAGGATCGTGATGCTTCATGAGCCGCCGCGGACCGTCGAGCGGCCGCCGCGAGCCGTCGAGCCGGCGCCGAGGAACCGCGAGCCGGCGCCGACGAACGGCGCTGCCGGCAAGAGCACGAGCGAGCGGGTGGAGCGTGGTCCTGTTGTTCTCAAGGGGCTGCGGCAACCCACGGAAGCTCCGCCGCGACGGCGCACGCGCGACGTACCCGACCTTCTGCGGCCTGCCGCCGAACCAAAGCCGCCGAGCCCGCGTGAGGTCTCCAGGCCCCCGGCTCCGGCCGCGCCCGCGGCCTCACGCGCGTCTCAGGTCGAGCCGAAGGCACCGGCGGCGCCCACTCCCCGCGTACCGCCGCAAGGCGTCGAGCCGCGGGCGAGGGCTGAGGCCGCCAGGGTGGACCCTCCGAAGAACGGCGCTTCGAGGAGCGAGCTTCCGCGGGGTGACCTGCCCAAGGGCGACCTGGCGCCGACCTGGCGGAAGTTCCTCGATCGGCTGACGAGCACGTTCGACGCGCGCCCGACGCCGGCGGCGGAGCCCCCACGAGCGGACCCGCCGGCGCCTGGCCCCCTGGTGATCCAGCCTTTCGCCGCGGACATCGAGGTCAGCGCGCACGAGGTAGCCCCCGACGAGGTGATCGATGAGTCTCACGAGTCGGTCGTTGAGCTGACCGACAAGCAGCGGCGAGCCCTCCAGGGACTCACTCTCCCGGACAACGGCGAGCTCGCGCCGCAGTGGCGGAAGTTCCTGGATCACCCGGCGCTCGACGAGACCAAGATCGGCGTCGTCCGCGGGTATCTGCAGCGTGAGTTTCCGCTGTGCACGGTGTACGACTTCTACGACTTCCAGCGAAACGCCCAGGTCTTCCAGCTCCAGGACAATCACGGGAAGGTGACGCAGCTGATCACGATGACCGCGGAGTTCTTCGACGGCCACCGCGATCTCGAGATCAGGGCGTGGATCGAGAAGCACCGGCTCGCGCAGGCGATGCGACAGGCCGGCCAGGCGGGCGTGCTGGTCTCGGAGGCTGGTCTACAGATCGAGAAGCATTAGGGCCTCTCGTCGGCTACGAGCTCTCCCACCTCCAGAACAGCGTTCGCTCCGGCGAGATACGGATGACCGTGGCGGTCTCTCGATCGAGCCCCATCGCGCGGTACTGCGCGTACTTGGACAGAAGAAGGTCCACGGCGCCCGCGCGCTCGGATCCCTCCGTGAGCACGTCGGCGCGACCCTGGACGATCACCCAGCAGAGCCGCGACCACTCCTCGTCGTAGCGGTCGACGGTCAGCGAGACGCGCGGATTCTCGGCGATGTTGCGCAGGCGTCGCAGCCGGCGGGCCGCGACGCGCTTGGGCTTGGCGTCGATGGCGGAGAAGCACGCGCGGCCGTCGAACGCGTAGCACACCGGCACGACGAGTGGCTGCCCCGCCCGGTCCGCCGTGCCGAGCCGCGCGACGCGGCTCTGATACAGGAGCTCGGCGGCGTAGGCGGGGAGCTCGTTCACCGAATCAGCTTCGCGTACTGGTCCAGGAGCGGCAGCACCGCGTCGCGGCCCTCCGAGGGTAATCTCAAGATGGCCCGCGTGATGCCGGCGGCGGCGTACGAGTCGAGCGTGGCGCGTTCCGCTCTGGCTCCGAACACCGAGACCGAGATCTGGCCCGGATCGCGGCCGGCACGCGCCGCGCGCGCCTTGAGGTCGGCGAGGCCGGGGAGAATCGCGTCGGCGTTGCGTCCGCGCGGGAACCAGCCGTCGCAGAAATCCACCACGCGCTGCAGCGTGTGCCCGCTCTCGCCGCCCAGCAGCACCGGCGGGTGTGGTTTCTGCGCGGGCTTCGGGTACGACCAGATCGCATCGAAGTTGACGAACTCGCCGTGGTACTGCGCCTCGTCCTTCGTCCAGATCTCCTTCATCGCGAGGATCCGCTCGCGGAGGAGCCGGAAGCGCGTCTTGAAGGCGGTGCCGTGGTTCTCCATCTCTTCAGCGTTCCACCCAGCCCCGATGCCGAACAAGAAGCGTCCGTTGGAGAGCAGATCGAGGCTCGCGATCGTCTTCGCCAGGGTGATCGGATCGTGCTCGATGACGAGACAGATCCCGGTCCCGAGCTTCAGGTTCTTCGTCGCGGCCGCCGCGGCGGTGAGCCCGATGAACGGGTCGAGCGTGTGGGAATACTCCTTGGGCAATGGGCCGCCGCCCGCGAACGGCGAGCGCCGGCTCGTCGGAATGTGCGTGTGCTCGGTCACGAACAGGGACTCGAACCCGCGCTCCTCGACGGCCCGCGCCAGCTCGTCGATCCGGATCGAATAGTCCGTCGGGAAGATGAAGACGCCGTGGTGCATGACTCCTCCTCGTGGGTGTGTCGCGTGAGAACGCCGCTCACGCGAAGACGGTCTCGGGAAGAAATGCCGATACGATCCAGTTGGGCGCGTCCACGATCTCGCTGATCTTCAGGTCGACCGCGACGCTGCAGAGGATGTAGGCCTCTTCGCGGCTAAGCCCGCGCTCCTCGACCAGATGCTCGATCATGTAACGGATCGCTTGCTGGGCGCCGGCGAAGAGATCGGGGCCGTGAGCGGTCGTCACGTAGCAGGGCCCGCGCTCGAGGGCCGACACGAGGGGCCCGCGCGTCCGGAATCGGGGCTCGCGCAGACCGCGCCCGGGCTCGAGGCCGAAGCGAAGCGTGACCCGCGCCATCATCTCGACGGCCGTGACGCACACCTCACCGTCGCCCTGCGCCGCGTGGGCGTCGCCGACGCTGAAGAGGGCGCCATCGACCCAGACCGGCAGGAGAAGCGTCGTGCCCGCGACCAGCTGCTTGATGTCCATGTTGCCGCCGTTCTTCCGCGGCGGCATCGTGCTGTGGCCGCCGGGCTCGTCGAGCGCCACTCCCATCACGCCCGGGAAGGGCGCGATGGGCACCCTGATGTCCCGGCCCATCCGCGCATACGTCGGGTCGGTCAGGTCCCAGATCGTCAGGAACGACTTGGGGAACTCGGCTTCGGGCATGAGGCCTCGCCCCGGGCGGATCGCCGTCCAGCCGAAGTCGGCCGCGGGCTCGACCTCGAGGATCTCCACGCTGAGAACGTCGCCGGGACGGGCGCCTCGGACCTGGACAGGACCCGTGAGCGGGTGGCCGCGAAACGGTCCGCGCGCCATGACGTCCGCGTGTGTGGACTTCCGCGAGTAGTACCCGTCGGCCGCGTCGCGGGTGTCGAACACCACGGTGTCGCCCGGATCGATCGTGAGCCGCGGGGCCAGCGAGTTGTTCCACTCACGGTGAACCGTCTCGCGGTCGAGCTGGTGCGTGGTCGCCATCGCCTCAGGATCCTCCCGTCATCACGCCATCTCGTTCCAGACGACCATCCCGGTGCCCGACCGCCACGCCACCGCGGGCATGTACGCGAGGACGTCAGCCGGACCGCGCGTGAAGGCGAGGACCAGTACCCACGCGAGCAATTCGGCGGTCCCGCCCGAGCCGGCCGCCTCCATTCGCTCGAGCGTGCACTCGCGCAGCAAGGCCGCGTGGTCGCCGCGCTTCAACAGACCCAGGAACCAGCGATCGAACTCCTCGTCGACCCAGAAGTAGCGTGGTCCGCCCGGCTCGTGCGAGAGTCCCCCGGTGGCGACGACCGCGACGCGCTCATTGCCGGGATAGGCCTCGAGCATCGCGCGCATGAGCGTCCCGACCTGATACGCGCGCTCGGGCGTCGGGATCGGGGGGACCGTGCAGTTCATCGTGACGGGGACCAGCCGGAACCGCGCGTCGGGGTTCAAATAGTGCGTCGGCACCGAGATCCCGTCGTCGAATTGCATCGCGCGCAGGTAGGCGAGCGCCAGGCCGCGGCGCGCGCCCTCGTTGACGAGCCATCGCGCGATCGGCGAATGGCCGGGCACGCGGTATTGCTCCATGGCGAGCCACTCGTCGAACCACTCGGCGGGCCCGACGTGCTCCTCGGCGATGCCGACGGTGTATTCCGGCATGTTGTTGATCGGCCAGTTGAGCAAGTGATCGTTGCTGAACATCACGACGACGTCCGGTCGGGCCGCTTCCAGGCGTCGCCGCATCTCGGCGGTCGCCTGGAGCGCGAGCTGCTGGTATTCCTGGGAGGCCCGCGTGAACCAGCCGGTGAGCCCGGGCGAATGCGTCATGGCCATCGCGGCGACGATCTCAGCCATGGCTCTCGCGCTCGAGCCGGGCCTGGAGCGCCAGCGCCTTCGCCGTCTCTTCCGGGTACGCGCGCTGGTAGCACTCGAGCGCGGCGCTGGCGTTGCTGTTGTGCGCTGAGCCGAAGAACAGCCGGAGGATCTGCGGCACGTAGTACTGGTGCACACCGAGCTCCATCATCCGGCGCGGGTCCTTGTCCCGCACGGCTTCGTACTCGGCGCGGCTCAGCTCGAACTCGCGCGCGAGACCCTCGAGGTCGCTCAGGAAGCGAGCGCGGAGGGCGGCGTCGCGCCGGACGTGAAATATCATCTCGTTGACGGGCAGGGTCTTGTCGCAGCGCTCCACGTTGCCCATTCAGCTCCCCCCGGCCTTGAGCACCTTGGGGTTGATCTTGAGGAACATGATCACACAGCGCTCACGGCCGAGGTTTCGGACGTCATGCGGCACGTTCGCGGGGAACTGCACGATCGCACCGGCGGGCACGACCACCTCGTCGCCGTTGATGCTCATGTTCGCGCTGCCCTCGAGGACGTAGATCGCCTCTTCCTCGCGCGGGTGACTGTGCATGACGGTCGACTGGCCCGGCTCGTAGCAGGCGATCTCCGACCAGAGCTGGTCGGTCTTGAAGAGCATCTTGCGCACACGCTTGTCGGCGGCGAAGGCCTTGAGCGCGTTGAGATCGAATACCCGGGCGACGCCCGTCGTCGCGGCAACCGCGGTCTCGTCCATCGGCACCTCTCCTCGGGTCGTTGATTCGTGCCCGACAGTTTACCGCGATCCGGGACGGCTTGACTTGGCACGAGTTTGGACTGACAGTGCGTCGCGACCGAACACGAGACATGGAGATCAGGCCCCTTCGAGGCTATCGTTACGCTGGCGACTCCGCGCGTGATATCTCGGCGGTCGTGGCACCTCCCTACGACCAGATCAGCGCCGACACGCAGGACCGCCTCTACGCGATGAGCCCGCACAATATCGTTCGCGTGACCTATCCGAAAGACGCGGACGACAAATACGGCGATGCGCGCCGGGTGCTCGACGCCTGGCTGGCCGAACGCGTCTGGCGTCGCGACGAGCGCTCCGCGATCTATCCCTACCACCAGACCTACACCGTCGCCGCGCAATCGATCACGCGGATGGGCTTCGTCGCCCTCGGCGCGGTGAGTGAGTACGCGCGTGGCGCGGTCTTGCCGCACGAGCGGACACACGCCGGACCCAAGCGGGACCGGATGGATTTGCTCGAGGCGACCACCGCCGACATCGGGCTCCTCTTCATGCTCGCGTCCGATCCGGGCGGCGAGCTTCGCCGCGCGACGACCCCGGCCGGCGAGCCGATCGCCGAGGCGCGTGACCTGAAGGGCGAGCTCCATCGTCTGTGGCGCATCACCGACGAGGTGACGGTCGGCCGGGTTCGGGAGCTGATGGCGACGCGTCAGGTGATCATCGCCGATGGCCATCATCGGTATGAGACCGCGGTGGCGTATGCCGAGAGGCACGCGGACGCCGCCCACAAGCTGATGGCGTTCTTCGTGCTGGAAGCACCGGGGCTGACGATCCTGCCGAACCATCGGCTCGTCCATGGCATCCAGCCCTTCGACTTCGATGATTTCGTCCAGATGGCGGCTCGATGGTTCGACGTCGCACCGCTCGCCGACCCGCTGCACGTGCGGCTCGAGAACCGGACGATCGGCGTGGTCAGCGGGCCGGACTCGGCTCTCTTCACGCTGAAGCCCGGCGCGGACGCACACATTGGCTGGCCCGAGAAGACGTCACCGGCCTGGCGCGGGCTGGCCGTGTCGATCCTCCACGAAGGATTGCTCCGGCCGCTGCTCGGCATCACCGACGCGAAGCTCGACGCCAAGACGCACGTGGACTACACCGCCGACCGGGCCGAGGCGATCCAGCTCGCCCGCGACGGCAAATACCAGGCGGCGTTCCTGATCGCGCCGACGACCGCCGAGGAGCTCCAGGCGGTCGTGCGTGGTGGCGAGCTCCTTCCCCAGAAGTCCACTCACTTCTACCCGAAGCTGCTCGACGGCCTCGTGTTTCATCGTCTCGGCGAATGAGCGCGGGCCCGCCGCCGCTGCGCTACACGGGGATGCGCATCAAGCGCCTCGAAGACCCGAGACTCCTGACCGGCCGAGGACGATATCTCGACGATCTGGGGCTCCCGCGCATGCTCGTCGCGAGCTTTGTCCGGAGCCCGTATGCGCACGCGCGCATCGTCCGGATCGATACCGCGGCGGCGCGCGCTCTGCCCGGGATCGTCGCCGTCGTCACCGCGGACGACCTGCGCGCCGTGACGAAGCCGCTCGCGCCACGGCTCGATGGCCGCGGCTTCACGCCCACAGCCTGGCCGGCACTGGCGGACGGCGTCGCCCGCTTTGGCGGCGAAGCGGTGGCGGCAGTCGTGGCCACCGACCCCTATGTCGCGGCCGATGCGCGTGAGCTGGTCACCGTCGAATGGGAAGCGAAGCCGGTCGTCGCGAGCATCGACCAGGCGCTCGCGTCCAACCAGATCCTGTTCCAGCGCCGTCACCGACAGGGCGACGTCGACGGGGCCTTCGCGCGCGCGGCGATCGTCCTGCGCCAAACATTCGAGCACGGTCGCTGCGCGCCCTCGCCGCTCGAGCCGCGCGGCATCCTGGCCGACTGGGATGGCGACGCGCTCACGATCTGGTCGGCCAACCAGGCCCCGTCGATCATGCGCACGGCCCTGGCGGATGCTCTCGGTCTGCCGCACGCGCAGGTGCGGATCGTGAGCCCCGACGTCGGCGGCGGTTTCGGGCTCAAGATGCAGGTGTTCCCCGAGGACGTGGCGGTCGCCGCGCTGGCGCGGCGACTCGGACGTCCGGTGAAATGGCTCGAGGAGCGCCGCGAGAATCTCGCCGCGGCGTCCCAGGCCCGCGCGCAGCGGACCGCGGTCGAGATCGCGGCGGCGGCCGATGGCACGGTGCTGGCGCTGCGGTCGCGCGTCATGTCGGACAATGGCGCGTACCATGCGTACCCGACCACCGGCGTCCTCGAGCCGCTGGGAACGGCCAGCATCATGCCCGGCCCGTATCGGATCACCGCCTACGAGTTCGAGGCGCTGGCGCTGGCGACCAACAAGCCGCCGCTCGGCGCCTATCGCGGCGTGGGCATGACGATGGGCGCGTTCGTGGCCGAGCGCATGCTCGATCTCGTCGCCGAGCGCCTGAAACTCGATCCAGCCGACGTGCGGCGCCGCAATCTCATTCCGCGCGAGGCCTATCCGTTCACGTCAGCGACCGGCTACACCTACGACAGCGGTGATTACCCGAAGGCGCTGGAGGAGGCCCTGGCCGCGGTCGAGTACGACAAGCTGCGGCGCGAGCAAGAGGCGGCGCGCGCCGAGGGTCGACTCGTCGGTATCGGGATCGCGTGCTACACCGAGTACACGGGGATGGGATCGGCGGGCTTCCGTCGTCGTGGAGCGGTCGAGGTGCCTGGCATCGAAGCCGCGACCGTCACGGTCGATGCGGACGCGACGGTCCGCTGCGCCCTGAGCTTTCCCACCCAGGGTCAAGGGCACGCGACCACGATCGCGCAGATCGTGGCCGATCGTCTCGGGCTCGCGCTCGAGGATGTTCGTCTCCAGCGCGTCGACACGGCTGAGTCGCCGCGCGGCAGCGGTACGTTCGCGAGCCGCGGAACGGTCGCGATGCTCGGGACCGCGGCCGTCGCCGCCGACCGAGTCGGCGACAAGCTGAGAGCCCTCGCGGCGCATCGCCTCGAGGCGGCCGCCCCCGATGTGGAGCTCGCCGGCGGGCGCGCCTTCGTGCGCGGCTTTCCCGATCGCTCGATCGCCCTGGCCGAGATCACGCGGATCGCGTACTCGCCCCCGCGCGGCGGCCTTCCCGACGGCCTCGCGCCCGGGCTCGAGGCAACGGTGTATTGCGACCTGCCCGGCCCGACCTTTTCGGGCGCGGTTCACGTTGCGGTCGTCGAGGTCGATCCCGGCACCGGCCGCGTCACGGTCCGGCGCTATGCTCTCGTCGAGGACTGTGGACGCGTGATCAATCCGTTGATCGTCGAGGGGCAGATCCACGGCGCCGTCGCGCAGGGCATCGGCGAGGCGCTCCTCGAGTCCGTCGTGTACGATGACGACGGCCAGTTGCTCACCGCGACGCTCATGGACTACGCGCTTCCTAGAGCCGACGACCTGCCCCTGCTCGAGATCGGCCACCTCGAGACGCCCTCACCCATCACTCCCGGTGGCGTCAAGGGGATGGGCGAGGGCGGAACGATCGGCGCGCCGGCGACGATCGCCAACGCGGTTGCCGACGCCGTGCGCCATCTCGGCGTGCAGATCACCACGCTCCCCATTCGTCCGGAGTCGCTCCTCGGCCGCTCCGTGACGGGTCGGGAGCGACCGACATGAGGACTCCGTAATGGGAAAACAAGATATCGAAATCGCCCGTGCCGTGAAGCTCCAGCCGATCCAGGCGATCGGCGAGAACCTGGGACTGAACGGCGGCGACCTCGAGCCGTACGGAAGCTACAAGGCGAAGATTCGCTGGGACGCGATCGAGCGCGCGAGCACCCGGCCGGATGGGGCGCTGGTGCTGGTCACGGCGATGACTCCCACGCCGGCGGGCGAGGGCAAGTCCACGACAACCATCGGACTCGCCGACGGCCTCAGACGGCTGGGCAAGCGCGCCATCGTCGCGATCCGCGAGCCGTCGCTCGGGCCGGTGTTCGGCGTGAAGGGCGGCGGCACGGGCGGGGGCCACACCCAGCTGGCGCCGATGGACGACATCAACCTGCACTTCACCGGCGACATGCACGCGATCACCGCCGCGCACAATCTATTGGCCGCGATGCTGGACAATCATCTGGCGCAGGGTAATGCGCTCGGGCTCGACGTGAGACGGATCCTCTGGAAACGCGTGCTCGACATGAACGATCGCTCGCTGCGTCGCCTCATCGTCGGTCTGGGCGGCCCTGCTCACGGGGTGCCCCGCGAGAGCGGCTTCGACATCACGGTGGCCTCGGAGATCATGGCCATCCTCTGCCTGGCGCGCGATCTCCAGGACTTCAAGGCGCGCGTCGAGCGCGTGATCGTCGCCGAGAAGGGCGACGGGACGCTCGTCACGGCGCGCGAGCTCCGCGCCGCCGGCGCGATGGCCGTCCTCATGAAGGACGCGATCAAGCCCAACCTCGTCCAGACGCTCGAGGCCACGCCGGCGCTGGTCCACGGTGGGCCGTTCGGCAACATCGCGCATGGCTGCAACAGCCTGATCGCCACGCGGCTGGGGCTCAAGCTCGGCGAGATCCTGGTGACCGAGGCCGGCTTCGCGAGCGACCTCGGCGCCGAGAAGTTCGTGGACATCAAGTGCCGAACCGGCGGCCTGGTGCCGTCGGCCGCGGTCATCGTCGCGACCACGCGGGCGCTGGCGATGCACGGCGAGGAGAACCTGGCCAAGCACGTCGAGAACGTGCGCCTCTTCGGTCTGCCGCCGGTGGTCGCGCTCAACCGCTTCACGGACGATACCGACGCCGCCGTGAGCGCCGTCATGTCCAGCTGCAAGACGCTCGGCGTGCCCTGCGGCGTGTCGCGCGGCTGGGAGCTCGGCGGCGCCGGCGTGACCGACCTGGCGGGCATGGTCCTCGACGCGATCCGCGGGAGCGACCGCTCGAGCTTCCGCCACGTGTACCCCGACGAGCTCGGGCTGGCCGCGAAGCTCGAGACGCTCGCCAAGCGCGTCTACGGCGCCGATGGCATCGCGTTCGCGCCGACCGCCGCGGCCAAGCTCCAGCGCTACGAGGCGCTGGGCTACGGCCGCCTGCCGGTCTGCGTGGCGAAGACGCAGAACTCGCTCAGCGACGATCCCAAGCGCCACGGCCGGCCGCGTGGGTTCACGATCACGGTCCGCGACGTCGCCCTCTCGGCCGGCGCCGGCTTCGTCGTGGCCTACGCGGGCGACATCTTGACGATGCCTGGGCTCCCGAAAGTGCCCGGCGCAGAAGGGATCGACATCGACGCGAGCGGCAACGTCGTCGGCCTGTTCTGAACAGGTCAGGGCCGCCCCGCGCCTATGCTACGATCGACGCACAATGCGCGCGGTCCTTCTCGGCACGGGAAGTCCACCGCCCAACCCGAAGCGACGGGGCCCCGCGACGCTCCTCGCGCTCGGCGATGAGCGATTTCTGGTCGACGCCGGCTCCGGCGTCGGCGCCCAGCTCGTCCAGGCCGGCGTGCGCCCGTGGGATTGGCCGCGTGTCTTCATCACCCATCACCATTCGGATCACACCATCGATCTCGGCCATCTACTCATCACGCGGTGGATCACCGGCCAGAACGCGCCCTTCGAGATCTGGGGTCCGGCCGGTACGCAGCGTCAGGTCGAGAAGCTGCTCGACTACCTGAGCTGGGACATCGAAGTGCGTCGCTCGCACATGCACGAGCGGCGGCCACCGGAGGTCCGGGTCACCGAGATCGAGGAAGGGAAAGTGCTCGATACCGGCACGGTGCGGGTGAGCGCATTCCTGGTCGAGCATGATCCGGTGAAGCCGGCCTTCGGGTTCAAGTTCGAGGGCGGCGGCCGGACCGTCGTGGTCTCGGGCGACACGCGTCCGTGCGAAAACCTCGTCCGCTGGAGCCACGGGGTCGACTGCCTCATCCACGAGTGCTGCGAGATGTCGAAGACCGGCTGGTATCCGGGCTGTGGCTGGGCGAGCCTGGAGGAGAAGGTCAAGGACCTGGCCTCGTATCACACGCAGCCTGCCGACGTGGGCCGTGTGGCGCGCGCCGCCGGCGCGAAGAAGCTCGTGATCACCCACCTGATGCCCGGATCGGTGCCCGCCGAGCTCGTGGCCGCGGCCGGACGAGACTTCGCCGGGGCGGTCGCCGTCGGCGAGGATCTCGCGGAGGTGTGAGGTCGTGGATCGTGCAGCCGAGCGTCCAGTCGATCTTGCGGCAGCGATGCGATGGCTCGGCGGTGATCGGCGGCTGCTCTGCGAGCTGGTCGGCATCTTCGTCGACGATGGCCCCAAGCGGATTCAGGCGATTCGCGCGGCGTTGACGGCATCCGACGTCCGGCAGGTCGAGCAGGTCGCGCACAGCCTCAAAGGCTCTGCGTCGATTCTGGGCGCGACGCGGCTGCAGACCGCGGCGCTGGCGCTCGAGGACGCGGCGCACGACGGGCACACGGAAGACGGGCCCGCGCTGGTGGCACAGATCGCGGGCGAGCTCGACAAGGTCATGGCGTTCTTCGCCGATCCGGCCTGGGCGGACCGACTCGACCTCGAGGCGACGACGTGAGAGTGCTGATCGTCGATGACGAGCCGATCGTCCGTCGCCTGCACGAGGCCTCGCTGACCGGCTGGGGCTACCAGGTCGTGTCGGCCTCCAGCGGCGAGCAGGCGTGGGAGCTCTTCCAGCAGGACAATTCGCCGGCGCTGGCGATCCTCGACTGGACGATGCCGGGGATGGACGGCCTCGAGCTCTGCACGAAGATCCGCGCGCTGGGCCGCGAGCCGAAGCCCTATCTGATCTTCGTCACCGCGAAGGCGCGGACGCAGGACATCGTCACCGGACTGGGTGCCGGCGCCGACGACTACATCGTGAAGCCCTTCGAGCGAGAAGAGCTTCGCGCGCGGGTGCAGGTGGGCTTCCGCATGCTCGCCCTCCAGTCCGCCCTTGCCGAGCGCGTCCGCGAGCTCGAAGAGGCGCTGATGCGGGTCAAGCAGCTGCAGGGCCTCTTGCCGATCTGCTCGTACTGCAAGAAGGTTCGCGACGACCGAAACTACTGGCAGCAGGTCGAGACCTACATCGAGGGGCACTCCGACGCCCAGTTCACGCACGGGATCTGTCCGGAGTGCCGCGAGAAGTACGTCGAGCCCGAGCTGGAGCGGCTGCGTCGGATCAGGGAAGCTGGCCAGACCGGAACCCAGCTGTGATCACGCGGCGCGCCGCGGCCGACCGCGGCCATTTCGACTTCGGCTGGCTCGACACCTCGCACACGTTTGCGTTCGGCGAATACTACGATCCTCGCCACATGGGGTTCCGCACCCTGCGCGTAATCAACGAGGACCGCGTGCAGCCCGGCCACGGCTTCCCGACCCACGGACATCGGGACATGGAGATCATCAGCTACGTGCTCGAGGGCGCCTTGCAGCACCGGGACAGCCTCGGCACGGGCTCGGTGATCAGGCCCGGCGAGGTGCAGCGGATGAGCGCCGGCACGGGCGTCACGCACAGCGAGTTCAATCCCTCCCAGAGCGAGCTCGTGCATTTTCTTCAGATCTGGATCGTGCCGGACCGTCGCGGCCACGAGCCGAGCTACGAGCAGCGGACGATCGGCGATCCGGACAAGCGCGGCGTGCTTCGCCTGCTCGCCGGTCCGCGCGGCGGCGGCTCGGCGGTCAGCATCCATCAGGACGTGCGCCTCTACTCGGTGCTGCTCGAGCGCGACCAGGAAGTGGTCCACGAGCTCAACGCCGAGCGTCACGCGTGGGTGCAGGTGGCCCGGGGCGCCGTCACCTTGAACGGCCAACCGCTCTGGCAGGGGGACGGTGCAGCGGTCAGCGCCCAGCCCTCGCTCCGGCTCATCGGGCTCGAGCCGGCGGACGTCCTCGTCTTCGATCTGGGTTAGCCGACGCGCGAAGACGCGGCCGCGCGCGTCAGCGCGGCGTGAAGATCGTCTGAGGGGACGGGGGGCTCGGTCGCAGCCATGTCCGCGCGCGCTCCCAACCGGCGCCCACCTTGTGCCGGGCGAGGATGCTCAGGCAGCGCGTGAGGCTCAGCGGGCGGCTGACGACGCTGACGCGGCCCGCCTTGATCGCCGACAGCACCGATTCGACGCCCGGCTCGGCGTCGACCAGCGAGAACGTTGTCCCGAACTGCTCGTCGAGGTGGCTGTCGGAGGTGCCGATCAGGGGTAACCCGACCGCACGGGCCAGCTTGACCGCCGCTCGGTTGAAGTCCACCCGCGGCGTGTAAAAGTGGCTGAACTCGATCGCGTCGAATAGCTCGATCTCGTGCCAGAGCTTTTCGCGCAGGCTGTAAGAGCTCGGGAAGAACGGGTGCGGCGCGACCACGAGCCACTCGGGCGTCCGATAGTGCCTGAGTCCGGCGAAGGTCGTGATCTTGTCGATTTCGACGTCGGCGTTGTAGATCAGGACGTGCCGCCCCTCGACGGTGACCTCGATGCCCGGGATCAGGACGATGCCGTGATCGCGCGCGAAGGCCGCCAGGTCGGTGGTGAAGGTGAGCGTGTCGTGGTTGGTGATGCTGAGCACCCGGTAGCCCTCGCGGGCCGCTCGCGCGATCACCTCGCGGGCGCTATAGCGGATGAAGGGCTCCGCCTCCCGCGTGTGGATGTGGAGGTCGGCCCGGAGCCCGGCGTTCATCGCGCTCTTTTCCGAGCAAGGCCGATACCAAGCAAGCGGCCACGCGCAACTTCGCGTCGTTACTCATGTCGGCCTTTCGGCTCGCTCGCGACCCGGCCCTGCAGGTAGCGAAGTTTTTTCCGTGTGGGTGGTTTAGACCTGACCGCCAATCTGAACGTGGTTCGACCAGGTGTCAAAGAACTTGCCGCTTTGGCTGGCGGCCGTGAACACGGTGGGGGTGATCACCGCGTTCGAGGAGCGGCTCAACGGCGGGGGCGACTTCGATATCTACGTGGGCTGCAGCGCCGGCTCCGTCGTGGCGACGTTACTCGCGAACGGTGTCCGCGCCTCCGAGGTCTACAAAATCATCGACCAGGACCTGGAGCACCCGCTGAACTTTCGCCGTGGCGCCGTCTACGCCTCCAACTCGTTCCGCCATGCCGCGGGCCGGTTCGGCCGGCTCCTCTGGGCGGTCGGCAAGAACGCGATGACCGCGGTCCGCGGCTCGGTCCCCGACATGCTGGCTGCCGCGGAACGCGATCTGCCCGCGGGGTTCTTCTCCCTGGTGGCGCTCGAGCGCTACATGCGCGAGACCCTGGCTGCCGTCGGGCTCCAGAACTCGTTCACCGCGCTCGAGCGCGTGCTGCTGATCCCGGCGATCGACCTCGATCGGGCGCAGCGAGTCGTGTTCGGACGGGGCAATCTTCGTGACGTTCCGATCAGCGAGGCGGTGGCGGCATCCTCGGCGATTCCCGGCTTCTTCGAGCCGTACACCCTGCGGGGACGTGACTACGTCGACGGCGGTGTCGGCTTCAGCGGCCACGCCGACCTGGCGGCCGAGGCGGGCGCCGACGTCGTGATCGTCGTCAACCCGCTCGTGCCCAACCCCGATGGGGGCGTCGTTCCGCTCCGCAACCGCGGTCTCTACACGATCATGGAGCAGGCCGGTCGCATCTACAGCCAGAATCTCCTCCAGCTCGGCCTGTCGACCTTGCGGGTCAAGCATCCGCGCACCGAGTTCCATCTGATCCAGCCCGCGCGAGACGAGACCCCGCTCTTCGGCCCGTCGATGGGGTTCGAGGCGAGCCGGGCGGCGCTCCGTTTCGGCTACGAGTCGACGAAGGAATGGCTCACCGACCAGGGCCTTCCGCTGCTGCGTCGCCTCCAGGCGACTCCACAGGTGGTTTAGGCCGCCTTCAGCGCTTCACCGGCGCCCGCCGGCGAGCTTCAGGGCTTCGGGTGCCGAGCGTAGTCTTCCCATCGCAAGAACTCCCAGAGCGGGGCCGATGGCCAGGGTCGCGAAGGCCCAGCGCCAGCCGGCGCGCGCGACGAGCGGTGGGACCAGCCAGATCGAGATCATCGTGAGGGCGAAGCCGACGCACGTCTGTGTCGTGAGGGCGGTGCCCACGTACGCGGGCGGCGAGAGCTCGGTGATCGCGGTCGAGAACTGGGCGGAATCGGCGATGACCGTGACGCCCCACACCACGGCGACGAGCAGGGTCAGGAGCGGCGGGCCGCCGAACGTCAGGCCGATCGTCGCCGCGCACGCCCCCGAGAGCGCCATCGCGAGCATCGTGAGCGTCGTCCGCCCCCACCGATCCGACGCCAATCCACCGACCCAGCAGCCGAGGGCGCCGAGCGCGATCACGAGAAACGTGGCGCAGCTCGGGTTGAGCCCAGCGTAGCTTCCGCCGCCGCGCGCGTCGAGGCTGGCCGCGAGAAACACCGCGATCCACGCCCACATCGCGTAGAGCTCCCACATGTGGCCGAAGTAGCCCAAGCACGCCAGGCGCGGCGCGCGCTCGCTGAAGATCGCGGCGGCCATCCGGACGTCGAACCGCGCCGACGGAAATTGAAACGGACCGTCCGCCACCCAGAGCTGGACGACCACGGCGCCGGCCACGGCGAGCCCCGAGGCGACGAGCAAGGTTTCGCGCCAGGGAAGGGTGGTGAGTCCCGAGACGAGGTGCGGCGCCGCCGAGCCGACGGTGAGGGCTCCGACGAGGATGCCGATCGCCAGCCCGCGGCCTTCGCGGAACCACGTCGCCATGATCTTCATCGCCGGGGGATACGCGCCGGCGAGACACATGCCGGTCGCGAACCGGAGCGCCAGCGCCGGCCACAGACTGTCGACCCACATGGCGAGCGCCGCGTTGGTAGCGGCGCCCACCACGATGCCCACTTGCATGACCAGACGCGCCGAGAAGACGTCGGGCAGGTTGGTGAGGGCGCTCAGGAGCGTACCGACGATGAACCCGGCCTGCACCGCGATCGTGAGGCCGGCGGCGCCGCCGTCGCCCAGACCCCACTCGCGCCGCAGCGCCGGCAGGACGGCGGAGGCGCTGAACCAGAGCGAGAGCGCCAGCAGCTCGGCGAACGAGAGGAGCGCGAGCTGACGCGACGCTCGCGTCACGCGATCGCTACTCGACGACTCGCTTCTTTCGCAGGTCGGCGATCTCGGCGGCTGACATGCCCAGGTCCTTCAGCACGTCCTCGGTATGCTCGTTGGGCGTCGGCGCCGCGCTGCGGATCGTCCCCGGCGTGTCCGAGAGCTTGATCGCGACGCCGATCTGACGCACGCGGCCCTGGGTCGGGTGCTCCACGTCGACGATCATCTTTCGATGATTGATCTGGGGGTCGGCGACCATCTCCGGAATGTCGTAGACCTTCCCGACGCAGACGTCGGCCTTCACGAGGAGCTCGTACCACTCGTCGCGGTCGCGGGTCTTGATCAGCGCCTCGATCTCTTCCCGGGCGGCCTCTTCCTCGGCGTTGGCGGCGCGCACGAGCTGATCAGAGGTCCGGGCGAAGCGCTTGAAGTCGGGGCGTCCGATCGCGTTGCAGAAGTTCTCCCAGAGCCACGGCTCGGTGCAGCCGATCGTGAGGAGCTTGTCGTCCCGGGTCGAGTAGATCGCGTAGTACGGATAGGAGCCGCCCAGGAAGCCCTCGCCGCGGCGCGGCGCCAGGCCGTCGCTGAAGAAGAAGCGCATGTTGGGCGTCGCCGCCAGGAGCGACACCGTCGTATCCAGGTACGAGACGTCGACGTGCTGGCCGCGCCCGGTGCGCTCGCGCGCGAAGAGCGCCAGCACGATGCCGAGGGCGCCGTGCAGGCTCGCGCCCGCGTAGTCGGCGACCAGGTTGAGCGGGATCACCGGTTTTCGATCCTTCTCGCCGATCAGGTTGAGGACGCCGGCGAGCGACAGGTAGTTCATGTCGTGAGCCGGGCGATCCCGGTACGGGCCGTCCTGGCCGAAGCCGGACAGCGAGCAGTAGATGAGCCGCGGGTTGAGCGCCCGCAGGGTCTCGTAGTCGGCCCCCAGGCGTTTCATCACGCCCGGCCGGAAGCCCTCGACGATCACGTCGGCGGTCGCCGCGAGCTTGCGGAAGACGGTCTGGCCCTCGGGAGACTTCATGTTGAGGGTCATCGACCGCTTGTTGCGGTTGACGAAGGTGTGGATCGTGCGACGAACCCATTCGTCGCCCGTGTCGCGGCTGGGCTCGGGCGTCTCGATCTTGAGGACCTCGGCGCCCATGTCGGCCAGCATCATCGCCGGCAGCTCGGCCGGCGCCACCCGCGCCAGCTCGAGAATCCTGATCCCGTCGAGTACGCCCATGTGCGGCTCCTGTCGAAAGGGACTCTAGACCAGATTTCCTTCGAGACGCGACGTCAGTGCGCGGATGTCCGGGATGTCCTCGAGATGCTCGATCTGCTCGGCCATGCCCTCTGCCTCGTCCGCGACGAGCACGGTACGCGCGCAGCCCAGGAACTTCTCGCGCAGCGCCGCGTCCGACAGCGGCGTGTCGGGGTGACCCCGCGCGCCGCGCGCCTCGGTCAACAAGGTGCGCCCGTCGCGGAGCCGTACGGTCACGCGGCTCCACGCGTGCTGCTCGACGCCTTCGGGTAGGCTCGGATCGACGACCATCGCGACGCGCTCCATCAGCTCGCGGGTCTCCGGGTTGGTGATCTCGCCGTCGGTGAACGAGCCGAAATCCACCCGGCCCTCGGTGAGCGCGGCGGCGGCGCAGAACTGCATCGAGAACTTCCGCTCGAGCGCGGTCGTCGGCCGCGGGTGGGCGAGCACGTCGGGTACGACGCGGTTCACGCCGACCTGCACGGCGGCGACGTCCCGCGAGCTCAGCCGGTGCTCGGCGCGCAGATCGATGAGCGCGTCGATCGCCGAGTGCGTGAGCGCGCACGAAGGATACGGCTTGACGGCGATGCCCGATCCGAGGAGATGCCAGCTGCGGCCGAGGCTCTCGAGCGCCTGGTCGAGGGGCCGAGCGCCGCCGAAGGCCGCGGCATAGCCCTGGCGACCCTCGAGGACGGTGTCGGACGCGGTCATGCCCTCACGCGCGAGCTGGGCGGCGAGAATCCCGTTCCGCGCCGCGTGGCCGGCGTGATAGGGCTTCGTCATCGAGCCGAAATTCTCCTTGAGCCCGGAGGCGTGGGAGGCGGCGATGGCGAGCGCGTGGCGCGTCTGGACGAGGTCGAGCCCCATGATGCGCGCCGCCGCGGCGGCGCAGCCGAGCGTGCCGATCGAGGAGGTCGCGTGCCAGCCGCGCGTATAGTGGTCCGGGTTCAGCGCCGTGCCGAGGGCCACATCGATCTCGAAGCCGAGGATGTATCCAAGGACCAGCGTGCGCCCGCCGGCCATCTCGGCCTCCGCCGCGGCCAGAGCCGTCGACAGGAGCGGCACGCTCGGATGACCGAGCAGCGCGAAGTTCGTGTCGTCGAAGTCGTGCGCGTGCCCGGCGGCGCCGTTGGCCAGCGCGGCCCAGCCCGGCGCGGTCTTGAGCGCGGTCCCGACGACGGTCGCGAGCGCGATGCCGCCCTCGGCGCGGACGACCCGCCGCACGATGTGCGCCACGGGCTCGCCGGCGCCCGCGAGCATGACGCCGAGCGTGTCGAGCGCGGCGCGACGGACCCGCGCCACCGCCTCGGAAGGGCAGTCCTCGAGCGACGTCTTGACGACGAACTCGGCGAGGCGGGCGGCGGCGCTCATGAGCGGCACGATATCATGAGTGCGGGGATGAGGTCTTCGTGAAGGTCCGCTTCCTCGGATCGGGCGATGCGTTCGGCAGCGGCGGCCGCTTCCAGACCTGCATCCACCTCCAGTCGGGCGCGAGCCAGATGCTTCTCGATTGCGGCGCCTCGTCGCTGATCGCGATGCGGCGCTTCGGCGTCGAGCCGCAGGCGATCGACACGGTGATCCTGTCCCACCTGCACGGTGACCACTTCGGCGGCGTGCCGTTCCTGATCCTCGATGGCCAGTTCAAGCGCCGGACCCGGCCGCTGATCGTGGCGGGGCCGCCGGGTGTCGAGGCGCGGGTGCGAGCGGCGATGGAGGTGTTCTTTCCGGGCTCGACCGGGATCGAGCGGAAGTTCGACACGCGCTTCGTCGAGCTGGCCGATCGCGTGTCCATCGAGGTCGGGCCGGCGCGCGTGACCGGATTCGCGGTGGTCCACGCGAGCGGCGCGACGCCGTTCGCGCTCCGGGTGGTCGCCGAGGACAGGATCGTCGCGTACTCGGGCGACACCGAATGGACGGAAAGTCTCGTCGACGCCGCGCGCGGCGCCGACCTGTTCATCGCCGAGGCGCTGTTCTACGACAAGCGGGTGAAGTACCACCTCGATCTGATGACGTTGCTGCAGCACCGGGCGCGGCTCGATTGCCGGCGGCTCGTCGTGACCCACATGGGCGAGGACATGCAGGCGCGGCTCGAGGGTCTCGCCGTCGAGGCCGCGGAGGATGGCAAGGAGCTGACGGTCTGATGCGGGCGCTCCCGTGGGCCATCCTCTTTCTGGCGACCGTCTGCGCGCTGGCCTTCCTGGCGCTCGGCGTGCTCGCGTTCAACCAGCACTTCTTCGACCTCGACCACAGTGCTCACGACATGGTCCGCGCCGGGATCTACCCGCAGCTCAGACCGCTGATGCAGGCACTGAGCCGCATCGGCTCGGGCTACGTGCTGATGCCACTGACCATCCTCGCGTACTGGCTGCTGAGGCGCCACGGTCATCGCGCGGCGCGCTGGGTGCCGGGAATGCTCGCCGGAGCGTTCGTCGTCTTCGCGCTCGCCAAGTGGATCGTCGCGCGGCCGCGCCCGAAGCTGTCGCCGTATGGTTTTCCGAGCGCGCACACGTTCGGCGCCGTCGTGTTCTTT
>QHSQ01000049.1 GCA_003221615.1 Candidatus Rokuibacteriota bacterium | reverse complement strand
GCGAATGCCGACAAGGAGGATCACGCGTTCGGGTACGTGATGGCGCGCGCTATCGTAAGACTGCGGCCCAGGGCCTCATAGTCGAGTGGCTTGGATAGAAAATCGATGGCGCCGCTCTTCAGCGTTCGCGCCGCGAGCTCGTGACCCGTTATTCCGGTTATGACGATGATCTTGGCGTTCGGCGAGACGGAATGGAGCGCCGGAATCGCATCGAGTCCGCTCACCCGCGGCATGTTGAGATCGAGCAGGATGATGTCGGGAGAGTGGACGGCAGCGAGCCGGACGCCCGAGCATGAGTCCGGCGCGCAACTGACCTCATAGCCCAGGTCTGCGAGGAACTCGACGAGTGTCGATCGAAGATTTTCTTCGTCGTCGAGCACAAGCACCTTGTCTCCGGCCATGTGGGGCCCCCTGAGTGAATATCTGGACGCAGTATCTGGACGTTGCTGCAAGTGTCCCCGTTCTGGTGGCAAGCGCAGCGCCAGCCGAGGACTTTGGGAGAAACGCCGTGCAGGAGCTACGAGTTACGGTTCGTGGGGGCGAGAAGCGGGCCGAGCCGCTCGAATCGAGTCTGGTTCGTTTTCGTCACAGCGCGGGGACGCGTTGGCCGCGAACAAGCCAAAAAATTTCCGGAGAGAATTGGTGGAGGCGGTGGGAATCGAACCCACGTCCGGAAACCCTCAGCCGCAGGCGTCTACGTCGATAGCCGACCTACTCTACTGCTTCTCGCCACGCGGCACTCCGATCGGCCGGATCACCGCGAGGCCAGCCTCAAAAGTTCTCGCCCCTCCCCTGAGGCCAGGTTTGGAGCCAGCCACCAGAATATGACGCCCGTTCCCGGACCCTGATGGCTCGATCCGGCGGACGCTGACGGGTGTTAAGCCGCCAGGGCTAGCTGAGTGTCGGCAGCTATACCGTTCTCTCTTATTAACGAGGGGAGAGAAACCTCGAGACGCAGCCTGGACCTCACTGATCCCCGTCGAAACCTGTCGCCCCCCCTGAGACGACTCGATCGTTCACAAGTGTAGCACTACCACGCGCCGCGTCGCGCGGCACGGGCCGTCTTGTCCATCTCCCTGCGAACCTCCCGTTCGCGCAGAGCGGCCCGCTTGTCGTGGAGCTTCTTGCCGCGCGCCAGTCCAATTTCCACCTTCGCCCGGCCGTCCTTGAAATAGAGGCGGAGCGGAACCAGGGTCAGGCCCTTTTCGCTGATCTTGCCGCCGAGCCGGGCGATCTCTCTTTTATGAAGGAGGAGCTTCCGATCCCTCTCGGGGTCGTGGTTGGCGTCCGTCCCGTGACTATACGGACTGATGTGGCAGCCGAGGAGCCAACCCTCTCCGTTTCGGACGGATGCGTAGCTGTCTTTGAAGTTGACCAGACCCGCTCGGAGGGACTTGACCTCAGTACCCCGGAGCACGAGCCCCGCTTCGACCGTCTCGAGAATCTCATATTCGTGACGAGCGCGACGATTGGTCGCGATGGGACGATCGCCGGACGCCTCTCTCGCTTGACTTGCCATGCCCGAACGGTATTATGACTCACGCTTTTCGGGCCGAAGTGGCGGAATTGGCAGACGCGCTAGATTCAGGGTCTAGTGCCCGCAAGGGTGTCGGGGTTCGAGTCCCCGCTTCGGCACCAACTACTACAGCGAGTTAGAGAGCAGCCTCCGCAGCAGTGACCTCAACAGCCGGCTCATGAGTGATCTCTCGGGTGATCTTCGCGGCGGTCCGGTCGAGGAGGCCAAGATCGACAACCTCCACCTCCACGACCTCCGGCACCACTTCGCGTCCTGGTTCGTGATGCGGGGCGGCAGCCTCCAGGCTCTGAAGAAGCTACTCGGGCACGCCGACCTGAAGATGACGCTCCGCTACGCGCACCTCGCGCCGGCGTTCTCGAACGTCGTGCGGATGCTCCGGGTCCGGAAGACCTGGCCATCGCGCGGCTCCGGCAGCCCGGCCAGGACCTCGTAGACCCGCTGCCTCATCGGAACCTCGCGCCGCCGCCGAGAAGCGCTGGCCCCGGTGCACGGCGAACTGATGCGAGGTCCGGTTTAGGATCGGGGTATGACGCCTCGACGCGATGTCACCTGCGCGTTCTGCGGGCTCGTGGCCTGCGCGCATCTGCTGACGCTCACCCTCATCGAGTCCTCGCACCGACTGCACGAGGCCGTGCTGCCGTACAGCGCGCCGGCCGCCGACCACTTCCCACTCGCCGGTTGAATCCGTCATGCGATCACTGATCTGAAGCTGCATGGGGAGGACGCGAGTTGTCCCGGGCGGCAGAGGTGGCGGCATGCCGGGTAACTGAGGTTGTGCGGACCTGGTCTTCCGAGGCTTCTTCTCGGGGCGTGACCTTAGTCGAACCCCGCCTAAGCGCCTCGCGAAGCAATCGCGAGGCGAGCCTGTGATATGCTGAAAAAGCCATGTTGCGGAAGCATTTCCGGATAGTTTAGCCGCCTCCGCGGCGTCGATCGCTTTGCCCAGGACTTTGCCCGAGACGCAACGATGGACGAGAATTCCAGGGAGGTTGCCGTCTGGCTTCACGATGACCGCGCGAGGCTCATAGTCGGCGCCGCGCCAGCTAATAATCCCAGTCGGTGGGCCATACAGGGAACTATGGTCGGGGAGGCCGGTGTAGGGCTCTGGCTCAGGACCAACACGATTCAAGAGTTCCGCCCGACTGCCGTTGGTACGAAGCAGGTCAACTGGCTGTTTGCCTCGACCGAACTCCTCATTAGGTGGGACGCAGTCATCACGATTCAAGTGTTTGAGAGTAGTGGCAAAGAGATAGGCTTCAAGCCTACGACGTCGTAAGCCAACGAGCATTCGCGCTCTCGCGCTTCTTTTTAACTCTCTTTTACTCTCCTACACTTGGCCCAGCACTTGACCCGCCGCGCCTTGCGTGACGTCCTCCGAGGGCCATACCTCAACCATCGCTCCGGTCGGAATGGCGGGACCATCTCGAGGCTCGCGGGCGCTATTGTCGGAGACGTGGATCGAGCAGGTCCCGGAGCCCGTCGCCAAGGAGGTTGGCGCCGAGCACGACGAGCGAGATGGCAATGCCGGGCACTGTCGCCAGCCACCAGGCGTTGGAGAGGTAGTCGCGCCCCTCGGCGAGCATCGCGCCCCACGAGGGCTGCGGCGGTTGCACGCCCAGGCCGAGGAAGGACAGGCCCGACTCGAGCAGGACCATCGTCGCGAACTGGCTCGAGCCGATGACGAGAATCGGCGCGAGCGTGTTGGGAAGGATGTGGAGGAGGATGACACGGAGGTCGCTGGCGCCCAGGGTGCGGGCCGCCTCCACGTAGTCGAGCTGGCGAATCGTGAGCACGCTCGCCCGCACCGTCCGCGCGTAGAGCACCCAGCCCGAGAGCGCCAGCACCGATACGAGCGCGGCCCGACTGGTTCCCACCACCGCCACGATCGCGATCGCGAGCATGATGACGGGAAACGCGAGCTGCACGTCAGCCACACGCATGATGGCGTCGTCCACCCGGCCTCCGAGCACACCGGCGGCGAGCCCCACCGTGACGCCGACCGCCGCCGCCAGCACGACGGCACTCGTCGACAGAGTGAGCGAGACGCGGCCGCCGTACAGCAGCCGCGCGAGGATGTCGCGCCCGAGGTTGTCCGTCCCCAGCAGGTACGGCGAGGCCCCACCGAACACGCGTGGCGGCTGCAGGCGCTTGCCGAAGCTCGGCTTGATCGGATCGGCCGGCGCCAGCAGCGGCGCCCCGGCGCTGGCGAGGATCATGGCGCCGAGGATCAGGCCGCCGACGGCGGCCATCGGATAACGTCGGAGACGGCTCATCCGTAGCGTATGCGTGGGTCGAGCACCGTGTAGAGCAGATCGATGAGCAGGTTGATCACGACGAAGATCGTCGCCGAGATGATGAGGACGGTCTGCACGACCGGGAAGTCGCGGAAGAAGATCGCGTCGACGACGAGCTTGCCCATGCCCGGCCAGGCGAAGATCGACTCCGTGATGACCGCCCCTCCTAGGAGCGTGCCGATCTGCAGACCGAGCACGGTGAGCAGCGGGATCATCGCGTTCCGGAGCGCGTGCCGCCAGATCACCGCGCGCTCGCCCAGCCCTTTGGCCCGCCCCGTCCGGACGTATTCCTGTCCCAGGATCTCGAGCAGGCTCGAGCGGGTGAGGCGCGCCACCAGCGCCGTCGGGAACGCGGCCAGGGTGATGCTCGGCAGGACGAGGTACGACCAGCCCTGGAATCCCGAAGTCGGCAGCCAGCGCAGGGTCACGCCGAAGAGCAGGATCAGCATGATCCCCAGCCAGAAGTTCGGCAGCGACTGCCCGAGCACGGCGAGCACGGTACCGGCGTAGTCGTAGCCGGTGCCCCGGCGCACCGCGGCCAGCACGCCGAGCGACACGCCGACCAGCACCGTCAGCAGCATCGCGGCGAGCGCCAGCTGGATCGTCGCCGGCGCGCGCTCGACGACGACCTGCAGCGCCGGCGCGCGGTACTGAAACGACTGGCCGAAGTCGCCCCGCGCGACGGAGCGCAAGAAGATGCCGTACTGCACCCAGATCGGCTCGCGCAGTCCGAGCTCGCGGTTGAGCGCGTCGACCGCCGACTGGGGCGCGCCCTCGGGCAGGAGCATCTTGGCCGGATCGCCCGGGATGACGCGCAGGATCACGAACACCAGGAGGGAGACGCCGGCGAGCGTCAGCGCCGCCTGGCCGAGTCGCCGCAGCAGGTAGGATCGCACCGGCGCGCTACGCCGTCGGCGACGAGCTCAGGCGATGCCGACCTCGTGCAGGAGCACGTAGTAGTCGCGGCGCGCTTCGAAGTTGCTGAGCTTGTCGCTGATGGCGTAGATCGCCACGCTGTAGAACGGCCAGATCTCCGGCTCTTCGTCCCACAGGATCCGCTCGATCTCCGCGTACTTCTGCTGGCGCACCTTGGGATCGGGCACCCGACCCTCGGCGATGAGCTGCTCGACCCGCGGGTCGGAGAAGCGCGTGAGCTTCTCGGCGCCGGCCTTGGTGAACCACTGGCCGAAGTACCAGTCGGGGTCGTGCGGCATGTGGGCCCAGCCCGAGTAAAAGAGGTCGTAGTTCCCGGCCGTCCGCTGCTCGCGAGCGGTGGCGATTTCCAGGTTGCGGATGTTCACCTTGACCCCCACCTCGCCCAGCATCGCCGCCACCGCCTGGGCGATCTCCAGCTGCTTGGGATAGAGGTCCTTCATCAGGACGAAGTCGAGCGTCAGATTCGACTGCCCGGCCTCCTTGAGGAGCTGGCGCGCCTTCTGCGGGTCGTACGGCTTTTGACCGAGGTTCGTGTGTCCGATGAGCCCGGGCGGGATCGGGCTCACGACCGGCCGCGCGTAGCTCAGCAATAGGTCCTTGATGATGACGTCCCGGTTGATGGCCAGGGAGATGGCCTTGCGCACGCGCGGGTCCTTCACCGTCTCCCGGGCGAGCTGGAAATGCCAGCGCTGCGCCTCGAGCGCCGGCGTATCGAGCACCTTGACGCCGGGAGTCCCCTTGAGCGTCTGGACCATGTCGGGCCACACGCGGTCGATCACGTGGATCTCGCCGGCCCGCAGGGCGGCCGCGCGCGTCGAGAGCTCCGGGATGAAGCGGACGGTGACCTTCTCCACCCGCGGGACACCCGGCTTCCAGTACTTCGTGTTGGCCGCCAGCTCGACGCGATCGCCGTGGGTCCAGCTCACGAACCGGAACGGTCCTGTGCCCGCCGGCTTCTGAAAGAACGCTTCCTCGCCCGCGGCCGCGCTCGGCGGCAGCATGCCGAGCATCGTCAGGTGCGCGGGCAGCGAGCCGAAGGGCCGCTTCGTCGTCACCGTGACCGTGTAGTCGCCGTCCTTCTGGACGTCCTCGATGTCCTGATAGACGAACGACTTGATCAGCTTGCCGTTGTCCCGCACGCGCTTGAGCGTGAACACCACACTGTCGGCCGTGAATGGGCTGCCGTCGTGAAAGCTGACGCCCTTGCGCAGCGTGAATCGCCACGTGGTGTTGTTGAGTGGCCGCCAGCTCTCGGCGAGAGCCGGTACGAATTTGTCGTCGTTGGTGACGTCGAGCAACGGATCGTAGACGTGGCGAAGCACCGATGTCGCCGAGATCGAATAGTGGTTCGCGGGATCCAGCGTGAGCATCCGCTCGGATAGTCCGGCGATGATTTCCCCGCGCCGCCCTTGGGCCCGAGCCACCCCGGTCCTGACCATCGAACTGCTCAGCGCGGCGCCGCCAGCGAGAACGAATGTCCGGCGAGTCAGTGTCCGGCTCGGCATGTGCGGCATCGTCGCAACCACCGCAGCAGGTGTCAAGGACAGCGCGTCAGCGGCTGACGACGGGCGGCGTAACCCAGCCCCGCGCCGTCCGGAGCTCGGCGCGCCGCCGGGTCGTCGCGGCCTCGTCCACGGCGGAGCCGGACGGGTCGATCACGACACCGTAGTCGTCACGCGCCGCGGCCAGGCTGACCAGCTCGTTGGCCACGTCGCGCAGCACTCGAAGCGGATCGCGCTCGAGTGGATCGCCCCAGCCGCCGGGCCCCGGCTGGTCATGGATGAAGACGTCGCCGCGACGCATCGGCGTCATCGTGACCTTGGCCGTGAGCTCGCGCTCGCGACCATCGGTGATCAGACGGTTGCGCGACGGCTTGCCCGGCGCACCACCATACAGGCCATACGGACGAAACGTGTGGCGGTCAGCGCGTACCTGAAGCACAGCCTCGTCCTCCGTGAGCCGGTAGGCGCGGCGGATCGACATCCCGCCGCGGTGTCGGCCCGGCCCGCCCACGTCGGGGATCAGCTCGCAGCAGAGGATCTCGAGCGGCTGCTCGGTCTCGGTCACCTCCGCGGACGGCAGCGACATGTTCGCGAAGAGATTGGCGTTGCCGTCGAGTCCGTCGGCCCACGGTCGACCGCCCCACGCCGAGCAGATGAACTCCACGAAGATGAACGGCGTGCGATCGGCGTGATAGCCGCCGATGCTGACGCCGGTGTTGCCGCCCTCGGAGGCCGCGATCACACGGTCGGGCAGCATCTGGGCGAGGGCGCCGAAGACGGTGTCGACCATGCGGAAGCCGGTCAGTCCGCGCGCCGCGCAGGCCGCGGGCGCCACCGCGTTGGCGATCGTGCCGGGCGGCGCGATGACCTCGATGGCGCGGTAGAAGCCGGCGTTGCAGAGGATCTCGTGGGGCAGGACCGACTTGAGACAGGTGTAGGTGGCGGCGCGGGTGAACGACAGCGTGTTGTTGATGGCGCCCTTCACCTGGGGCGAGGTGCCCGTCCAGTCCGCCGTCATCTGGTCGCCGTGCTTCTTCAGAGCCACCGTGAGCGGGATCGGCGTGCCGAAGTCGATGCCGTCGTCGTCGATCCAGTCGGTGAAGCTCCACTCGCCGTCCGGTAGCTCGGCGATCGCCGCTCGCGTCAGTCGCGCGGTGTAATCGAGGATCTCCTCCATATAGGCCGCCACCTGCACGACCCCGTGCTTGGCGATCAGCCTCGTGAACGCTTCCTCGGCAATGTGGCAGGCGGAGAGCTGCGCGCGCATGTCGCCGAACACCCGCACCGGCATGCGGACGTTCTTCTCCAGCATGCGAAAGAACGTCTCGTTCGGCTCGCCGGCGTCGTACATCTTGACGGGCGGGATTCGAAGCCCTTCCTGGAAGATCTCGGTGGAGTCCGACGCGTTCGAGCCGGCCACCCGGCCGCCCATGTCGGTCTGGTGGCAGATGGTCGCCGCGAAAGCCACCCGTCGGCCTTCGTGGAAGATCGGCTTGAGGATGAACACGTCGGGAAGATGCATTCCGCCTTCGAAGGGATCGTTCAGCGCGTAGACGTCGCCCGGCCGCATCCGGTCGCCGTAGCGCCGGATCGTGGCGGCGAGCGCATCGGGGAACGAGGACAGGTGGCCGGGCAAGGTCAGTCCCTGCGCCACCGTCCTGCCCTGCGCGTCGCAGAAGGCCGTCGAGTAGTCCATGTTGTCCTTGAGCACGCCGGAGTACGCGGTCCTCAAGATAGTGAGGGCCATCTCGTCGGCGATGGACAGCAGCGTGTTCTTGAACAGCTCGAAGCCGATCGGATCGGAGAGCCGGGTCGCCACCGTTCAGAGCTCCATCACGATGTTGCCCGAGACGTCGAGCCCCGCTCTCGCGCCCGGCGGCACCACGCATGTCGCGTCGTACTCCTCGACGATCGCCGGACCCTCGCGCGGCGTCGCGAGATCGCCACGCGCCAGGACCGGCGTCACCATCCAGCCGTCGCGCGGACCGAAGTAGACCCGGCGCGAGCCTGCCACCGTGCCCGCGCCCCGCCCGATCTGCACGCGCTCGGGAATGCGCGGCCGGTCGCTCAGTCCCTGACCGACGACGCGAAGGCTCACGATCTCGACTGGCTCGTCGGCGCCCGCCCGGTGTCCGTACGTGCGCTCGTGCTCGCGTGCGAACCCTTCCTCGATCGTCAGGCTCGCTGTCGCGGGCACGGTCAGCTCGAACGACTGCCCCTGGTAGCGGCAGTCCGCCGAGCGCGCGATGCGAACGGCCGCACCGGTAAATCCTTCGGCGGCGAGCTGACCGCGCGCCTCATCCTCCAGGCGTCCGAAGGCCTGGGCCAGCTCGGCGGGATCCAGGCCACGCGCGGGACGTCGCCACGTGCGGACGTAGTGATGCTCGACCTCGGAGTAGAGCAGACCGAAGGCCGAGAAGAGCCCGGGGGCGGGCGGGACGACGACACGCGTCATCTCCAGCGCCCGGGCCATGCCGGCGGCGAAGACCGGCCCGTTGCCGCCGAACGCGAACAGCGCGTACTCGCGCGGGTCACGACCTCGCTCGCTCGAGACCGCACGGATCGCGCGCATCATGTTCGACGCCGCGATCAAGTGGGCGCCGTACGCCGCCTCGGCGAGCGGCAAGCCGAGCGGCGCCGCGATCCGCTCCTGGAAGATCTCGTGGGAGCGAGCCGCGTTGAGCTTCACGGCGCCGCCCGCCAGCGCCGTCGGGTTCAGGTAGCCGAGCACGATGTTGGCGTCCGTGACAGTCGGCTCGGTGCCGCCGAGGTCGTAGCAGAGCGGCCCGGGGGACGCGCCGGCGCTGCGCGGGCCGACTTGCAGCGCGCCGCCGGCATCGCGCCAGACGATCGAGCCGCCGCCGGCGCCGACCTCGGCGAGGTCGATGGCGGGGACACGCAGGAGATAGCCGCTTCCGGTGAGCAGTCGCGAGCCGTGCATGATGCCACCGCCGACCTGGTACTCGGTCGCCCGGCTCACCGCGCCGTCCTCGACGATCGAGGCCTTGGCGGTGGTGCCGCCCATGTCGAAGGTGATCAGCTTGTCGAACCCGATCCGCCGCGCCAGCGCCTGGGCTCCGACCACGCCCGCGGCCGGCCCCGACTCGATGATGTGCATCGGCATCGTGGCCGCCGCCGCATCGGTCATCAGCCCGCCGTTGGACTGCATGATCAGGAGCGGCCCGCGCACGGCGATCCCATCGAGACCGCTCCGCAGCGTGGTCAGGTAGCGGCGGACGATCGGCAGCACGTACGTGTTGATCACCGTGGTCGAGGTGCGCTCGTATTCCTTGATCTCCGGTAGCACCTCGCTGCTGATGCACAAGGGCAGGCCCGGAGCGCGCCGCTCGACGATCGACTTGATGCGCTGCTCGTGGACGGGGTTGGCCCACGCGTTGAGTAGGCACACGGAAACCGCCTCGATGTCCTGCGCAAGCAGGCGATCGAGCGCGCGTTCGACGTCGGCCTCGTCGAGCGGCTGCTGTACCGCGCCGCGAGCGTCGATACGCTCGCTCACTTCGATCCGAAGACGGCGCTCGACCAGAGTGGGTGGCTTCTCCCAGGTGAGATCGTAGAGGCGCGGCATGCGCAGACGCCGGATCTCGAGGACGTCGCGGAAGCCCTTGGTGGTAATGAGCCCCGTCCGGGCGCCGCGCAGCTCGAGCAGCGCGTTGGAGGCGACGGTGGTGCCGTGCAGCACCTCGACCACGTCGCGACCGCTGAGACCTGTCTCGTCGAAGACCTCGCGGAGCCCGTCGACGATGGCGCGGGCGTAGTCCTCCACGCTGGAAGACACCTTCTTGATGTGCAGGCGTCCGTCGGCGTCGAGGAAGACGATGTCGGTGAAGGTGCCGCCGATATCGACCGCGACGCGGAAGCGGCTCACGCGGTCCGTTCCATCTCGAGGACCGCGGCGAACGTCTCCACGAGGCCCTCGAGCTCGGCGTCACCCATCGGCGTAGAGAGACACCCCAGCCCGGTTGTCGACATGAGCGCGCCGTGCTCCATGAGTCGGCGCACCAGCCGAACGAGGCGCTCGGCCTCGGCGGACGTGGCCCGCGTGCTCCGAAAATCGCTTAGCTCGCGGTCCACCGGGTGAAGGCGGAACAGCGAGCCCAGCCCGGTGACGCGCCCCGGAACCCCGGCCTGCTTGAAGCAGTCGTCGAGGCTCGCGCGGAGCTTGGCGCCGAGCTCGGCGAGCCGGGCGTAGGCGTCGGGTGTCAGCAGCCGCATCGCGGCGAGGCCGGCGGCCATCGTCACCGGATTGGCGTTGAACGTCCCGCCGTGCGGCGCGGGCGGTGGCCCGCCCCGTGTGGGATCGAACACCGCCATGACGTCGGCTCGTCCTGCCACGGCGCCCACCGGGAAGCCGCCGCCGATGATCTTGCCGAGCGTGGTCATGTCCGGCGTCACGCCCAAGGCACCCTGGGCACCCTGGTACCCGACCCGGAACGAGATGACCTCGTCGAAGATCAGTACGATGCCGTGCGTTCGCGTCACATCGCGGAGGGCCTGCAAGAATTCGGTTCGAGCGGGCACGAGGCCGACGCGATTGGGGACCGGATCCACGAGTACCGCCGCCAGGTGCCCGGCCTCGCGTTCGATGCGCGCGACGGCGTGCTCCGCGTGATTGAACGGCAGCACGACGACGTCCTCGAGCACCGCCGGCGGCGTCCCTCTCGAGTACGCGGTGCTGGCCGGCGCCGCCAGACTCCCCCACGTCTCCGGTGTCGATGCCAGGCTCACCTCGGCGTAGTCGTATGAGCCGTGGTACGCGCCCTCGAACTTCGCGATCTTCGGGCGGCCCGTGAAGGCGCGAGCGCCCTTGACCGCGATCATCACGGCCTCGCTGCCCGAGTTGGTGAACCGCACCCGCTCGGCCGAGGGCAGCCGCTCGCACAGGAGCGCCGCCAGATCGATCTCCTCGGGCGTCGGCATCGGGAACGACGCGCCCTGCGCGAGCCGGCGGGTCGCCGCCTCGACGATCGTCGGATGGGCGTGGCCATGAATCAGTGCCGTGTAGTTGTTCAAGCAGTCCAGGCGGCGGTCGCCCTCGACGTCGGTGATCCAGCAGCCGTCCCCGGCTAAGGCGTACGGCGGGTACGGCGCCATGTAGACGGTCGTGCGCGAGTTACCACCGGGCAGTACGCCCTGGGCGCGCGCGAACAGCGCCGCCGATCTGGAGCCCGGCTCGGCCCACCGTGCGGTCCGCGCGAGTGCGCGGGGTGTCCTCACCTTCGAGATCGTCGCCATCGCCACGCCTCCCTCATCTATATGGCGGCCGCTGCCACGGGTGCCACGATGATACTCTCGTCTCGGCGGCGGCTTGGACTTGGCACGCCGGTCCCCATGAGCGTCATGATCTTGCGGTGCGCAGCGACGCTTCCCGCGAAGTAGAATCTTGACCGTGACCGACGCCGATTACATGGACCAGGCGCTTCACGAGGCAGAGGACGCGCTCGCCCGGGGCGACTGGCCCGTGGGCTCGGTCCTCGTGCGCGACGGCGTCGTGCTGGCAACAGGCCAGAACCGACAGAACACCGAGAGCGACGTGACCTGGCATGCAGAGTTCGAGGCCCTGCGCCGCGCGACGCGCGAGCACGGCGCCGCCATGCTGGCCGGAGCTACCGTGTATTCGACCATGGAGCCGTGTCCGATGTGCGCGGGCGCCATGAAGCTCGCGGGCATTGCGCGCCTGGTCCTCGGCGCCCGGCACGCCACCCTCCGCCGCACCGACCTCGGCACGTATTCGATCGAGACGTTCTGCCGGATGGCCGGCTACGATCTCGCCCTCACCACCGGCGTGCGCGAGCGCGAGTGCACGGAGCTCCGCCGCCGCTGGGGCAAAGATTCCGTTCGCGCCTCCTAGCACCATGAGCGAGACCGCGCTCGGCACCGTCGTCGGCAACCTCGCGTGCGCCGCTCCGCATTGCGCGGCGGACGTTAAGACCGGAGGCGGTTCGGGCTCGGCTTGGCTCCGTTCTCGCTCCGATCGTCACGTTCGCCGGTAGATCACGCGCCCGTCTCGCATCGTCATCCGCACTTTGGCGAAGGCGCGCACGTCCAGGGTCGGATCGCCGTCGAGCACGACGACGTCGGCGGTCATGCCCGGGCCGATTCGTCCCGTTCCGCGGCGCCCGAAGCGGGCCGCGGGCGCCGTGGTGAGCATCGCGAGGATCTGCATCGCTCCGAGCCCGGCGCGCCGCAGGAAGATGAACTCGTCCGTCGGGTCGTAGTCGGTCATGTAGCCGACGTCGGTCCCGAACAGGAGCTCTCCGCCCAGGTCCGCGACGGCGCTCGTCTGCGCCATGGCGATGCCGAGGACGCGCTCGATGAGGTCGTTTGGCAGTCCGGCCTTCCTGAGCTCGTAGGGCCAGAGCTTGAGGGTGGGGATCAGCGCCATGCCGCGCTCCCTCATCATCGGGGGCAGTGCCCGATCCCACGGACTGCCGTCGAGCGAGGTCGGAAAGGTGTGCGCGAGCACGTCGACGCCGCCCTCGATCGCGACCCTCGCCCCCGGACTATTCGACGGATGCGCGAACACGAGCTTGCCGCGGCGGTGACCAGCCTCGACGGCCGCCCGCGCGATCTCGAGCGGCATCACGACGATCGAGCGCGGCGCGGCAAAGGAGCCGGTGAAGAGCTTGACGATGTCCGCGCCGCCCGCGAGCTCGGCCTCGACGCGGGCAACATCCTCAGGGCGGGCGAGCTCGGGGAGTCTGGCCGGAAGAATGTAATAGGGGCTGCCTCCGGCCGGCGCGAAGCCTGCGCCCGCGGTGAGAATCGAGGGCCCGGGAATCTCGCCGCTATCGATGCGGCGTCGAAGCGCGAGTGTGTTGGCGAGCAGGGAGCCGGTGTCGACGACGTGGACGACACCGTAGGAGGTCACCATCGCGCGGAGCGCGCCGACGAGAGCCTCGGCGCCCGCGGTCTCCGCCCCGCGAAACTGCGAGCCCGTGAAATGGACGTGGCTGTTCCAGAACCCGGAGGTGAGCGTTCCGCCCGTGCAGTCGACGACCGTGGCGCCCTCTGGAGCGCGGAGGGTCGCGCGGGAACCGACGGCGGTGATGGTCGTTCCTTCGATGAGGACCACGCCATCGGGAATCGCCGCGGCCTGCGGTGAGGGCAGCACGCGGCCCCCAACCAGTGCGGTCACGCGCGGCGTCGACGGCGGCGACGGAGCCGTCGAGCAGGCGACCAACACTGCGACCAAAGCCAGCACGAGCGCTCCGGTCTTCATCGATGGTGGCGGCTAGGCCTTCAATCGCGGCATGAGCCGCACCGCGTTGTCGCGATCGATCGCCTGCAAATCGGTCGCGCTGAAGCCGTAGTCGGTCAGCCCCTTCACGTGATCGATGGCCGTGCGGTACGGGAAATCGGTCCCGAAGACGATCTGTGAGACCGGGATCAGCTTCGTCAGCGACGCGAGCGCGTACGGATGCGCGGCCTGCGCGGTGTCGTAGTAGAAGCGCTTGAGCTCGGCCTCGACCCCGTTCGGCACGCGGGCCGCCAGGTTCTTGTTGATCAGCGGCAAGCGCACGAAGCGCTCGGTCAGGAACGGCAAGGTCCCGCCGCCGTGAGAGAAGATCATCCGCACGTCCCGGAACCGCGTGGCGGCGCCGCTGAAGACCAGGCTGGCGATGGTGCGCGTGGTGTCGGTTCCCCACTCGATGATCGATTCCGGCACGTCGGGAATGAGATTGCCGCAGCAATTGGCGGTGGTCGGATGCGTGTACACGACCGCTCGCCGGCGATTCAATTCCTCCATCACGGGCGTGAACGTGGGGTCGCCCAGCCACTTGTCGCCGTAGCTCGTGAGCAGCGCGACGCCGTCGGCCTTAAGCGTGTCGAGCGCGTAGCCGATCTCGTTCAGCGTGCCCTCGACGTACGGCATGGGCATCACGGCGAACATGCCGAAGCGGCCTTTCCCATCGGCGATCAGCTTGGCCGAATAGTCGTTGCATTCCCGGGCCAGCTTCCGCGCGCTCGCGTCGTCTAGAAAGCGCAGGGCGGGCGTCGTGATCGACGTGATGGACGTCGCCACGCCGGCCTTGTCCATGTCGGCGATCGACTTCTCCGGGGTCCAATCACGCACCGGGCCCGGGACGTTCTTGGCCGTGATGGCGGCGACGTACGGCGGCGGCGTGTGGTGATGATGGACGTCGATCCGGTGGGGCTTGGTTGTCGCCATCTGCGCCTCCGCTGGGTGTCGGGAAACGAGCCCGCTCGCGCCGAAGGCGGCGCATCCGGCCAGGAACTCACGTCGCGCGACGCTGTCGGCTCGGTCTACCACAAGTCCCTCGTCTCGCCCTGGACGGTTGGTCGCGTTCGGGCTAGCGCGTCCTGCGATATTCGTAGTCTTCGCGCTCGCCGTTCCCGACACGGAGCTCCGGGAGCAGGGGCGGCCGCGTACTGTTGAGCTTCGCGTGAGCGTCCAGAGCCGCCTGGTCGGCCCAGCGCTCGAGCAGGGTCAAGCGATCCGGGTTCACGGCGCTCTGAAAGATCTCGAACTGCTCGCAGCCCGGCTCTTTCATCACCTGGGCGCAGCGGCCCTTGTAGGCTTCCGCGAGCTGCGACCCTTTGCCGGGCACGGCGGTGATCGTCACGACGAGTCGGATCGCCATCTCTCGGTCTCCTTGGGAGCGGCGCACTCGGCCGCCACCCATGATTCGATTCGAGACTGTGCGCGGTGGCCTAGCGGGCTGTCAAGGCTTCCGCGACAGCGAGACAGTCGCGCCGAGCCGAACCGACCGCTCGGCGGCCTCGACGACCTCGAGGGCGCGAACGCCGGCCGAGGCGGGAACCGGATTGGACGTGCGGCCGGCGCACGCGTCGATGAACGCCTGGAGCTCGAGCCGTAGTGGCTCGTCGCCCCGCGTCGGTAGCTCTTCCTTCCCGGTCTCGACGGCCTCCCACGCGCCGGCGTGCTTTCTGTGCTCACCCAGAAACAGCGTGACGACCGAGACCGCGTAGTCGGCGACGAGGGTCCCTCGCTCCCCGACGATCACGCAGTCCCGCCAGGTTCCCGGGACGAAGTAGTTGGCCTCCACGATCGCGGGCACGTCGCCGTAGTGGATGACCGTCACCGACAGATCGTCGAGACCACGGCCCAGGAAATCGCGCTGCAGCCCGCCCACCTCGGTCGCCTCGCGGCCGAACAGATGCGCGAAGAGATCGAAATAGTGGATCGCGTCCGTCTGCGTGACGCCCACGTCGACGCGTGGCCGCTTGAATCCAGAGAATCGCCCGGTGGCGTAGCGCACCCGACCGATCCGGCCGGCGCCGAGGGCCTCGCGCAATGTCGCCGTCACCGGGTGAAAGCGAAAGATGTGGCCGACCTGCACGATCCGACCAGCCGCCTCGGCGGCCGCTTCGAGCTCCCGCCCCTCGGCGGCCGTCCGCGCGAGCGGCTTCTCGACGAAGCAATGCCGGCCGGCCGCCAGACACGCGCGCGCGACCGGGTAGTGGCTGTCCGCCGACGTGACGATGTCCACGGCGTCGACCTCGTCGAGCGCCACACGGAAGTCGGCGACGGCGCGCTTGGGGTCGACCCCGTGGCGGACCGCCCACGCCAGGCGCGCCGCCGACACGTCGGCGGCCCAGAGCGTGACGCCGAGCTCACCGAGCACGCGCAGGTGCTTTTCGCCCCAGCGGCCGAGGCCGACCAGCAAGATGTTCAGGCGCGGGACTCAGTCGCGGATGAGGTCACCGCCCACGTCCTCGACGACTTCGTAACGGAGGAGGCGGGCGTTCATCCAGCGGATGACCAGAAGGTCGGCCAAGGCCACCAAGGCTCGATTCATGACGCCGTACTTCGACCGGCCGAACCGCCGCGGGCGGTGGCCGACCGGCACCTCGATCACGCGATAGCCGCGCATCTTCAGCAGCGTCGGAATGAACCGGTGGAAGCCGCGGTAGAGCACCAGCCCGCGCAAGCACTCCCGCCGAAAGGCGCGGAAGGTGCAGCCGCTGTCCTGGATCGTCTCGTCGGACACCCAGTTGCGGATGCGGTTCGCCACGCGCGACGACACGCGGCGCACCACGTTGTCGCCGGCGGCGCGATCAACCCGCCAGCCCGTCACCGCGTCCCAGTGGTCGAGGTGCGCGAGCAGCATCGGGATGTCGGCCGGATCGTTCTGCAGGTCGGCATCCATGACCACCACCCGCCGGCCCCGCGCCGCCTTGAACCCGGCGTCGGTCGCCGCCGTCTCACCGCCGTTCACCTTGAGTCGCACCAGACGCACCCGCCGGTCGGCCTCCCGAAACGCGCGAACGATCTCCGCGCTCCGGTCGCGGCTTCCGTCGTCGACGAACACAACCTCGAAGGTGAGCCCGAGGCGCTCGAGCACCTCGCGCAGCTCGGACCAGAGTGGGGGGAGGCTGGCTTCCTCGTTGTAGACGGGGATGACGACCGAGAGGTCAGTCACCCGGCTCCCCCGACGAGACGCGCCGGGCGGTGCCCTGCCACTCGGCGACGAGCGTCTGCGGGAGATTGAGCCGGTCCAGCACCCGGGCGATCGTGTGATTCACGATGTCATCCAGGTCTTTGGGACGGTTGTAAAAGGCAGGCATCGGCGGCAGCAGCACCGCGCCCATCTCGGCGAGCGCGACCATGCATTTGAGATGTCCGAGGTGCAACGGCGTCTCGCGCAGCATGATGATGAGCGGCCGGCCTTCCTTCAAGGTCACGTCGGCCGCGCGCGCGATCAGCGAATCGGTGTGGCACGAAGCGATGGCGCCCGCGGTCTTGATCGAGCACGGCGCGATCACCATCCCCGCCGTCCGGAACGAGCCGGAGGCGATCGAGGCGCCGATATCGCGGATGTCGTAGTGGTGCGCGGCGAGCGCCTCGACGTCGCGCACCGTGTACGCGGTCTCCTCGACGATCGTGCGCTTGCCCGGCGCCGAGATAACCAGGTGCGTCTGCACGTCGGCCTGACCGCGAAGGATCTCGAGCAGGCGGATACCGTAGATCGATCCGGTGGCGCCCGTGATCCCGACGACCAGGCGCTTCAGAGGCGAAACCTCTTACGGAACACTTCCTCGCGCGTCTTCTCGTAGAGCACTTCCCACTCGCGACTGCCCTCAGGCATCGGGCGCGAGTAGGACCCGAGGATCTTGCGGACCTCGCCGTCGATCGATTCGGCCAGCTTGGCCTCCTCGGTGAGCGCTCGGAGGATCTCGGTCCGCACTTCGTCGGGGGCCTTGAAGCTCACGCCTTCGGTCGTGCCGAGCTGTTTCAAGATGACGTCGGCGAGGTAGAACAGGCGCTCGCGGCTCATCCGCATCATCAGAGAATGAACCCCCGCTCGCGCGCGAGCTTCTCCTTGACCTTGCCGAGAAGCTGGCGGTAGTCGGCGGCCGAATCCTTGATCTGCTTGGCGTGGTCCATCAAGAGCTTGCGCGCCTCGGTGTCGAGCTGCTCTTCGGCGACCAGGTTTTCGAGCACGACATGGCGGATGGCGGCGCGCGCGGTGTTCTCGTCCTTGATCTCGGCGATCTTCCGCACCGTCAGACGCTTCACCACCGCGCTCGCCATGCGATCTGCAACCGCGGCGTGGCGAGGCATAACCCGGTCAGCCTACACGCGTGCGCCGCGGAGTGTCAAGGAACGGACCGGCTTCGTCCGGGAATCGCCGCTGCGCATGAGGGAAGCAGGACGGTGACGCGTGTTCCGAGCGCGGGCGCGCTCTCGACGTGGACCGTTCCGCCGTGAGCTTCGACGAGCGCCTTCACGACGGCCAGACCGATGCCGGTGCCCCGCGCCGCACCGGCCGCGTCCGGCACCCGGTAGTAGGGCTCGAAGACGCGGCCCAAGGCGTCGGCGGGAATGCCGCGGCCGGCGTCGGCGACCTCGATCGCCACGGTGCCATCGAGCGCGCGAGCGCCGACGTGGACCGCGCTCCCGGTCGGCGAGTACTTGATCGCGTTCGAGATCAGGTTCGTCAAGACACGCTCCAGCGCGTCGGGATCGGCGTCGACGACTGGCAGCGACGGCTCGCATTCGGTCGTGATGAAGTGGGTCGCGCTGCCCTGGCGGAAGATGTCGACGGTCGCCTCGATCGCGGGCTCGAGCTTCAGGGGAACGCGACACAGCGCCGGCTCGAGCCCACGCTCGATCCGCGAGAGATCGAGCAAATCGCTGACGATCCGGCCCAGGCGCCTGGCTTCTCGGCGCATGACCTCCGCGAGCCGCGTGACCTCCTCGGGCGGGAGCCGCCGCAGGGCCAGGATTTCGCTGAACCCCTGCAGCGCCGTCAACGGTGTACGCAGCTCGTGCGACGCGATGGCCACAAACGCCGATTTCGCCCGATCGAGCTCTTCGAGCTCACGTCTGGCCATCGCGACGCGCTCGGCCAGCTCCACGGCGAACCGCCGTTGTTGCGACACGAGCCGCGCGTTCTCGAGGGCGATGCCGACGTGTGCGCCGATCGCCTCCAACGTTGCGCGTTCTCCGACCGAGATCTCCCCTTTCCGCTCGACCGCCAGGGCGCCGAGGATGTCGCCGCCCGACACCAGCGGCGTCGCGAACGCGCGGCGCGACCGCCCGCTGCCGCCCGTATCTTCGACGAATACCGGTCCACCGCCATCGAGGACTCGCGCGACCAACGAGCCCTCCACCACTCGATCCCCGCCGGCGACCACGAGCCGATCGGCGTCGCGGGCGACGATCGCGATCTCGTCCACGCGCAGGCGATCGGCCAGCGCGGCTCGGAGCCGCGCCAACGATACGTCGAGCGTCGCCTCGTCGGCCAAGGTGCGCTGGATGGTGACCAGCACCTCGTATCGCCGACCCTGGCGGCCGGCGCGTGTGCGCAGCACTCCACTCAGGACCCCCACCAGACCCAGCACCGCGAACGTCACCAGCCCTTCCACCGCTTCGGCCGTGAGACCCGACCGCTCGATCTCAGGAAGCACGAACGGCGCGCTGAGCAGCACCGCGGCCATCGCGGCAAGCCCGCCCCCGACGGCGCCGAACCGCAGAGCGCCGGCGAGCACGGGCACGAGATACGCGTGGCGAAGGAGCGAAGCCGGGCCGCCGTCTTCGAGGGCGACCAGAGCCGTCACCGCCACGAGCGCGAGCGCGATGAGGCTCATTCCGAGCCGAGCGTGCGGTACGCCGCGAAGAACAGCAGCGCGCTCACCAGACCGGGAACCAGGCTCTCGGACCACCACAGGAGCCAGCAGTTGGCTGCGCCGAGGAGCGCCAGGTAGAACACCGCGCCGACGACCAGCCCGGCGCTCTTCGGCAGGAGCGGATCGACGACGTAGCGGAGCACGTACGCGGCCGTCGCAACGGTCGCTGCGGTCACGAACGACCAGCGCCGCTGAGCTCGATTGAAGAGCGCGCCGCGAAAGAAGCACTCGGCGGCAAGGACGTTGGCGCCGACATCGTAGGCGATCGCCGCCAGCACCTCGGGCACGTGGTCAACACGCACCTGCATGCCGAGAGTACGCGACGCCGAGATGAGCAGATGACTCGAGAGGCCCGCGCCCACCAGAATACCGGCGAACACTCCGCGCGGCGACACCGGGGTGCCCAGGCTCAGGCTGGTGAGCTGCCCGCGTGCCGCCAGCCGGATAACACAGAGCGCCGGTAACAGATACGCGACGGCCCCGAATGGGGCGAGCCCCGCCGCGGTGGAGGCCAGACCGAGGAGCGCGACCGTGAGCGCTTGCGACGGGGCGCTGACGCCCGCCCAGGCCAGCGCCGAGGCGAGCAGTGCGCCATGGCCCGCCGTGACACCGACGATGCGCAGCGCGCGCGCCGGAAGCGCCCCGAGCTCGATCGCGACCACCGCTGCGGCGGCGCCTGCCGCCAGCACCGTGAGCAGCATCAGCGGAGTGCCCGCGGACAGCCGGTCAGCGCGAGGGATGTAGGGCTGATCGAGGACCCACATCGGGCTTCGCGGTGGCGAGCGTCTGGATCAGGCCGACGAACACCGTGACCGCGTCTTCGTCGAGTGTCCGGCCGGCTTCCGCCGTGAGGTGCTCGATCGCCGTCGCGTGCGACAGCGCGACGCGATAGGGCCGAGTCGACGTCAGCGCGTCATAGACGTCGGCCACGGCGATGATCCGCGCCCCGAGCGGAATTTCGTCCCCGGTCAGCCCGTCCGGGTAGCCGGAGCCGTCCCAGCGCTCGTGGTGGTGGCGGATCATCAAGGCGCCGCCCGCGAAGAAGTCGAACGGGGCGACGATCTGCGCGCCGATCAGCGGATGGTTCCGCATCACCGCCCATTCCTCCGCGTCGAGCGCGCCGGGCTTGCGGAGCACCGCCTCGGGAATGCCGATCTTGCCGATGTCGTGGAGCAGACCGGCCTGGCCGATCATGTCGACGTCACCCGGCGGCAACCCGAGCGCCGCCGCTACGCCACGGCTCCAGGCGCCCACCCGCTCGGAATGACCCCGCGTGCACGCGTCCTTCGCCTCCAGCGCGTTGGCCAGACCGAGCAGCGACTGATAGATGGCTCGCTGGACCTGCTGATAGAGCCGCCGCACGTCCTCGGCGTACCGCAGCGTCTGCTGGTAGGCCGCGTTGAGCCGCCGGTAGGCGACGGTCAGATCGTCGCCGGGCGCCGCGCCTAATCGCGTTGCCATACGGGGGCCTGTGGCACGACGCTCTCGACCAGAGAGAGCAAGCGCACGGGGGAAAACGGCTTGGTCAGATAGTGATTGGCCCCCGCGGCGAGACCGCGCGCCACGTCCGACTCCTGGGCGGCGGCGGTCAGCATGACGATCTTGGTCGCGGCGAACCGCGGATCGGTCCGGAGCCGCGCGCAGACCTCGAGCCCGCTGATGTCCGGCAGCTGGACGTCGAGGAAGATCAGATCGGGGCGCATGACCTCGGCGTGCGCCAGCGCCGTCTCGCCATCGAACGCATCGATCACGGTGATGCGCTCGTCCTCGAGCGTCAGGCGGATGAGGTCGACCACGTGCGGTTCGTCGTCGGCGATCAAGATCGTCAGCATGACGACCTTCCAGCGCAAGCGCGGTGCCAACGCTGATCGAGAAGGACGACGCGGCTTTCAGCAAGAACCGGACGCCCGAGCGCCCAGCGGCGTGGGCGTCGCGCCCAGTCGGGTGGGCAGCGGGCGGACTACTTCACCTCGACGGTGCCCTTCATGTTCGGGTGCAGGCCGCACGTGTATTCATAGACGCCCGGGGCCGCGAAGGCCTGCGAGTGGCTCTGGCCCTTGAGCAGGAGCGTGGAACGCTCCTGGCTCTACGGCCTCCGGCGATCGGATCTCAGCGGCTGCGGCCGGCGGTCAGGAGACGCGCCAGCGCCCTAGCCAGGGCCGCGAGCGCGCGATTGTAGTCGACCTCTTCCTCGACTCGCCCCGCCAGCCGGCGCTCGGCTCGCTCGCGGGCGCGCTCGGCGCGGGCGCGGTCGATCTCCTCGGGGCGCTCGGCGGTGTCGGCGAGCACGATCACCTTGTCGTTGCGCACTTCCGCGAAGCCGTTCGAGACCGCCAGGTAGTGCTCGTCGCGCCCGATCCGGTACATGAGCTCGCCGATCCCCAGGGTCGTCAGGAACGCCGCGTGGCCCGGGAGCACACCGAAGTATCCCTGGCTGCCCGGGATGACGATCTCGTCGACCGTCTCGGCCACCACCAGGCGCGTCGGCGTGGCGATCTCGAGCGTGAGCCGATCCGCCACGGTTAGCCGCTCGCCGCGAGTTTCTTGGCCTTCTCCACCGCCTCGCCGATCTCACCGACCATGTAGAAGGCCTGCTCCGGTAGCTCGTCGTGCTTACCATCGACGACTTCACGGAAGCTCTTCACGGTGTCCGCGAGCTTGACGTACCGTCCGGGTTGGCCGGTGAACTGCTCGGCGACGGAGAACGGCTGGGACAGGAATCGCTGGATCTTCCTGGCGCGGGCGACGATGAGCTTGTCCTCGTCCGAGAGCTCCTCCATCCCGAGGATCGCGATGATGTCCTGGAGGTCCTTGTAGCGCTGGAGGATGAGCTGGACGTCGCGAGCCGTGCGGTAATGCTCGGCGCCGAGCACGTTGGGATCGAGGATTCGCGACGTGGACGACAGCGGATCGACCGCCGGGTAGATCCCGAGCTCGGTGAGCGGCCGCGACAGCACGGTGGTGGCGTCGAGATGCGCGAAGGCCGTCGCGGGCGCCGGGTCGGTGATGTCGTCGGCCGGCACGTAAATGGCCTGCACCGATGTGACCGAGCCCTTCTTCGTGGAGGTGATCCGCTCCTGCAACTGCCCCATCTCGGTACCCAGGGTCGGCTGATAGCCGACCGCCGACGGCATCCGGCCGAGCAGCGCGGAGACCTCGGAGCCGGCCTGGGTGAAGCGGAAGATGTTGTCGATGAACAGCAGCACGTCCCGGCCTTCCTCGTCGCGGAAGTACTCGGCGGCGGTGAGGCCGGTCAGCCCCACCCGCAGCCGTGACCCGGGCGGCTCGGTCATCTGGCCGAAGATGAGCGCGGTCTTCTCGAGGACACCCGATTCCTTCATCTCGTGATAGAGGTCGTTGCCTTCACGGGTGCGCTCGCCGACACCCGCGAACACCGAGATGCCGCCGTGCTGCTTGGCGATGTTGTTGATGAGCTCCTGGATGAGCACGGTCTTGCCGACTCCGGCGCCACCGAAGAGCCCCGTCTTGCCGCCCTTCGTGTACGGCTCCAGCAGGTCGATGACCTTGATGCCCGTCTCGAACATCTCGACCTTCGTCGACTGGTCCTCGTACGACGGGGCCGGACGATGGATCGGATACATCTTCTTCGCGTTGATCGCCGGGCCCTTGTCCACGGGCTCGCCGACCACGTTCAGGATCCGGCCGAGCGTCTCCGGCCCGACCGGGATCATGATCGGCGCGCCGGTATCGCTCACGGTCATTCCGCGCCGGAGGCCATCGGTCGCGGCCATGGCGATCGTCCGCACATGGCTCTCGCCCAGGTGCTGGGCCACCTCGAGGGTGAGCTTTTGCGAATAGGCGAAGACGTCCTTGTTCTCGACGCCCTCGACCAGGAGCGCGTTGTAGATGGCCGGCAGGCGGCCCGGCTCGAACTCCACGTCGACGACCGGCCCGATGACCTGAATGATTTTCCCGGTGCTCATGCCTCCGCTCCTTGCTTGAGGGCCTCGGCGCCGCCGACGATGTCGAGCAGCTCCTTCGTGATCTTCTCCTGGCGCGCCTTGTTGTACTGGATCGTCAGGACGTCGATCATCTCTTTCGCGTTCTTCGTCGCGGCCTCCATCGCCGTCAT
>QHSQ01000178.1 GCA_003221615.1 Candidatus Rokuibacteriota bacterium | reverse complement strand
GTGTTGAGCTGGGCATCGCCTAGCGCGGCACGCAGCCGCTCGATGTCCGCCTGTGTCCTGGACACTCCCGCTCTGGCGTTCGCCACGTTCGCGGCGGCCGCCTTCACCATGGCCACGTTGGCCGAATCGGTTTGCACGGCGTTGTCGACCTCTTGCTGGGTGACCGCACCGCTGCCGGCGAGCGGCGCGTAGCGGGCGACGTCGAGCTCCGACCTCTTCTGGGTCGCCTCGGCCCTGGCGAGGTCGGCCTCAGCTTGGGCAACCTGGGCCCTGGACTGCTCGAGCTGAGACTCCGCCAACAGGAGCGCGGCCCGGGCCTGATGCTCGGCGAACTCATATGTCCGGGGATCGATTTCGAAGAGGACATCGCCGGCCTTGACGAGCGTCCCTTCCTTGTAGTTCTGGCGCATCAGGTACCCGGACACGCGGGCGCGGATCTGAGCGGTGACGTAGCCCACCGTGGTACCGACCCATTCGCCGTAAATGGGCACGTCCTCCTCGGCCGCCGGCTCGATTTCGACGGTGGGGAGCGGTTCCGCCGCCGCCGTGGTCGCCTCGCGACAGCCGGCAGAAAGCGCCGTGATCACCACGGCCATCAGACCGCCCACGAGGACTCCGGAAAGACTCACGGCACGCGACGCTTGTGGATTCATCATTATTCCTCTCGACACCTCTCCTGTGCATGAGCGCTCTGATTGGCGAACACCCACACGAATAGAAACCATCCCGCGTGATGGATGATCGCGTCGACGTTCATGTCGCGTCCTCTGCGCCGGCGTCGCATCGCTCACTGCTCAGAGGTTGCTTTCTCCGCGCCGCCCGTGCCGGCGTCCTCGGCGGACACAGCCGTCGAATGCGGCCGTCGAGGCTCTGACTGAACCGAGCGATGGCGGCCCGGGACAGTCCCGACAGCGCGTCGAGCTCGAGGGCTGACAGCGGCAGGCCGGCTTCCCACGTCGCCGCGGCAGGATTCTCGAAGAATCGTGCGCAGAACTCGTCGTCCGTCACGAGCTTGCCCAGCGTTCGTTCGACTGCGTTTTGGCTCACCGTTCCACCTCGCTCGTCCACCTGGCGGATACGAGTGGCAAAGGGCGCGCCAGATCCACGGGCGGTCGCCAAACGCAGTCACGTCGCGGATTTCCTGTAAATCGTGTCCGTCGTCAGGTCGCGCGCTATGCGCTATCGCACGGGTGACTGTGCGTTTCCGCGCGAACGAGGTCGAAAGCGCACAGCGTCCGCCGGGCTAGGGCGACGGAAGAAGGGATCAGATCACGGCGACAGGAGGCCGCGCGTCGTTTGGTGTGAGCGATGCATCGGGACAGGCGGGATGGTTCGTGCAATGGCATCGGCTGACGGGGACCTGATCAAGCTCCACACCGCCGCCGTGGCTCTGGCTCGGTCGATGCGGGGCGAGCCCGACGCACGTCGGTTCGTCGAGGAACTCTCTCCACACATCCGCGAGATGATTCCGCACGATCGACTGCTGCTCGTTCCGGCTGGCGGCCGGCCGGTCGCGTCGGTCCCTGATATGGAGCGGGCCGATCTGGCGTCCTGCCTCACGCTCCCGCTCGAGGGTGTCGATCGGGTGATCGGAACTCTCGCGATTGCGGCGATCGCGCCCGACGTGTACACGGAGGCTCATCTCGCCGCCGGACGATGGATCGCCGATGTGCTCGGCCCGGTCGTCGAGAACATCCTGGTTCGGCAGAAGGAACGCGCTCGCCTCCGTCGGATGACCGTGCTCCCCGAGGTGTCGCGCGTCCTCGCCGCTAGCCTGGACGTCGGCAACATCTTCGAGCAGCTCGGTGCGGTCGTGCAACGCGTCCTCGATTTCGATTTCATGATCGTGCGACCGGTCGGGGCAAGTGGGACACTCCTGCCAAGCACACTCCTGGTGGGTGACGCGCCGCCGGAGCTCCAGTCCGAGTGCACGCTCGACGACTACTCGTTCGGAGTACGGCTCGTCGCGCAAGAGATCGTGCGGCTCGGCGACGCGAGGAGCGAGCTCGACCCATCGTTTCCGGGAGATCGCGAGGTGCTCGAGCGCGACGTGAGGTCGCTGATCGTCGCACCACTCGTCTTCGGGGCCACGATTGGCGGAGTGCTCGCGTTCGTCAAGCACCAGCCCGACTGGTTCGACGAGGGTGACGCAGAGGTGGGCGCCGGGATCGCGGCGCAGATGGTCGTTGCGCTCCAGCACCAGCGCCTGGCCGAGGAACAGCAGCGGCTGGCCGCCGCCGAGCAGCACAGCCGCTGGCTCGAACGACGAGTGGAGCGTCTCCGCGGAGCGCTCGCGGAACACTACGGGTTCGACAGCATCGTGGGGCGCTCGGCAGCCTTTCGCGAGGCGTTGGACCAGGCGGCCCTGGTCGCCGGGCAGGAGACAACGGTCCTGCTCACCGGCGAAAGCGGGACCGGGAAGGAGCTGGTCGCGCGTGCCATCCACTATGCGAGCCGACGCACCGACGGTCCGTTCGTGGCGGTCAACTGCGCCGCCCTGCCAGAGACGCTGGCGGAGTCCGAGCTCTTCGGTCACGAGCGTGGGGCCTTCACCGGCGCGGATCGTCTCAAGCGCGGTCGCTTCGAGCTCGCGGCGGGCGGCACGCTCTTCCTCGACGAGATCGGTGATCTCACTCCCGCGGTCCAGGCGAAGCTCCTCCGCGTGCTTCAGGAAAGGCAGTACGAGCGGGTGGGCGGCACCACGTCGCTTCGGGCCGATGTCCGGCTGATCACCGCCACGAACCGTGATCTCGAGCATCGGGTCGAAACCGGCACGTTTCGCGCGGACCTGTATTATCGGCTCGCGGTCTTCGGCATTCATCTGCCCGCGTTGCGGGAGCGGGAAGGAGACGTGCTCGTCCTCGCCGATTACTTTCTGCGCACACTGGGCGAGCGGATGGGGCGGCGTCAGTCACGCCTCAGCGATCAGGCTCGCCAGTTCCTGCTTGCCCACGCCTGGCCGGGCAACATACGGGAGCTGCAGAATGCGATCGAGCGCGCTCTGATTGCCGCCGACGGCCGCACCATCTCCCCCACCCACCTCGGCATCGGTGGACATGGTTCCGTCGCGGCTGGTGTTCCTTCATCACCGCCGATCGCAGCCGGCTCCGTCTCAACGACCCAGCCGCTCGTTGAAGTCGAGAAGCAGGCAGTCGTAGACGCCCTGCGGCGCGCGAAAGGTAACAAGGCGCGAGCGGCTGCGGCTCTCGGCCTCAGCCGTGGGGCGTTCTACCGGCGTTTGCAGCGCTTCGGTCTCGTCGCCTGAGCTGTCCGCTTCTGGTCACGGCGTCCGGGAACGGCCGACTGCGTGACCGGATCCGGACGAGACGCGCTTCGCTCGTCTCCAGCCGTGGCGCGCAACACCGCGCGGGGCTGACCGTTCTTCGCTCGCTGCGGCGTTGGCCCGCGTTGTGCCCTTGTTCCCCTTCAGGAAGCGCCAGCGAAGGCGCTTCCTGCGGAGGAGAATCGACATGGGCAACCGCGGAATCGTCTTCGTTGCGAGCATCGCATTGCTCGCGCTCGCCGGATGCGCCACGCATCAGGGGACCGACAGCGTCGCCAGGTCGACGGAATCGGATGTGCCCCCATCAACCCTGCCGGCCGACCTCGTCGGCACATGGAGCGGGTCCTCCGTGCCGGTCGGCGCCGGTCCCGGCGGTGATAACGCCGTCGGTAACGTTACCATCGCGATCAAGGACGACGGCACGTTCACCGCGACCACACAACGAAAGGGATCGACCCAGAACTACTCGGGAGTCGTCGTCGTGAACGGTCGCTCGGTCACATTCCGTAGCTCGTCGTTAGGCAGTTCGGTCTCGCTCAGGCGCCGGGGCAACGTGCTGTACGGCGTGTTTTCCGATCTGACGAGCCGGCACACGGTTCAGGTCTCCGTCGAGAAAGACTCCGGCGCGCTCGAAACGTCGCCAACCGCACAGAGCGATCGGCAGTGAGCAAGCGCTGGAGGCGGCCGATGCACCCGAGTCCACTGCTCGATCCGCTGCTCTGGGAGCACGTCGTCGCCCGTCAGCGCGAGCTCTGCGCGTCGCGCACCTCCGCGGCACTTCGGTGCCGCGGAGGCCGGCGGTGGACACCTCGCGCGTGGAGGTACGGACGCCAACGATGGCGGCAGCCAAGAGCGCGGCACAGGGGCTCTCGAATCTTGCAAATGTGATCGGGCATCGCAATGGTGACCGGCAGCGTGTCGTGCCGGTCAGGAGAAGGCATGAGCCCGCTGCAGAGCCTCCAGCTTCTCGAGCAGTACGCGTTTGTGATCTTACCCGCGCTGACAGTCGCCGAGCAGATCGGAGTTCCTCTCCCGGCTTGGCCGGCTCTTCTGGCGGTCGGAGCCCTCGCCGCAGGCGGCCGCATATGCATTCCG
>QHSQ01000048.1 GCA_003221615.1 Candidatus Rokuibacteriota bacterium | reverse complement strand
TCAAGCGCCGCTTGCCCTCGATGCTGACCGACGAGGGTCCGCTGTTCGTCGAGCTCCACACGGGCCTGGCCGATAAGACGCCGATGACCGACCGCGGCGGTCAGCCCTTCCACCAGCAGGTCGAGAGCCTGCGCCAGAAGCTCCACAAGACCGGGTGAGCGCGGAGCGCGATCCAGGTATCGAGGGCCACACGATCGTCTCCCTGTGGCTCGCCGACGAGACAATACGCAAGCGACCGGGCTTCACGACGGTACGATTGCTTGAGAGCTGGCTCGACCGTTCAGCCAACGGAGGACGGAATGGCAACCGTGGCGACTGATCACTACCGTGCCTACGCGCCCCGACCCTTCACCCGCGCCGAGCGCGACACCACGACGATCCTGTTCGGCGGGCTCCACTGGCGCATCGAGCGGATCCTCCAGGCCGTGCTGGAAAGCAGCGGGTACCGCGCGCAGATCCTGCCCGTAGCGACGAAGGAGGATCTGCTGACCGGGCGTGAGACCGCCGACATCGGCCAGTGCTGCCCGACCAGCTTCACCACTGGCAACCTCGTCAATTTCCTGAAGAAAGAGTCGAAGCAGATCGGCGTCGAGGAGGTCAACAAGAAGTACGTCTACCTGACGGCGGGCTCCTGCGGCGCCTGCCGCTTCGGCCAATATCACGCGAGCTACGAGCTGGCGCTCAGGAACACCGGGCTCGAGCGGTTCCGCATGTTCCTGATGGCTCAGGACAACCTGGACCAGAACATGGGCGACGGGCTCGATCTCAACCTGCCGATGACGCTCGGCTGCCTCTGGGGCATCTTCTGCACCGACCTCGTGCAGGACCTCGAGTACCAGGTGCGGCCGTACGAGGTGCTGCCGGGCCAGACCGAGGCGGTCGTCAAGGAGAGCATCGAGTATCTCTACCAGGTCTTCCGCGATCGGCCGGCGCTGTCGCCGAAGAAGTCGGTGCTCTGGCATCTCACGACGCCGTATTTCTCGCGCGCGATGCGCGAGGTGCGCCGGAAGTTCGCCGAGATCGAGGTGGACCGGCTGCGCGTGAAGCCGAAGGTCAAGATCACCGGCGAGTTCTATCTCCAGACGGTGGAGGGCGACCCCAACTACAACATCCACCGCTGGCTCGAAGCCGAGGGCGCCGAGGTGTACCCGGCCGCCATCACCATCTGGATGGACTATCTGCTGCGGCTCGGCCTGCAGCGCTTCGAGGACTACAGCGGCATCGAGAAGCACGCGCGCCTGAAGCTCGGTCTGGGCCGCCTGGCGCAGGGCATTTACCGGCTGACCGTCAACCGCCTGCGCCGCGCGATGGGCAACCTGCCGCACGAGACGCCGAGCCAGTTCGAGCTCAGACGGCTGGCCGCGCCGTACTTCCATCGCAACCTCGACGGCGGCGAAGGCGACATGCTCGTCGGCAAGACGCTCTGGTCGTATCACAAGAAGAAGGCGCACATGATCTGCGAGCTGTCGCCGTACTCGTGCATGCCGAACACGATGTCGATCGGCGCCATGGCCGGCGTGATCGGCAAGTATCCGGAGATCCTCTACGCGCCGCTCGAGATCAAGGGCGACGCGGAGGTGCACGCGCTCTCGCGCTGCCAGATGATCCTGACCGAGGCCAAGAAGCGCGCCCAGCGCGAGTTCGACGAGGCCTTGCAGCGCACGAAGCTGACCGAGCCCGAAGTGCGCGCGTACCTCCAGGCGCATCCGGAGATGCGGAAGGCGACCTACCTGATCCCGCACGACGGCACCGCCGCCGGCACCGCGGCCAAGACGGTCCTCCACGTCGCGAAGCAGATGGGGAAGTCATGAAGCTGGTCGGAGTCGACGTCGGCTCCACCACGGTCAAGGCAGTCGTGATGAGTGCCGACGGCAAGGCCACCTGGCAGGACTATCAGCGGCACAATACCCGCCAGGCCGAGAAAGTCCTCGAGTTCCTGCAGCGCATGGAGACCGAGGCCGGCTTCGCTGTCGGCGTGGACCGCGTCTTCTTCACCGGCTCCGGTGCCGGGTTCATCGCTCCGCTCGTGGGCGGCAAGCTCATCCAGGAGGTCGTCGCCGTCGCCGCGTGCGTCGAGCGCCAGCATCCCGACGTGCGATTCGTCTCGGAGATCGGCGGCGAGGACATGAAGACGATCTTCTTCACCGCCACCGGCACGGGGCGATCCAAGCAGGTCTACATGCAGTCGGCCTGCAGCGGGGGGACCGGCACCTTCATCGAGAAGACCGCGCGCAAGCTCCAGGTGCCCGGCGAGCGGCTGGCCGCGATGCCCTACGAGGGCATGAGCCTGCACAAGGTCTCGAGCAAGTGCGGGATCTTCGCCGAGACCGACGCGAATACCCTGGTGAAGACCGGCGTGCCGGTCGAGGAGATCATCGCCAGCCTGTTCGAGGCGGTCGTCTATCAGAACCTGGCGACCTTGACCAAGGGCAACACGCCCTCGCCCGAGGTGCTCCTGCTCGGCGGCCCCAACCTCTTCTTCAAGGGTCTGCAGGAAGCCTGGCGCCATCACCTGGCCAAACTCTGGAGCCAGCGCAAAGTCGATCTGCGCGGACGCGAGCCGGCCGCGCTCATCGTGGTGCCGGCCGAAGCGCTCTACTACGCATGTCTCGGCTGCATCGAGATCGGTCAGGGCGAGAAGCCCGAGATCGCGATCTACCAGGGCCGCGACAAGCTCGCGTGGTGGGTCGAGACGGGACAGCACGAGCAGAAAGCGAAGGACGGCGCCCGCGGTCTGGTCGCCGGCGCCGGTGATCTCGCCGCGTTCGTGACCGAGTACGTGAAGCCTGCGGCGGTACGGAACGACGCCGACGCCTGCCAGCGGCGCGTCGATCCCGTGCTGCTCGGGTGCGACTTCGGCTCGACCACCGCCAAGGCGGTCGTGCTGAACGATGACCGCGAGCTCCTCTTCTCGTGCTACGCGCTCAGCAAGGGCAACCCGATCGAGGACGCCCAATCGCTGTTCCGCCAGGTGCGCGAGGCCGGCTACACCGACGTGAGCGCGCTCGCGCTCACCGGCTACGGCAAGGATCTCCTGAAGGACGTGCTCGGCGCCGACATGGGCGTGGTCGAGACCGTGGCCCACGCGACCGCCGCGCTTCACTTCTATCCCGACGCGGACGTGATCTGCGACGTCGGCGGCACCGACGTCAAGATCATGATCCTGCGCCAGGGCACCGTCGCCGACTTCCGCCTGAACTCGCAGTGCTCGTCGGGCAACGGCGCGTTCCTGCAGGGCGTGGCCGAGCGCTACAACATCCCGCTCGAGGCCTACGCCGACCGCGCCTTCGAGGCCAAGGCGATGCCGAGCCTCACGATGGGCTGCGGCGTGTTCTTGCAGTCCGACATCGTGAACCAGCAGCGCAAGGGCTGGTCGGCCGAGGAGATCATGGCCGCGCTGGCGGCCGTCCTGCCGGTCAACGTCTGGATCTACGCGGGCCAGCTCCAGAATCTGCGCGCGGCCGGGCGCAAGTTCATCCTGCAAGGCGGCACCCACCGCAACATGGCGGTGGTGAAGGCGCAGGTCGACTTCATCCGGGGCAAGGTGCCCGGCGCCGAGGTGGTCCTGCACCCGTATTCCGGCGAGGCCGGCGCCATCGGCGCCGCGCTCTGCGCCGGCGAGTGGAAGAAGCGCGGCGAGGCCTCGCACTTCCGCGGCTTCGACACGATCGCCGCGCTGACCTACACCAGCACCACCAGCGCCCAGACCGTCTGCAAGTGGTGCCCGATCAACTGCACGCGGACGTTCATCGACGTCCAGCTGCCGGGCGCCACGGGCCGCGAGTGGAGCAAGCTGCCGCTGGCGCCCGGCTGGGAGCGAGTCATCAGCGGCAACTCGTGCCCCAAGGGGCTCGTCGAGGACGTCAACGAGATGCGCGTGGTGAAGGCGAAGCTCGAGGAGGTCAAGCGTGAGTACCCTAACGTTGCCGAGATGGTTCGGAAGGACGCGTTCCGCCGGGTCAACGCCGCCGCCGTCGCGGAATAAGCTCCGGATCGGCATCCCGCGGGTCCTGAACCTCTGGAATACCCATCAGTTCTGGATGGGATTCCTCGGCGCGCTCGGCGTCGACCCACGCAACGTCGTCTTCTCGTCGGACACGTCCGAGGAGCAGGGCCGGCAGTTCGGCAAGGGCCGGGGCACCGTCGACTGCTGCTACCCCGTGAAGTGCATCTCCGGTCACTACGGTGAGCTGGTGTTCGGCCAGAAGCAGAAGGTCGACCTCTTGCTCTCGCCCATGATCTACAACTTGCCCTCGTTCCTCTCCGGCCACGTGGCCAAGTCGTTGACCTGCCCGCGCGTCATGGCCGCGCCCGAGAACATCAAGGCGGGCTTCATCAAGGAGCAGGACGCGTTCGCCGAGGCCGGCATCAAGTACGTGTCGCCGTTCGTCTCGCTCGACGAGCCCCTGCTGGTGCCCAAGCAGCTCTTCGCCGGCATGCGCGACGCCATTCCCGGGCTCACCTACGAGGAGACCGCCAAGGCGACCGACGCCGGCTTCAAGGCACTCCGCGACTTCAGCACGCGCCTGCGCACGAAGTCGCGCGAGGTGCTCGAGTGGTGCGCGCGGGAGAACCGCGCGTGCCTGATGGTGATCGCCCGGCCGTACCACATGGACCCGGGGATCGGCCACGAGATCGAGGTCGACCTGCAGGCCTACGGCTATCCGATCCTCTGGATGCAGTACTTCCCGATCGACGACGACCTGATGGACTGGGCCTTCGGCGACGACGTTCGCGCCGGCCACATCAAGTCCGCCTTCGACATTCGCGACGTGTGGCCGTCGTCCTACAGCTCCAACACGAACGAGATCCTCTGGGGGGCCAAGGTGGCCGCGCGTATCCCATGGATCGCGTGCGTCGTCCGGATGTCGTCCTACGAGTGCGGCATGGATCAGCCGACCTACACGCCGGTGCAGCAGATCGTCGAGCGCTCCGGCACGCTCTTCTTCTCGTTCCAGGATCTCGACTCGACCAAGCCCTCCGGGTCGGTGAAGATCCGGGTCGAGACGATCACGCACTACCTCGAGAAGTACGCGAGCTCGATCATCACCCGCAAGATGGCTGCAGCGCCGCCAGGGTGCCCCCTCCTGCCGCCGGCGTAGACGACCCGGCCAGCCTCTCCAGCCGGGCGCGGAACTCGTCGACGAACTGACGAGAGGAGATCGGGAAGACCTCGGCCCAGTGCTCTCTCGGATCGGTGCGGAGCGAGAACCGGGCGAAGAACTCCGTGACCTTCGCGCTGCCGTAGCGCTCGACGAGCCATTCGACCGCCAGGAACGCCTGGCAATACGTCGCCGGCGCGCCCAGCTTGTTCGTCGTCTTGACCCAGGCGAGATTGTCGGCGAGCTCGGGCAGCGGCGGAAACAGCGTGATCGGCGTCGGCGATCCGACGACGGTACGCACGATGTGATCGCGCGACTCTCCATACGTGCGATACCGGAGAAGATCGAGCACCCGCATCTTGACCCAGTCGGCGTGGCCTTCGAGCATCCACTGGGGAGCTCTGCCCCGCCCCCCCTGGCGGAGCTTCGCCTGGCTCACGTGCGCCAGCTCGTGGGCGAAGAGCCCGACGCGTGCCACCAGGTGCATGCGGGCCAGATAGTCGCCCCGCAGGAAGAGGCCCGAGCGCGAGGCGACCCCGGCCGCGTAGCGTCCCTTGTCCCACGCATCGTCGGTGGTCTCGCCGGCGACCTTGATGAGGCCGTCGACCAGCGTCGCCTGGTTGACGTAGACGTGCGCTTTGATGGCCGCCGGAAATGGAAGCTCGAGCTTGTGGCGGATCAGCCAGGCCGCCGTGTTGATGAGCTCCTCGTCGCTGGGGCTCGCGCCGAGCGCCGGCTGGGCGTCGCCCTCGAACCGGATCTCATACTCCTGATAGGGCCCGCTCAGGCTCGCGCAGGCCGTCAGACCGATCAGCAGCGAGATCAGAGCCGGCGTGGAGCGCTTCACCGCGACGACATCGGGTCGATCGTCGGCCCGGTCGCCGGCCGGCCCATGTTCTTGAGATGGGCGCGAAAGTCGTTCGCGAACTCGCGGTAGGAGGTCGAGAACGCCTCGGCCCAGCGGTCCCGCGGGTCGTCGGCCTTGCCCGCCGAGCCCAGGAATTTCACGAGGGCCCCATGGCCCGAGCGCTCGATCAAGAACTCGACCGCCAGGAACGCCTGCCCATACGTCGCGGCGAGGCTCCGGACCGACCGATTCCAGGTCGCGTGGCCGGCGAGCGCGTCGAGGTCGGGGAAATGCTCGACCGGTGTGACCGCGCCGGCGACGGAGCGCGCGACGACGGCGCGGGACTCGTCGTACGTACGGAGCCCCAACCGGTCGAGCACCTGGAACGCGACCCAGTCCGCATGCCCCTCGAGCATCCACACGGGCAGCCGGTCCTCGCGCTCTCCCGTCAGCTCCTGCTGGCTCAGATGCGCCAGCTCGTGGGCGACGACCGTCACGCGGCGGTGGAGGGTCACCCGGGTGAGGAAGTCGTCGCGGAGAAACACGCCGACGCGGGTCGCGATGCCGGCCGCGGACGGCGCGATGCTCCAGTCGCCGCCGATGGCGCCGACGCCGAAATTCCGGAGGAGCCCTTCGGTGAAGGCGACCTCGTCCCCGCAGATGTAGGCCGTGTGCGACTTCGCGAACGGTAGACCGAGCGCGTCGCGGATCACCGACGCGATCGCGTCGATGAGCTCGGTGTGTGGCGCGCTGGGCCTGAGCGCCGTCGGCGCCGGGACGCCCGGCGCGATCTCGTGCTCCAGGCAGGGCGGAGCCGCCGCGATCGGGCTCGCGAGCGCCGCGGGGCCGAGGAGAATCATCGCGACGAGCCACCAGCGTGCCATGCTCACTGAGCGGTCAGGTCAGCTCTTGGCGAGCTCCTGCTCCTTCAGCACGCGCCGAAGGATCTTGCCCGACGGCGTCTTCGGAATCGCGTCGACGAACTCCACCTCGCCCGGCACCTTGTAGTTGGCCAGACGGCCCTTCACGAAGGCGACCACGTCGTTCGCGGTGAGGCTCTGGCCCTTCTTCTTGACGACGAAGGCCTTGGGGATCTCGCCCGCCTCGGGATGGGGCTTACCGATCACCGCCGCGTCGGCCACGGCGGGATGCTCGACCAGGAGCGCCTCGATCTCGGCCGGCGCGATCCCGAATCCCTTGAACTTGATCATCTCCTTCTTGCGGTCGCGGATGTAGAGGTAGCCGCGCTCGTCGACGTATCCGATGTCGCCGCTGTAGTACCAGCCGTCGCGCAGCGCGGCCGCGGTCGCCTCGGGCGCCCTCCAGTAGCCCCGCATGATCTGCGGCCCTCGGATGCAGATCTCGCCGATCTCGCCGGGACCGAGCTCGCGCTCGCCGGTCTCGATGTCGACGACCCGGTGCGTGGTGTCGTGGGCGAGCAAGCCGGCCGAGTCGACGACGTTCAGGCTCTCGTCGTAGACGGGGTTCACGTGCGTGAGCGGTGAGGCCTCGGTCATCCCATAGCCCTGCAGCACCGGCACCCCGGTCAGCTGGCGGAAGCGCCGGGCCAGCTCGGGCGCCACCGGTGCGGCGCCGACCATCGTCGTCCTCAGGCTCGACAGGTCGTACTTCGAGAGCTCCGGCCAGTTCGAGAGCATGAGCAGGACCGGCGGCACCACGAAGAAGAGCGTGACCCGGTGGCGCTGCACGAGCTCGAGGCACTCGACCGGCTCGAACCGCTCCATCAGCACGCACGTCGCGCCCGTGTGGACCGCCGCGCCCATCAGCATCGTGCCGTAGATGTGATAGAAGGGCAGGAACAGCATCAGCCGGTCGCTCTCGCGCATGCGAATGCACGCGACGAACTGGATGTTGTTGGTGACGAGGTTCTTGTGGCTGATCATCACGCCCTTCGGGAGCCCCGTCGTCCCGCTCGAGTAGGGCAGCGCGACCAGATCGTCCTCCAGGATCTCCACCGGCGCCGGCGGCGTCGACGGCTGGTCGGCGATCAGCTCGGTGAAGCTCCGGACGCGAGGTCCGGGCGACTGGCCGGGGCCGACCGCGATGAGGTGTTTCAAGTGCGGCGAGCGCTCGCGCACCGCGTCCACGAGCGAGATCAGATTCGTGTGCACGACGATCGCCACCGCCTCGGTGTCGTTCAGCTGGTACTCGATCTCACGCTCGCGGTACGAGGGGTTCATCGGGCTGGCGACCGCGCCCACCCGCGCGATCGCGTAGAACGCGATGAGGTATTCCGGGCAATTCGGCGCCAGCACGCAGACGCGATCGCCCTTCGCGACGCCGAGCGCCAGGAGCGCGCGCGCGAAGCGGTTCGTGAGCGCTTCGAGCTCGCGGTAGGTCAGGCTCACGTCGCGGAAGACGACCGCGACGTTCTCGGGATGGCGGTCGGCGCCGTGCGACAGCATCTGATCGTACGGGATGCGCGGGTAGTCGAGGGGCGGCCGGAAGAATTCGGCGTTCATAGGGCCCGCGCCCGCTCGCGCAGCGTGTACTTCTGGACCTTACCGGTCGAGGTGGTCGGCAGGTTACCGAACACGACCGTCTTGGGTACTGCGAAGTGCGGCAGGTTGTCGCGGCAGAAGGCGATCAGCTCCTCGGCGGTCGCCTGGCCGTCCGGACGCAGCTGGACGAATGCGCAGGGCGTCTCTCCCCACTTCTCGTCGGGGCGCGCCACCACCGCGGACATCATGACCGCCGGGTGACGGTTGAGGGCGATCTCGACATCGATCGAGGAGATGTTCTCACCGCCGGAGATGATGATGTCCTTGGCGCGGTCCTTGATCTCCATGTAGCCGTCGGGATGCTGCACGGCGAGGTCGCCGGTGTGAAACCACCCGCCTTCGAACGCCGCGTCCGTCGCCGCCCTGTCTTTCAGATAGCCGAGCATGACGGTATTGCCGCGCAGCATGACCTCGCCGATCGTGCGCCCGTCGGCCGCCACCGGCCGAAGCGTCTTGGGGTCGGCCACCATCTGGCCGTCGAGCGTGGGATAGCGCACGCCCTGGCGCGCCACCTTCTCGGCGCGCTCGGCGAGCTCGAGCGTCTCCCACGCCTCCTGCGGCGCGCACAACGTCGAGGGCCCGTGCACCTCGGTGAGACCGTAGAGGTGCGTGACGTTGAAGCCCATCTCGCTCATCGCGCGGATGACCTTGACGGGCGGCGAGGAGCCGCCGGTCTCGAGCTCGACCACCTGCTCGAACCGGGTCCGCTGCTCGGGCGGCGTCTGGATCAGCATCGTGAGCACGGTCGGCGCGCCGCACATGTGGGTCACACGCTCGCGCACGATCAGCTGGAACACGAGGGGCGGATCGATGCGGCGCAGGCAGACGTGCGTGCCCGCCATCGCCGTCACCGCCCAGGTGTAGCACCAGCCGTTGCAGTGGAACATCGGCAGGGTCCAGAGGTAGACCGCGCGCGGCGGCAGCGGCCACATCATGATGTTGCCGACCGATTCGAGGAAGGCCCCCCGGTGATGGTAGACGACGCCCTTCGGGTTACCGGTGGTCCCCGAGGTGTAGTTGAGCGTGATCGGCGCGCTCTCATCGGCCGGCGGCGTCCACGCGAAGTCGTCGGAGCCCGTGGCCAGGAACGCTTCGTACTCGACCTCGCCGAGCCGGTCGCCTGGGCCCTGGTAGAGCGCGTCGTCGACCTCGATGACCAGCGGCTTTCGGCGAAGCTTCTCGAGGGCGGGTCCGACCGTGGGGGCGAACTCCCGGTCGGTCAGCAAGACCTTGGCTTCACCGTGCTCGAGGATGTAGGCGATCGTGCGCGCGTCGAGCCGCGTGTTGATCGTGTTGAGCACGGCCCCGATCATGGGGACGCCGAAGTGCGCGTCGAGCGTCGCCGGCACATTCGGCAGGACGGCCGACACGGTATCGCCCGGGCCGATGCCGCGGCGGGCGAGTGCCGAGGCCAGGCGCCGAGTCCGCAGGTCGAAGTCGCGATACACGATGCGCCGATCGCCGTGGATCATCGCCACGCGCTCCGGATAGATCGACGCGGCGCGCGGGAGAAACCCGAGCGGGCTCAGCGGCGCGAAGTTGGCGGCGGCGCGCCCGAGACCCAGCTGGAACACATTGCCTTCCGGATTCGCCATGCCGAATCTCCTCCTCCGGGGCCAGACCTTATCGCGGCGATCGGCGCCGAGCAAGCGGCTCGCGGTGGCTCAGAGCCCGAGGATTTCGGTGCGCCGATGGCTCAGAGCCGGCAGGCTCGCGCGGATGCGGTCCTGATGCTCGAAGTCGATGTCGGCGACGATGACCCCCTCCGACTCGGGCGCGCGGGCCAGCACGGTGCCCCACGGGTCGACGATCATCGCGTTGCCGTAGCACGCGAGACCGGGCGGGTGTGAGCCGACCTGGGCGGCCGCCAGCACGAAGACCTGATTCTCGACGGCCCGCGTGCGGACGAGCAGATCCCAGTGGTCCTTCCCCGTCTCGAACGTGAAGGCGGACGGCGCCGTGATGACCCGGGCGCCGCCGGCTCCCAGCCGGCGATAGAGCTCGGGGAATCGCAGGTCGTAGCAGATGGTGAGTCCTACCGGCACGTCGCCGAGCTTGGTCAAGACCACGTCCTCGCCCGCCGACATCGTGTCCGACTCGCGATAGCGATTTCCGTCGACGTCCACGTCGAAGAGATGGAGCTTGCGATAGCGCGCCGCGATCGAGCCGTCGGCGCCGATGGCGAGGCACGTATTGAAGAACCGATCGTGCCCCGACACCGATTCGAGATAGCTTCCGCCGACGAGGTGCATGTGGCGTTCACGCGCGATGCGCGTGAGCAGCTCGGAGGTCGGGCCCGGGATCCCCTCGGCGACTTCGCGGTGCTGCCGGCGACGCCCGAGATACGTGAAGAGCTCGGGCAACACCGCCAGCTCCGCGCCTCGCTCCGCGGCTTCGAGCAAGAGACGCGCGGCCGTTGACAGATTCTGCGCTTTGTCCTCTCCGCTGTTCATCTGAACGACGGCGACTCGCATTTCGCGCTCCTTATTGACCAGGTAAAAGATTCCCTCCAGGATACTGTTTCTTGCCCTCGCGCTGATGGCCATCGTCGCCCCGCTGGCGTCCGTGGCCTACGCCGACTACTCGACCGAGGCGATCCTCCAGGAAATCCCCGACCTCGTGATAGGATGACCGGCCTCATGGTCCGGCAACGTCGAAAGCGTTAGCTCGTTACTCTTCCCGCCGCGCGGGCGGGCGCCTGCTCGGCCGGTTCGGTGCTGTGTCTCCAACAGCTTTCGAGGTGACATCATGAGCCGCAATTTTCGCGTCGGCATCGTCGGCGCCACGGGTATCGCGGGCCAGCAGTTCGTGGTTGCCCTCCAAAATCATCCCTGGTTTACGATCACGCGCCTCGCCGCGTCGGAGCGCTCGGCTGGCAGGCGATTCGGCCAGGCGCTCCTCGATCCGAAGACCGGCGCCCGGCGCTGGTGGGGCGAGGACGAGCCGGCCGCGGACGTTCTCGCGATCCCCGTCGAGAACGGAGATACGTTCGACCCCGAGGGCCTCGACGTGGTCTTCTCGGCCACGGAGGCGGACGTCGCGCGGCTCCAGGAGCCACGCTTCGTGGAAGGGCTTCATCGTCCCGATCCCGAACTGCACCGTGACCGGTCTGGTCATCACGCTCAAGCCGCTGGCCGACCTGTTCGGGCTCGGCTCGGTCATCGTGACCTCCATGAATGGTCTGTCCGGTGCCGGGCGCTCGCCGGGCGTCATGGGGCTCGATATCCTCGACAACCTCATCCCCTTCATCCCGAAGGAAGAGGAGAAGGTCCAGACGGAATGTCGCAAGATCCTTTTCCGAGCACCCGGCCGAGATCAGCGTGACGTGCACGCGCGTGAACGTCCTCGAGGGCCATACCGAGTCGGTTTTCGTCTCGCTCGGACGACGGGCGTCGATCGCCGACGTCCGGCAGGCCCTTGCGGGCGTGCGCAATGAGGCGCGCGAGCTCGGGCTGCCCACGGCGCCGGCGGAATGGATCAAGGTCCACGACGACCCGTTCCGGCCCCAGCCGCGCCTCGACCGTGACAACGGCGACGGCATGACGACCACTGTAGGCCGCATCCGCGAGGACAACGTCCTCCCCAACGGGGTAAAGTACATGCTCGTCAGCCACAACACGCGGATGGGCGCGGCCGCCGGCGCGGTGCTCGTGGCCGAATACCTCGTGATCAAGAACCACATCGCGGGATGAGCGACGAGTTCTCCGTCGAGGAGGTCGCTCGCTACTGGGACGGCTACGCCGAGGCGTGGGCCGAGCCGCGGTGCCGACGTCGCCCGCGAATGGCTCGACAACCCGGCGTTCCTCGCGTTCGTCGGCGATCTGCGCGGGCGGCGTGTGCTCGACGCCGGGCGGCGAAGGCTACAACACGCGCCTCCTCGCGCGCGGCGGCGCCCGAGTGACCGGCGTGGACCTCTCGGCGCATGATCGCGCTGGCCCGGGAAGAGGCGCGCCGCGAATCGCTCAGCATCGAGTACACGCACACCTCCTACACCGAGCTCGGCATGTTCGAGGAACCCCTGCTTTCTCACGAAGGGTGCGATGTCACCGCGGGAGCCTGAGGCGGGCGCGCGGCGCGTTTCACTTAGCGCACCGAGGATGCAGGACGTCGATCGCGTAGCCCACGTTCAGGCGCTCCCCAAACCACCCCGGGGTGGCGGTGTGCGCGTGCACGACCAGCCCTTCTGCATCATGCTGCGCGCGCAGGACTCCCATGGGATCTCGGGGCACGTCAGGATGCGGCGGGACCTCAGGCAGTAGCCGCCCATCCGGACGGCGGAACTCCAGCTCGCCGTCAGGCCGTCGAGCCAGCTGATAGCCGTCCTCGTGAACGGCGCGATGGTGCCGGCGACAGAGCACGGCCAGATTCGAGAGCGTGGTGGGCCCACCCTGGGCCCAGTGGCGAATGTGATGGCCCTGCCCGAAGCGGACTCCGCAGCCCGGGAAGCGACAGCCGCGGTCTCGGTGATGGAGCGCCCGCCGGAGCGCCGGCGGAATCGTGCGGGTCCGGGCGGAAACCTCCACGACTCGACCATCGGCGGCGTGCTGCATCACCACCCGGCTCGCGTCGCACGCCAGGCGCTGCGACGTTTCCGCGGAAACGCGCACGCCGTCCTCGAGGACGGCCTGGCCGGGTTGATCGGGGTCGGCGAGCACCGGGGCGTCGACGTGGACGACGACCTGATAGCGCTCGCCGGAGGCGCCAGGATCGATCCCGTGATGGAGCGCCGTCTCGGCGAGCAGCCCGAGCGCGTCGGCTTGCTGTTGCTCCATCGGGGGCGTTTCCACCGAGTCGATCACCAGGCCGATCTCGGCGCGCGTCGCGCGAGCCTGCTGATACAACGCCTCGCGGGCCGCGGCGAGGGCCTTGATGAGCACGGCGCCGACCTCGGGCGCCAGCCGTCCGCGGAACACGACCATACCGTCTTCGTCTTGATACACGTGCAGCGCGCGATGCACGTGCTGTTGCTTGGCCTCGGCAATCTCGGCGTTGCGGTCCATCCGGCGCCAGCCGCGCACGATGCGCTCGACGTGGTCCGCGGTGCCGGCGCGCCCGACGGCCAGCAGCCGCGCCTCGGTCTCGGGCGTGGCCACCCGCGTGAGCGCCCGGACCTTGGCGTACGAGAGCTCGCCCTTCGCCAGTGCGTGCGCCAGAAGCGGCAGCGTCCCGAGAGCGCGCGCGACCCGGACCCGTTCACGGGCGGCGCCCATGTCGAGCCCGACGCGCCAGTTCAGCCAGTGGGCGCAAGAGCGGAATCCATTGTTCCAGCCGCCCTGCAGATCGAACTCGCGGATGAGATCGAGCAGGTGGCCGGTCGCGGCCTCCAGGTGGACCGAGAGCTCGGCAATCTTGTCGCCGAGCTGATCGAGTGAGCGCAGATCGAGTGAGTCCGCGTCGAATGAACGAGTGTCCGGCGAGCGCGTATCCATGGCGAGTCTCCCTTCTACTGGGCGACTCTAAACCCGGGTTTCGGAGTCACTCCAAAGACGCGCAGAGCGACGATCGCGCCCCGAGCTAGATTTTTCTGACGAACACACCGCCGGCCACGTCATTGAGCTTCTATGCCACGCTCGTGCGGTATCCATCACCGGCCGCCAATACACAGCGACTGCAACACGGAAAGCTGTCAAGCGAGAAATCGCGCGAGACACACTGTCGCAGATGATCTTCGATCACGTCGACAGCCGTATCCGAGTTCAGACGCTGAGCTTTGTGCCGGGCGCGTTACAGGCGCGGCGCGATCTTCTCCACCGCCTGCGCCGAAGTGATGACGGGAATCACCTCGATGTCGACCAGGTCGCTCCAGCGCGTGATCCACTCATCGAGGAGCCGGCGATCCTCGCATTCCATGAGCTGATAGCAGCGGCTCATGTCGGTCGTTACCCAGCTCGAGATGTATTTCAGAGCCTCGGGAGCCTGCCGCCCCTTGTCGCGGAACCGTCGATAGACGGGGACCGGATCGCCGTTCTTGAAACGCTCGATGATCATGTAGAGCATCCGGTACCTCTCTCTCGGCGGGCTCAGCGCACGAGGCCGGCGCGTCGAGGCAGGAAGAGGGTCAGCTCGGGAAACAGGATCAGGAGCAAGAGGCCGACCAACAGCGAGATCAGGTACGGCCAGTATGCCCGGAAGTGGCGGCCGATCGAGACATCCGCGAAGCGGAGCGCCATCAGGAGACCGACGCCGATCGGTGGCAGGAAAAGGCCGATGCCGACGGCCGCGGTGAGCACGGTGGCGAAGTGGACCGGATGGATGCCGATCTGCTTGGAGATTGGGAACACGACCGGGATGAGCACGACCGCGGCCGGCAAGCCCTCGAGCACCATCCCGAAGAGCATGACCAGGACCGACACGGCCACGAGGAACAGCCACGGCGTGGAGTAGAGCGGCCGCAGAATTTCACCGAGCAGCGCCGGGACACCCAGCATGCCCATGAGGAACTGATAGATGCTCGCCACCGCGAGCAGGAAGATCACCGCGGCGGTGAGGAGCGCAGTCTCGTGGAGCAAGGTCCACATCTCACGCACGGTCACGTTCTTGTAGTAGAAGACAGCGGCGGCTACCGCGTACGCGGCCACCAGCGCACCGGCCTCGGTGGCCGTGAAGACCCCGAAGAAGAAGCCGAGGACGATCACCACCGGGACCACCAGCGGCACCAGGGACGCGCGAAACGCCACGCCCAGGCTCGCCCAGCTGGGCCGCTCGTCCTTAGGCCAGCCGAGCCGGTGGGCCTGAAAGAAGATGACGGCCATCAGGCACGCGGCGGTGACGGCGGCCGGGATGAAACCGCCCAGGAAGATCGCGACGACCGACGTATCCATGATCTGGCCGAGGACGATCATAAAGATGGCCGGCGGCACGAGAATGCCCATGGCCGTCGCCGACGCCACCAGCGAGGCCGCGTGCCCGGGCCGGTAGCCGGCGCGCAGCATCGGCGGCGTCAGCATCGAGCCGATCGCCGAGACGTCCGCGATCGTCGAGCCCGAGATTCCCGAGAAGAAGTACTCCGCCAGCACCACCGACATGCCGAGCCCTCCGCGCACCCAGCCCACGAGCCCGCGCGCGAGGTTG
>QHSQ01000047.1 GCA_003221615.1 Candidatus Rokuibacteriota bacterium | reverse complement strand
GTCACCTGGGGGCCCACGGCCAAACCCAACGCCGATCACCCGACCCCCGCGGCGCCGAAGCGATACGAGATGGAGCCTCTGACCCCGAGTGAGGTCGCTCGCTGGGATGACCTGATCGCGCCCTACGAGAGCCGTGAGCTCTTCCACCGAAAGGTCTGGCTCGACTATCTGGCGGCCAGCCGAAGAGTCGACCTCCGCTTCTGGGCGATCCGTGATCGTGGCCGCACGATGGGTTACTTCTGCGGCGCCGTGGTCACGAAGGGGCCGTTCCGAATCCTCGGCAGCCCCTTGAAGGGTTGGACCACGAACTTCATGGGGCCCGTGGTGAACAAGACCTTTGATCAGCAAGCCTTTCTCGGCGCGATCGACGGACTGGCGAAACACGAGCGCTTTGCGATGGTCGAGCTCGAAAATTCGATCCTCGATGCGGCAACGATGGAGGCCTTCGGCTACGAAGGCGTGACCCAGCCCACCTACGTCGTCGAGCTGACCCCGGGCGATCCGGACCGTATGTGGAGCCGCATCGACCTCAAATCCCGCCAGAAGGTCAAGAAGGCGAAGAAGCTGGGCCTGGTGGTCGAGACTGTGGACGATCCGGCCATCGCCGATGAGTTCTATGATCAATTCGTCGAGGTTCTCGCACGCAAGAACCTGTTTCCGCCATACGGAGTCGATGCGCCGAGACTGCTCCTTCAGGTCCTGCGGCCACACGACATGCTTCTAAGGGTCTTCGCGTCTACAACATGTGCGGCTATGGCTACTTCAAGAGCAAGTTCGGCGGTGTCCTGCAACGACCTCAGCGCTGGCACAAGAGCTATTGGGCGAGCGCGAGAATCGCGCGCCGTGTGTACGCGCTGTACTTCGAGAAGCAGATCCGGCTCCGAGGTTGGTGGCAGCGCGTCAGCCACGACGACCGTCCGAGCAACCAAGATCAGCAGGCGTGACGATGCGCCTACTGTTTCTGGCACTCTCGTTTCCGCTACCCGCCAACAACGGCCACAAGATTCGTACATGGGCGCTGCTTCGCGCGCTCGCCGCCGAAGGGCACGAGGTCTCATTACTGGCCTTCGCCCGTGAGGACGAGACCATGGAGGGGCAATCTTCGCTGGGGGCGGTGTGCCGCGACGTCGACATCGTCCCGCTGGTCACGCGGACGGTGCTCTACCGGCGCGACATCGCGGGCCGCCTGGCGAGCGTCCCCTCGCCTCGGCCGTACGGCGTGACGCGGTTCGAGTCCGCGGCGATGCGCGACAAGATCGTCGCACGCATCCGCCGCGAGCCGTTCGACGCGATCGTCTGCGACGTGTTCACGATCGCCAACGTTCCGCCGATCTCGATTCCGATCATCGTCAACAACGAAAACGTCGAGCACGTGCTCCTCCGCCGCTATCTGCCGCACGAGCCGAACCCGGTGAAACGCGCGTATGCCTCGCTCGAAGCGTTCAAGATGGAGCGCTGGGAGCGTCGTGCGTGGGCACGCGCGGCCGTTGCGATGGCGTGCTCGGACGTGGATCGGCGCACGATCAACAGGCTGTGTCCGGAATGTTCGACCGTGATCGTGCCCAACGTCGTCGACGCCGAGACCTACACGCCGAACGGCGCCGGTCAGGCCGGTCGGGTGCTGTTTCAGGGTGGCATGGATTGGTTCCCAAATCAGGATGCGGCCGCCTATTTCATCTCCGAGATCCTGCCGACCGTCCGGAGCCTCGTCCCGCACGTGAGATTCGTGGTGGCTGGTCGCAATCCGTCACCGACCCTGCTCCGTCGTTTCGCCCGCATCACCGACGTCGAGTTCACCGGAACGGTCCCGGACATGCGGGACGAGCTGGCCAAGGCCGCGGTCTGCGCGGTACCACTCCGGATCGGTAGCGGCACACGTCTCAAGATCCTCGAGGCAGCCGCGATGGCCCGGGCGGTCGTATCCACGCGTATCGGAATGGAGGGGCTCGGCTTCACCGACGGCTGGGACATCCTCGTGGCCGATGGACCTCATGCATTTGCTCACGCCCTGGTCCGCGTTCTCCGTAGTACGGAGTTAGGCGGGGCGATCGGAAGCCGGGCGCGACACACCATCGAGGCCGACTACACCTTCGCGAACCTGCGGGCCGGGATACGAGCGTCGCTCGACGCGCTCGTCCAGCGATCCGGGCGTCTCAAGCCGACTGTATGATCTTCTTCTATCTCCTCGTCGCGGTCATGCCTCTGGTGCGCCACCCGATCTGGGCGGAGACGCAGATCGCGGGCGTCACGCTCAACAAATATCTGGGTGTCATCTGCCTACTCGTCGGGGTCATGTATCTGGGCGCGCGTCGGACACCGCCCCAGCTCTTTCAGACGGCACAGTCGCGTCTCTTCGTGCTGTTCGGTCTGGCCACGATCGCCTCGTACGTCGGCGGCGGATCGGAGATTCCGCTCGAAATCAGTCCGCTGGCCAACTGGGTGTCTTTCCTGCTCCTGTTCTTTCTCACCGGGGTGCTGGTCGACTCGATTCAGCGGCTCCGCTGGACGCTCCTCGCTCTGATCGGCGGCGTCGCCTTTGCATCACTCCACCTGATCAAAGAATGGATCAACTGGGGAGGCGGCCGTCCCGGGTGGGTCACCGGCGACCCCAACTACTTCGCGCTGTCTGCCCTTCTGTGCTTGCCGCTCGCGGCGCTCCTCGCCCAGGACCCCGTGCCCTTCTGGGAACGCGCCTACTGTCTCGGGTGCCTCGTCGTGATGCTCGTGGCGTTCTCGCTCGCCGGGTCACGCGGCGGCTTCCTCGGCCTCATCGCGAGCTTCGTGGCTGTCGTCCTGTACTCGCAGCGCCCACTGCGGAACCTCGCGCTGGGGGGCCTTCTTACCGGAACGCTCCTCTACGCTGCGCCGACTTCGCCGCTCGCCCGTCTCCTCACCCCGATGCAGTTCGATCAGGAGTCGACGGATATCCGGGCGGCGCTGTTCTGGGCTGGCCTCGAGATGTTCAAGCAGCACTTCCTGACCGGCATCGGCGTCGGCAACTACAAGGCCATGATCCATCTCTATGGCGACCCCAACGCGACGCTGGAGAACGTGGCACACAATACATACCTCGAGACGGCAACCGAGATGGGGATTCTCGGTCTCCTCGTCTTCGCCGCGATCCTCTTCTTCAGCTGGCTGAGTCTCCGCAGAGTGCGCATCGCGACCCAGACACGCCCGGATGACACGCGCGTGATCAACACGGCGGCGAGAGGCCTCGAGGCCGGCCTGCTCGGCGCGGTGGTCGCTATCTGTTTCTTGTCGGCGCTTCACGTCCGACTCTTGTGGTTCGTCGTGATTCTCTCGATGTGTCTGCGACCGCTGACTATCGAGACGATGGAGGAGACCGCCGCGAGCCCGGTGGCCGTTGGCCGATGAGTTACACGAATTCCACGCGGGCGCACACACTCGTCGTGCTCACTCTCGCAAGCCTCCTCGCCTCGGGGCCGGCGGACGCCATCGCACAGGGGGCGCCCGGAGCACAACGTGATCGTTTCGGGGGTGTCATGCCCCGCGTCGGCCAGCCATCGGATTCCTTCAAGGTCGCAAAGATCGGCAGCCGTTGGGTGTTCGTCACGCCCGAAGGAAACGCCTTCCTCATGCTCGGCGTTTTCTCGGTGGATGTCGGCGGGTCCATCGACGACCTCAAGGACACCCACGCGAACCGGATCGTCGTGAAGTACGGCAGCAAGCCGAAGTGGGCCGAGTACGCGGTCAAGCGGTTGAAGGTCTGGGGTTTCAACACGCTCGCCGAGTATGCGACCGAGTACGTCCTGCCGACCACATCGCAATACGGACACGTCAATGCAGAGAAGATGCCGTACGTCACCATGATCCGGCCGGCGTACTACGGTTTGACGAACCAGTGGAACGCCGCCCCCGGCCCGGTGAAAGATCTCATCGCCGGCACCGATCCAGCCGTCTACGCCGGCTGGCGTGGCAACGGAACGCCCGACGTCTTCGATCCGAATTTCGAGATCTATGCCAACGCGATGGCCGGAGGCTCGTCGCCCGACGCCGCGAAATCGCCGTGGCTCATCGGTATTGCGACGGACGACGCGGACAATATCGTAGGTTTCGGGCCCGGGCCCGAATTGCCCGCGCCACGGATCCACCCGCACATCGCGTGGCTGGTGCTCGCTACCAACTTCCAGCAGTCGAACAACGACCGTCTCCGGGTCAAATACACCGATACCAAGGTCTACGCCAAGTACGCATTCCGCGATTTCTTGAAGGCCAAGTACGACAGCATTGCCGGCCTCAACGCCGCCTGGGGCGCTCGGTATACGTCCTGGGACTCCGACGGGGGATGGCCTTCGGGCAAAGGCTTTCTCGATGAGAGCGGCCGCAGCAGCTGGGTGGGAAAGGACTACGATCGACTCACCCGGGCCACTCCCGGCGTCCGTGCTGATCTCGATGCGTTCCTGTACGAGTTCGCCAAACGCTACTTTTCGGCCACAGCCGGAGCCAGTCGCAAGAAGATGCCGGGGAAGCTCGTGTTCGGCCCAGCTACCTTCAACGGCTGGGGCGGACTGACGAGGAAGGAAATCCTGCGAGCGGCTGGAGAGTCCGTGGACGTTCTTCAGGCAGCCGTCACCCCGCAGCTCCTCGAGCTGACGACGCGCTACGCGGGCGATATCCCGATCGTGACCTGGACCGGCGTGGGAGCGAATCCGGACTCCTCGCTCTGGCGGTACCCGAATCCGGAGGGCTGGCCGAAGACACAACAAGAGCGCGCCAAGCTCTATAACACCACCCTCTCGCGGGACTTCAACATCACAACGCCGGCCGGAGTCAAGCATGTCGTCGGCACGAAATTCTGGGCGTGGATCGACAGCTGGGGCGAGAAATCCAACTGGGGCCTGGTCAGCTTTCTCGACAATGCCTATGACGGCAAGGAGGCCGTCCGGGCACGCGGCGAAGACCAGTGGGGCTTTCCGGTCGGCGGAGAAGAAAGAGACTACGGCGACTTCCTCACCACGGTGAGACAGACCAACCTCGAGTTGATGCGACAGCTCACTGATGACCTGGCGCGATCCAGCACGGCGCCCCGGCGACCCGAGCGGCGTTAAGCAAATGCGGGGACTCTTCATCTCGAACGTGGTGCCGTGGCCGCTTGCGGCCGGCGACAAGATTCGCGCCTATCACCTGGTGCGCGCGGCGGCGAAGGTGATGGACCTGACCCTCGTCTGCTTCGCCTACGACGAGGGTGAGCAGCGCGACCTGGACGCGGTCGCACCCCTCGTCCGTGAGTCGTTCCTGGTGCCGCGCGAGACGTGTCGCTACCGGACGGCGGCGCAGCTTCCCCGCGCCCGCCGTATCCTGGCCGGGCTCCGGGGCTACCTCCATCCCACCCGTCCCGTTCTGTTCGACGCCTGGGAGTCGAAGGAGGCGCAGCAGCTCGTACAGCGGCTGGCGTGCCGTCGTTTCGACGTAGCCTTCGTCGAGTGGCTAGGGGGAATGCCGCTCCTGGGGAGCCTCGAGAACGCGCGACGATTCGTCAACCTGAACGATGTCCTGTATCGCCGGCTGAAGTATCGGCTGACGAGAACACGCCCCGATCGGCTGACGCCGTTGGAGGGCTTGGAGTATCTCAAGCTCCGGCGGCTCGAGCGACGCCTCGCGCGACTACCGTACGAGTTCCTGGTCTGCTCCGAGCCGGACCGGCAGGCAATCGGCGGCGGCCCGCGCGTGTGGGTCGTGCCGAACGGCGTGGAGTCATTGCCGGCGTTGCCCGCGCCTACCGATGCGAGCAACGAATGCCTCTTGCTCTTCATCGGTGAGATGAGCTACGCCCCGAACGTCGACGCGGTGACCTTCTTCGCGCGACGTGTTTTCCCGACGATTCGGCGCGCGAATCCCTTGGCACGCTTCATGGTGGTTGGACGCAATCCGGTCGATGTCGTGCGGGCCCTCGATGACGGGAGTGCGATCACGGTGACCGGAGCAGTGTCGAGCGTCCAGCCGTACCTTGAAAAGGCGAGTGTGGTCGTTATCCCGATCCGGTACGGCGGCGGCACGCGCCTGAAGATCCTCGAAGCCATGGGGCACGGTCGAGCCGTCGTCTCGACTTCCGTCGGGGTCGAGGGCATCGACGCTCGCCCCGAAGAGCACCTGCTGATCGCGGATGGACCCGACAGCTTCGCGCAAGCCTGTCTGCGACTGACGCGTGACTCACGACTCCGCGCGCGATTGACGGCTGCGGCCTACCGGCTCGTGCGCACGCGTTACGAATGGGACTCTATCGAGCGCCGAGTGCAGGAGATCATCCTCGGAGATCACGCCGAGCCGCCCGGCGCCGAACAGAACGGGGCCCGCCGAGAGCATGGACTGGCGGCCAAGACCATGAGGGACATCGGATGAACATTGGCTGGATCTCACAAGCTTTGCCGTATTTGCCGTCTCGTGGCGGCTTCCGTCTTTACGGTGGCAACCTCATCCGCCAGCTGTCGCGACGGCACCAGATCCACCTCGTCACGCTCTTGATCGAGGACGACGCCGAGCACCTCGACTGGGCGCCTCAGTACTGCGCCTCCGTGCAGACGATCGCGGCCAGCCCCTACCGCCGGCTGCTCGCGCCCCTGAGCGCGCTGTCCGCGCATTTCTGGGGCAGGCCCCTGCAGCACCGGCTGTCGATGCGGCAGGCCTTGAAGGAGCACGCGACGAACTGGGACGTCATCCATGTCGAAGGCGGCTACGCTGGAGGCATCGTCCCGGCCGATCTGCCGATCGCCAAGGTCCTCTCGCTTCACGACTCGTGGACGCTGCGGTGTAGCGAGATGCTCAAATGCGCTCGCAGCCGCCGCGAGAAGCTCTACTACAAGCTCTTGAGCTATGACGAGCCGCGCTACGAGCGCCTGGTATACCCGCGGTTCGAGCGGTGTACGGTGGTCGCCGACCCCGACGCGCAGGCCGTCCGGAAGACCGTGCCGGACGCACGGGTCGACCTGATCCCGTACGGGACCGATACGGACTACTTCCACCCGGTCGCGGTCGAGAAGGAGCCGGCGACGCTCGTATTCCATAGCCACCTCGGCTACACACCGAATATCGACGCGGCGCTCGAGTTCGCCAACGACATCTTCCCGCTCGTACGGCAGCGCGTTCCGGAGGCCCGCTTGCACCTGATCGGGGCGAGCCCGGACGCGAAGGTGCTGGCGCTCGCCACTCGACCCGGGATCAAGATCTCCGCCAATGTTCCCGATCTGCGGCCCGCCGTCTGCTCGGGTCAGATCTACGTCTGCGCGATCCGCCACGGCACCGGTCTCAAGAGCAAGATGCTCGAGGCGATGGCGATGCGGATGCCGATCGTCGGCTACCCGGGCGCGATCGTCGGGCTGACCGGCGTGCCCGGCAAGCATTACCTCGTGGCCCAGAATCCCCAGGAGTTCGCGGCGCATGTCGTGGGTCTGCTCCAGCACCCCGAGCACGCCCAGCAGCTGGCCCGCGCTGGGCGTGAGCTGGTCGAGACCGAGTACAGTTGGGAGTCGCGGGCGCGCGCCTACGAAGATCTCTACCAGACGGTGATGAAGGAGCGAGAGCTGAGCGGCGCCAAGGCCGCGTCCGGCTCCAACCGCGCATGACACAGGCCATCGGGCAAACACACGCGATCGGGGAAAACGCCGGCCAGAGCGATTGTCCCCTGTGTGGACGGAAGACCTCCGAATGCCGGCCGTGCGTTCCTGGGCGTGTGAAATGCGCTTGCGGGATGGTGTTCCGGCCGGCGGCGGATCTCCGAGTGTCGGAGAGCCAGTTCTGGGACTCCGGCGACTATGCCGATCCGGCGTGGGTCGAACGGGTCTACGGCGGTCGACGCGAACAAGCCAACCGCGAGCTGGTCGAGGCCGTCACCAGATTGGTCCGTGGAGGGCGCTGGCTCGACGTCGGATGTGGACCAGGTTATCTCATCAGAGCAGCACGGAAGGCGGGGTGGCAAGCGTCGGGCATCGATCTCTCCCGCCGAGCTGTCGCGCTCGCCCAAGACGCTGGCCTCGACGCTGTGTGCGGTGACTTTCCGAGCCAAGCTCCCGAGGGAAGCTACGACGTGATCAGCTTGATCCATGCGCTCGAGTACGTATCGCATCCAAAGCTGATCGTCAGAGAATGTCGGAATCGGCTGCGCCGTGGAGGTCTCCTGGTGGTGCAGTCGAAGAATTTCTCGTTCTGGTCCCGTGCCGAACGGTTCTTCCGCTCGGGCTCCGGGATATGGTGCCCCCAGGACATCCGGAGCTATTCGCCTACGACGATGACGAGGCTGCTCCGAATATCGGGTTTCGAGACGATCACCATCAAGCCAGCCCGGCTGACGAATCACCCCGTGCTCACCGGGTGCCTCGCGTGCCTTTCGACGCTGGGAGGACCGCTGCTGTCGCCGAGCATGACCGCGATTGCTCGAGCGGAAGCCGCGAAAGGAGAAGCTCAGTGAACTGGAAAGATCGGCCGGTGCTGGTGACCGGTGGCGCGTCATTCATCGGCTCGCACCTGGTAGACGGACTCATCGAGCGCGGCGCCGCGGTGCGCGTAGTGGACGACCTGAGCAGCGGCCAGCTCGACAACATCAAGGACCACATCGACAAGGGCCGTGTCGAATTCATCCGGGGCGATCTCAAGACGAACGGCCTTGCCAGGAAGGTCGTGGATGGCATGAGCGTCGTCTTTCACCTCGCCGCCGACCACGGCGGGCGTGGATACGTCGAGCTGCACCAGTCGGCGTGCGCGCTGAATATGATGCTGGACCAGCTCGTCTTCGATGCCGCCGCGAAGGCCCGCGTCGACAAGGTGGTCTTCGCCTCATCGGGGTGCGTATATCCGAACGAGCTCCAGACCGATCCGAGCCAGACCGTGTACCTCACCGAAGACCTGGTCGGTCCCCCTTACGACGCCGACAACATGTATGGCTGGGCGAAGCTGATGGGAGAGATGACCCTCCGCGCCTACTGCAAAGACTGGGGACTCAAGGCAGCCGCGTGCCGGTACTTCACCGTGTACGGTAACCGCGGCCACGAAAACCATGCAGTCATCGCGATGATCGCGCGCGCGTTTCTCAAGCAGGATCCCTTCGACGTGTGGGGCAACGGCGAGCAAATCCGCAACTGGACTCACGTGAGCGACATCGTCGCCGGCACCATCCGCGCCGCCGAGAAGATCGACGACGGTACCGCGATCAACCTGGGCACCATGGAGCGCACGCGAGTGATCGAAGCCGTGCGCGAGGTGCTCGCCTACACCGGACACAAGGCGCAGATCCGTTTCTTGCTCGACAAGCCCGTCGGCCCCATGAACCGCGTCGCCGACAACTCCTTGGGCAAGCGGCTGCTCGGCTGGGAGCCTCAGGTCAGGTTCGTCGACGGGCTCCACCGTACGATCGACTGGTACGTCGGCTCCAAAGACCGCGAGAAGCTCGCCGCGGAGCTGGAGCGGAAGCTCACGGAGCGCTGAGCCACCGATGGCGTCACTGATCGGCATCGCGGGCGGCACAGGCGCAGGCAAGAGCGCGATCGTGCGCGGGCTCGTGGATCGCTTCGGCGGATGCGTGATCGACTTCGATTCCTACTACGTCGATCGGAGCGCGCTACCCCCCGAGGAGCGCAGCCGGCTGAACTACGACGAGCCCGCGGCGATCGACGCCGCACTGCTCGTCGAGCATCTGACGCGGCTCACGCGCGGCGAACAGGTACCGAAGCCGGTGTATTCGTTCGAGTCTCACGCGCGCGTGGGGGTTCGGCCGGTCTTCCCGGCGCGCCTTGTGATCGTCGAGGGGTTGTTTGCGCTCTGGTGGGAGGCGGTCCGGTCGCTGCTCGATGTGAAGGTGTTCGTGGATGCGTCACCGGATCTGCGGCTCATCCGGCGGATCCGGCGGGATGTCACGGAGCGGGGCCGCACCGTGGACCAGGTGCTACAGCAGTACCTCGGCACCGTGCGCCCGATGCATGAACGTTACGTCGAGCCGACGCGCGCCCACGCCGATCTCGTCGTGGTGAACGACGGACCCGTTCAGGAGGCGGTGGAGCGTGTGATCACCGCCGTGCGGGGAAGGAAGGCCGATGGCCTTGCGACTACTGCGGCGTACTGAGAGCGCCGGGACGGCGGCGCGCTAGAGATGCGGGTCTCCGTCTCCACACGCTGGCTCCAGCTCGGCACGGTGGCGGTCCTGGCCGCGCTCTACGTGCCCACCATGATCGAGATGATCGACGTCTGGCGCACCGACACCTACGCCGGCCACGGGATGTTCGTGCCGCTCTTCAGCGCGCTCGTCGCGTGGATCGAGCGCGACCGCCTACGCGCGGCGACTGGCCGCGGGCACCCAGCAGGGATAGTCGTCATCCTCGCGGGCGTGGGGCTGCTGGCGCTGGGAACGCTGGGCCAGAGCCTTCTCCTGAAGGGGTTATCGGTGGCCGTGGTCGTCGCCGGACTCGTCATGTGGAGCTTCGGTGGCAGATGCCTGCGGGCCGCGACCTTCCCAGTCGGCTTCCTTCTGCTCATGGCGCCGCTTCCTCGGGCTGTCGTGGCCGCGGTGACGCTGAAGATCCAGGTGTTCGCGGCCGCGTTCGCCGCGGCCGCCGCGCGCCTGCTGGACGTCCCCGTCTACCAGACGGGCGTCACCATCGAGCTGTCGTCGCTCACCCTCCAGGTCGCCGAGGCCTGCAATGGGCTCCGCTTCCTGATGGCCCTCCTGGTGCTCACCGCCGCCTTCGCCCAAGCGACCCAGCGGGGTGTCCCACGAAAGTTGGTGCTCGTCGCCTCGGCGATCCCGATCGCCATCTTCGCGAATGCGATGCGGGTCGCTGCGATCGCGGTCGGGGTGCATTACATCGGACCGGAGGCGGCCAGCGGCACGATACACAACTGGATCGGCAAGGGCGTGTGGGGGCTCACGCTGATCCCGCTGATCCTGCTCGGTCTCCTGCTCGCGCGGACCGGCGCCCGGACATCCTCCCGGCTGAAAGAAAAAGTCGCATGACGGCCAGGGACATCGTCTTTCTGCTCGCGGCAGCCTCGAGCCTCGGGCTGGGTGCCCTGGCCGTGGCGCGCCGGCCGCGCGGGATGCTTCGCTGGAGCTTTGCCCTGGGGATGACGGGCCTCGCGCTCGAGTCGGCGACAGCGTTCGTGCTGGTGACCCAGACCGACGCACCCGACGAGCGCCTGTTCTGGCTGAAGGCGACCCTCATCGCCGGGCTTCTGCTGGTCGTCCCCTGGGGTATCTTCGTCGCCGCGCTGACGCGCCCGGGCGCGCGCCGGCTCTCGCGTCGTGTTTGGCTCGGCCTCGGCTGCGGCACCGCAATCACGGCTGCGAGCGCGGCCGCTGCCGGCTGGCTTAGTGCGTTCCAGGTGGCTGACTTCGCCGGCGCCTTCTATGCGGCGCGGGTCGAATCCGTGGGGCGGATCGCCATCCTCGTGCAGCTCCTAGCGACGGTGGCGCTGCTGGCCGGGCTCGAGGGAGTGCTGCGCGCTGCGAAGCGTGAGGCACGCTGGCGCATCAAGTACCTCGTGCTCGGCCTGGGCGGCGTGCTGCTCGTCCGCTTCTACTTCCTCAGCCAGACCGCGCTCTTCAACGTGACGATGGCGAGCTACCTGGTCACGCAGGCAACGACCCTGCTGATCGCCAATATGGCGATCTCCGCGTCGCTCATGCGCGACCGACTCGGGGTCGAGCTGGCAGTGTCAAGGCAGGTGCTGTACCGGTCGGTCGTGGTCGGCGTCCTGGGTGTCTATCTGCTGGCCGTCGGAACCCTCGGCTGGTTATTGAACAGCCTGGGAATCGCCGAGGAGCTCTTCATCGGATCCGTGGTTGTCTTCATCTCCGCGCTCGGGCTGGCAGCTACGCTGCTCTCCGAGACCGTCCGCTGGCGGGTGAAGCGCTTCATTGCACATCACTTTTATCGGAGCAAGTACGATTACCGGGGGCAATGGGTCAACTTCACCAAGCGACTGGGCTCGCTGGTGACGCTCGACGAGCTGGCGCCGCAGCTCCTGGCCACGGTGGTCGAGACGGTTGGCACAACCGTCGGTGTCATCTACTTGAGGGATGATCAGGACGCTCGCTATCACGCCACGATCGCCGTGGGGATCGGGCGGCCGACCGAGGCGCTACGCGCGGATCAGTCGATGCTCGCCTCGCTCAAGACAGCGCAGACGCCTCTCGTCCTCGAGAGCGACGGTGTCCACCAGTGGCTGGAGCCTCGGGTCGCGAGAGTCTTCACCGACGGATCCGTGCTCGTCCCGCTCCGCTGGCGCGACGAGCTCACCGGCTTCCTGTTGATCGGGCCCGAGCGGACGGGCGTCTCCTACACGATCGAGGACCTCGAGTTCATGGCGACCGTCGGGGAGCAGGCGGCAGGCGCCATCGTCACCGCGCGCCTCTCGGAGAGCCTCGCCCAGTCGCGCGAGTTCGAGGCCTTCCACCGACTCACGTCGTTCGTGATCCACGACCTGAAGAACTCGATCTCGGCGCTCTCGCTGCTGAGCGACAACGCCCTCAAGAACGTCGACGACCCGGAGTTCCAGCGCGATGCGATCAAAACGGTTGCCAAGACAGCCGACCGCATGAAGGTGCTGCTCCGGCGGCTGTCGTCGGCGCCGGAGTCTGCGGCGCTCCGCATCGAGCCGGTGGACCTGGCGGCCCTCGTTTTGGATGCGGCCCGGCCCATCGTCAAGCACGAGCGGATCGGCCTGGTGAAGGACCTGGCGCCGGTCCCGATCGCGGCTGACGCCGAGTCGCTGTCGAAGGTCATTCAGAATCTCGTCGCCAACGCCGTCCAGTCGATCGACGACAAGGGTACCGTGACGCTGCGGACCTTTGGGGAGAACGGCAAGGCGGTCATCTCGATCACCGACACCGGCTGCGGCATGTCGGAGGAATTCGTGCGCAAGTCGCTCTTCGCGCCGTTCCGCTCAACCAAAAAAGGCGGCTGGGGCATCGGCCTCTACCAGGCCAGGGGCATCGTCGAGGCCCATGGCGGCGCCATCGAGGTCTCGAGCCAGGAAGGTGCCGGCTCCACCTTCACCGTCAAACTCCCGCTCGGAAACAAAGGACGACAATGAGCAATTCGAGTCTACTGACCACGCACGACAACGAGCCTATTCCTGCAGAGGCCTCCGGCCTCGCCGTCGGCGCCACCCGGCGAGTCACGCTGCGCCCGCGGCACGGCTGGCAAGCGATCGACCTGCAGGAACTGTGGCAGTACCGCGAGCTGTTGTGGATCCTGGCCCTTCGCGACGTCAAGGTCCGCTACAAGCAGACCGTGCTGGGCGTCGCCTGGGCCATCATTCAGCCGTTCTGCACCATGGTCGTCTTCAGCATCATCGCCCAGCTGGGCAATCTTTCCACCGACAACACCCCCAGGCCGCTGTTTTATTTCTGCGGCCTGCTGCCCTGGCTGCTGTTCGCCAACTCGCTCAACAGCGCCGGCAACAGCCTGGTCGGCAACCAACACCTGATCACCAAGGTCTACTTCCCTCGCCTGGTGATTCCCATCGCGTCGGTCATTACCGGCTTGATCGACTTCGCCATCGCCCAGGTCATGCTCCTCCTGATGATGGTCTGGTATGGTCACCCCGTCGGACCCCAGATGCTGCTCCTGCCGGTGTTCGTCGCGTTGGCCTTCGTGGCTTCGCTGGGAGTGGGGTTGTGGCTGTCGGCCCTCAACGTCGAGTTCCGCGACGTCCGGTACGTGATCCCTTTCCTGACCCAGCTCTGGCTGTTCTGCACCCCCATCCTCTACTCGTCCACCGCCGTCACGACCCCCTGGAAGCGTGTGCTGCTGGGGCTCAACCCGATGAGCGGAGTGGTCGAAGGGTTCCGCTGGAGTATGCTAGGGAAGCCCTCGCCCGGGCCGATGCTCGTCGTCTCCGTCGCAACAGTCCTCGTGATGCTGGCCAGCGGGCTCCTCTATTTCCGTCGAATGGAGAGGACCTTTGCCGACCGCGTGTGACCCATGAGCGACGTCGCCATCCGAGTTGCGGGGCTGGGCAAGCAGTACCAGATCGGCGGCGATCGCAAGCCGCCCTACAAGACGATCCGCGAGTCGATCACGGACATGGTCCTGGACCCGCTGCGACGGCTGCGCGCCGGGCTATCGGCTGACGCTGTCAACGGTGAGCAAGCCCTCTGGGCCCTGAAGGACGTGAGCTTCGAAGTGAACCGCGGCGAAGTGGTCGGCATCATCGGCCGCAACGGCGCCGGCAAGAGCACGCTGCTCAAGATCCTCTCGCGCATCACCGAGCCGACCGAGGGGGAAGTCGAGATCGCCGGCCGCGTCGGCAGCTTGCTGGAAGTCGGCACCGGCTTCCACCCCGAGCTGACCGGCCGGGAGAACGTCTATCTCAATGGCGCGATCCTCGGCATGAAGCGGAGTGAGATCGATCGCAGGTTCGATGAGATCGTCGCCTTCTCCGAGATCGAAAAATTCCTGGAGACGCCGGTCAAGCATTACTCGGGCGGCATGTACACCCGCCTGGCCTTCGCCGTCGCGGCGCACCTCGAGCCGGAGATTCTCTTGGTCGATGAAGTGCTCGCCGTTGGGGACGCTGCCTTTCAGAAGAAGTGCCTGGGAAAGATGGGCGACGTGGCGGGGCAAGGGCGCACCGTGCTCTTCGTCAGCCACAACATGGGCGCGATCAACGACCTGTGCGCACGGTCTATTCTGTTGAACAACGGCCAGGTGGAGATCGACGGTGCGCCGGACAAGGTAATCCGAACTTACCTTGGCCTCGGGAGTTCCGCCGCCCCCACAGTAGAGCTGGAGGCGACGAGCTCGGACGCATATTTCACAAAGCTCGGTTTGCAGAACACAGAAGGCGAGCTCACCACCCGGTTCGACGTTAAGAAACCGATCACCGTGCTGTTGTGGTTCACATTGGAGCGGCGCATTCAGGCGATCGAGATCGGTTTTGCCGTGTCCAATCACAGAGCCGATCAGCTCTTCTACACCAGCAACGCCTACGCAGATCCACCAATGTTGGTTGAGGATGCCGGGGACCACTGCGTGGCAGTACAGATTCCCGGAAAACTGCTGCTGCCCGGCAGCTACTCGATCAGCGTCGCGCTGCATCGTCCCAATCTACAGATGTACGACTATCGCGAACATATCCTGCGCTTCGACGTAGAAGAGACTGGCTCAGGGCGCTACGATTACCCGGCGCACACCCTGGGCCATGTCATCGTCGATCTCAAGTGGGAAACCATGAAGGGCGCTCTCTAGTGAGAGCATCAGCACGCAACCACCCGCGGGTGACCAGGGGACGCTGGTGAGCAAGTCCAAACTGTTGATCGTGGATGAAGCGAGCCTATCTGGACGCGGCCGACTCCGGCCACCTTTCAGACAGTGCTCCGAGTCGCTAGTCGCTCCACCGCCGGCGCCCGCCGCGTCAAGTTGCGCCCGGAACCCATCGCCGACCGCGTGTAACTCATGAGCGACGTCGCCATCCGTGTTGCGGGGCTGGGCAAGCAGTACCAGATCGGCGGCGATCGCAAGCCGTACAAGACGATCCGCGAGTCGATCACGGACATGGTCCTGGACCCGCTGCGACGGCTGCGCGCCGGGCTATCGGCTGACGCTCTAAACGGCGAACACGCCTTCTGGGCCCTGAAGGACGTGAGCTTCGAGGTGAACCGTGGTGAAGTGGTCGGCATCATCGGCCGCAACGGCGCTGGCAAGAGCACGCTGCTCAAGATCCTCTCGCGCATCACCGAGCCGACCGAGGGCGAGGTCGAGATCGTCGGCCGCGTCGGCAGCTTGCTCGAGGTCGGCACCGGCTTCCACCCCGAGCTGACCGGCCGGGAAAATGTCTACCTCAATGGCGCAATCCTCGGCATGAAGCGGAGCGAAATCGATCGCAGGTTCGACGAGATCGTCGCATTTTCCGAGATCGAAAGATTCCTGGAAACACCGGTCAAGCATTACTCCAGTGGCATGTACGCCCGACTCGCGTTCGCCGTGGCGGCGCACCTCGAGCCGGAGATTCTCTTGGTCGATGAAGTGCTCGCCGTTGGGGACGCCGCCTTCCAGAAGAAGTGCCTGGGGAAGATGGGCGACGTGGCTGAGCAAGGGCGCACTGTGCTCTTCGTCAGCCACAATTTGGGCGCGATCAACGATCTGTGCGCACGGTCTATTCTGTTGAACAATGGCCAGGTGGAGATCGACGGAGCGCCGGACAAGGTTATCCGGACCTACCTTGGCCACGGGAACTCCGCCACTCCCACAATCGAACTGGAGGCGACGAGCTCGAACGCATATTTCACAAAGCTCGGTTTGCAGAACACAGAAGGCGAGCTCACCACCCGGTTCGACGTTAAGAAACCGATCACCGTGCTGT
>QHSQ01000046.1 GCA_003221615.1 Candidatus Rokuibacteriota bacterium | reverse complement strand
CGGCTTCACGCGCAGGCGGTCCACCTCGATCTCGGAGAACTTCTTGCGGACTTCCTTCATCGCCCGCGTGAAGTACGGCGTGGTCAGGTGCCACAGCACGGACTTCTTCGGCGTCATCTTCGGGCGGTTGCGGAACATCTCGTAGAGGTACTCCACGCTCTCCTTGACCACCGCCTCGGTCTGGCCGGGCAGCACCTCGTAGGGCCGCGTCTGGTACTCGAGGTCCTGGATGAGGTCGGTGCAGAAGATGCCCCACAGGCAGCCGAGCGTCATCGGCAGGTTGAGATCGAGCCCGTCGCCCATGTTCTGGTCCAGGTTGTCCTGAGCCATCAGGAACATGCGGAACCGCTCGAGCCCGGTGTTCCTGAGCGCCAGCTCGTAGCTCGCGTGATACTGGCCGAAGCGGCAGGCTCCGCAGGAGCCCGCCGTCAGGTAGACGTACTTCTTGTTGACCTCCTCGACGCCGATCTGCTTCGACTCTTTCTTCAAGAAGTTGACGAGGTTGCCGGTGGTGAAGCTGGTCGGGCAGCACTGGCCGATGTCGGCGGTCTCACGCCCGGTCAGCAGATCCTCTTTCGTCGCGACCGGCAGGATCTGGGCGCGGTATCCGCTGCCCTCCAGCACCGCCTGGAGGATCCGCTCGATGCGCCAGTGGAGCCCTCCGAACAGGATCGTCACGGAATCGCGCTCGGCGCGGGTGAAGGGTCGGGGCGCGTAGGCACGGTAGTGATCAGTCGCCACGGTTGCCATTCCGTCCTCCGTTGGCTGAACGGTCGAGCCAGCTCTCAAGCAATCGTACCGTCGTGAAGCCCCGGTCGCTTGCGTATTGTCTCGTCGGCGAGCCACAGGGAGACGATCGTGTGGCTCTCGATACCTGGATCGCGCTCCGCGCTCACCCGGTCTTGTGGAGCTTCTGGCGCAGGCCCTCGACCTGCTGGTGGAAGGGCTGACCGCCGCGGTCGGTCATCGGCGTCTTGTCGGCCAGGCCCGTGTGGAGCTCGACGAACAGCGGACCCTCGTCGGTCAGCATCGAGGGCAAGCGGCGCTTGAAGTCGTCGAAATCGCTGACCGCGTAGGCCTTCCGGTAGCCCGCGCCCTTCGCCATCTGGACGAAGTCGACGGACAGCCCGCCCGGGATGTCCTGTGAGCCCGAGGTGTGATAGACGCCGTTCTTGAACAGTAGGTGCGTGAGGTTGCGGGGCGTTGCCCCGGCGATCGTCGCCAGCGAGCCGAGCTGCATCAGAAGTGAGCCGTCGCCGTCGAACACGACCACCCGGCGCTCCGGCATCGCGAGCGCCAGCCCGAGCCCCAGCGACGAGGCGCCGCCCATGAAACCGACGCAACCGATCGAGAGATCGTCGGGCGCCAGGGTTCGCCAGGCCGGAGAGGTCGTCATCGTCGGCACGCAGATCGCGTTGCCGCGGGCGGCGGCGATCGCGCGAAGGATGTCCTCGGGCTTGATGGCCATCTAGCTCGTCTCCAGGCCCACGAGCACCGCCGCCGGCCCTCGCCGCTCGCGGCTCAGGCGGTAGTACTCGGGAATCAAGTGCACGTCGTTCGGGCCTTCGAGCCGCGCGTGCGGCACGCCGAACGTGTCGAGCAGCGGCTCGGCGAAGCGGACCATCGAGTGCCGCGATTCCTTCGGGTCGCGATCGCGCTCACGCTGCAGGAGGCCGATCATGTAGAACATCGGGACGCGCCCATCCATCGCGACGCCGCGCAACGTATTCACCGAAGCATACAGCCCGGCGTGCTGGATCATCAACACGACCGGCTCACCGCCGATCCAGAGGCCCGCGCCGATGGCGTTGGCCTCGTCCTCGGTGGCGCAGGTGACCACGCGCAGCGCGCGCTCCTTGTCGAGCGCGGCGAGCACGGTCTTCTGATGGGTGTCCGGCACGCTCAGGATCCAGCCGAGCGGCTCGCGCGTACTGCTGCCGCGCGCCTCGCGGAACGTGTCCTTGAGCGTGTCGATGATCAGCGGGGCAGGAATCGATTCCGGCATCCTAGCCTCCCGTGAGAAGATCGACTTATCCTACGATAATCAGCGAGAAGAAAGGATCTCCGATGTACAAATCCCTCTCCGTCTCCGTCGCCATTGTTCTGACCGCCGTAGCCGTGGCCGGCGCCGCCGGTCCAGACTTGAAGACCGAGGACCAGAAGACGCTCTACGCCCTGGGGCTCGTGATCAGCCAGAACCTCGCCGCCTTCAATCTGAACGCGTCCGATCTCGAATCGGTGCTGGCCGGCGTGAGTGACGGCGTGCTCAAGAAGGATTCCAAGGTCGACGTGCAGGCGTACGCGGCGAAGATCTCGCAGCTGCAGGCCGCGCGCGCGGGCGTGGCGGCGGCGACCGAGAAGAAGGCGGGACAGGCTTTCCTCGACAAAGCCGCGGCCGAGAAGGGCGCCACGCGCACCGCATCGGGCCTCATCATCACGACGCTCAAGCCCGGTACCGGCGCCTCGCCGAAGGCCACCGACAAGGTGAAGGTGCACTATCACGGCACGCTCGCCGACGGCACCGTGTTCGATAGCTCCGTCCAGCGCGGCGAGCCCATCGTCCTGCCGCTCAACAGCGTGATCAAATGCTGGACCGAGGGCGTGCAGCTCATGAAGGTGGGCGGCAAGAGCAAGCTCGTGTGTCCCTCGGACATCGCATACGGTGACCAGGGCCGGCCGCCGGTCATCAAGCCCGGCGCCACGCTGGTCTTCGAGGTCGAGTTGCTCGAGATCGCCAAGTAGCACACTACCCCGCCGCGACGCGGCGTCAGGACTGGGCGATGCCGCCTCGGAGCGCCCCAGGCTCGGTGGTCGTGCTCATGTGAGGTCTACCTTATAACCGCGGGGGACGCGGCCCGCAACCGCTCGTACCTTGCGCGGGGCGGCGAGCCAGATCGCGACCGCCGACACCACGCTCGCGCCGATCGAGAGCCAGAACGCGAGCACGTAGTCGCCGGTGCGATCGTGCAGCGCCCCGGCGATCCACGGACCGATTGCGCCGCCGATGATCGAGGTCAGGCTCAACGTGCCGAAGATCATTCCGTAGTGCTTGCCCTGGAACAGCTCGGCCGGGATCGCGCCGAAGACCGAGGCCAGACCGTAGCCCAGCACGCCCTGCGCGGCGACCATCAGATAGAGCAGCGCCGGAGTCGGATGCTCGCGCATGACGAGGAGTAGCGCGTACGAGATCACGAAACCAGCGCACGAGAGCGTCCAGACCCACTCGCGTCCGACCCGGTCAGAGATGTGGCCGAGCGCGATCTGGCCGACGATGCCGGTGAACCCGACGAAACCGAGCGCGTAGGCGGCGACCGCCGGCGCGAAGCCGATCTCGATCAAGTACTTTGTCTGGTGCACCTGCACGGCGTACCACGCCCAGAGCCCGCCGAAGAATCCTATCGAGACCCACCAGAAGCGCGCGGTGCGCATGGCGCGCGCCAGAGTCCAGTCGATCGACGCCCAGGCCCGATCGACGACGTTCGCCGGATGCCGGCCGCCTCGAGTCGCGGCCTCGGGCGCGCGGTCGCCGTCGGGCAGGAGGCCCATGTCTTCCGGGCGGCGTCGTGTCAGCAGATTGAGCGGCGCCAGCGCTACGACGACGAGCGCGGCCATCGCCAGGCATGCGGTGCGCCATCCGGCGCCGGCGATCAGCCGCTGCAGCCATGGCAGGATCACGATCGAGCCGACCCCGACGCCGGAGAACGCGATGCCGATCGCCAGCCCCCGCCGACGCACGAACCAGTTCGGCAAGAAGAGCGCGTGACCGGTGTAGCCCAGGCACACGGTGCCGCCGGCGACGAGCACGCCGAGCGTCAGGTAGAGATGCCAGGGCGCCGTCACGAGCGGGGCCAGACCGAGACCCGCGCCGACCATCACGACGCCAAGCAGCATGACCGAGCGCGGACCGCGCCGGTCGATCAGCCGCCCCAGTACGGGGCCGAGGATCGCCGAGGCCAGGAACCCGAACGAGAACGCGCCGGCCGTGAGCCCGCGCGGCCAGCCGAACTCGTCGAGGATCGGCGGAAAGAGCAGCGAGAACGCCGTGCGCGCGTTGACGCCGATGCCCATCGTCACGAACGCGACCGCGATGACCACCCAGCCGTAGAACGGAATTTTTACGGGGGAGGGGCGCATGCGAGCCAGCAGATTCTACTGTATGATCCGCTCTGCCGTCGTAAGGAGGAGAGTCATCATGCTGGGCGACATCGTCGAGTTGACGGTCGTGGTGCGCGATCTCGACACCGCGATCGAGCGCTTCACCGGCCTCTTTGGTTTGAAAGTCCATCACCGAGCGGAGTCCAAGGAGTTCGGATTCAAGAACGCGATCCTGCCGACGGGGATCGGCCACATCGAGCTCCTGCAGCCGACCGATCCGGACAAGGCAGTCGGCCGCTTCCTCGCCAAGCACGGCGAGGGCGTCTACCTCGTGGGCTTCGAGTGCCAGGACATCCCGGGAAGCGTCGAGCGCCTGAAGAAGGCCGGCGTCCGCGTCGACGGCCGGCGCCACGACGTGGCCTGGGTGCATCCTCAAGATACGCACGGGCTCTTTGTCGAGCTCCGCAAGCGCGAGTCGTACGCGTGAGCATGCAGACCTTCCGCTTCGAGCTGGGCGAGCTGCCGCCGGAGGCGGAGGCCCTGCGGGCGGAGGTGCGCGAGTTCCTGCGCCACGAGCTGGGGGACGCCGCGCCGGTGAGGCGCGCGCACTCGTGGGGCGGCTTCGATCGCGAGTTCAGCAAGAAGATGGGCGCGCGCGGCTGGATCGCCATGACGTGGCCCAAGCGCTACGGCGGTCACGAGCGGAGCGCGCTCGAGCGCTACGTGGTGCTCGAGGAGATGCTGGCGGCCGGAGCGCCCGTGTCGGCCCACTGGATCGCCGACCGCCAGTCCGGCCCGCTCCTGCTTCGATTCGGCACCGAGACGCAGCGGCAACGGTTCCTGCCGGCGATCGCCCGCGGCGAGCTGTCGTTCGCGATCGGCATGAGCGAGCCCGACTCTGGCTCCGACCTCGCGTCGCTGCGTACGCGCGCCGAGCGCGTCGCCGGCGGCTACAAGGTCAACGGCACCAAGGTCTGGACGAGCAATGCCCATCTCGCCGACTACCTGATCGCGACGCTCCGGACGCACCACGATCCGGCGAAGAAGCACGAGGGACTCACGCAGTTCCTGGTGGACACGAAGCTCTCCGGCATCACGATGAGCCCGATCATCGACCTGGCCGGCGCGCATCACTTCAACATGGTCGTCTTCGAGGACGTCTTCGTGCCCGAGGACATGCGGGTCGGCGAGGAGGGCGCGGGCTGGAAGCAGGTGACGACCGAGCTCGCCTTCGAGCGCAGCGGCCCGGAGCGCTACCTCTCGAGCTTCGCGCTGCTGCTCGAGCTGATCCGCGAGGTGTCGAAGGATCCGAGCGAGCGCGCCGCGGCCACGGTGGGGCGCCTCGTCGCGCATCTCGCCACCTTGCGGCAGATGTCGCTCTCGGTCGCCCTCATGCTCCAGGCCGGCGAGAACCCGAACCTCGAAGCGGCCGTGGTCAAGGACGTCGGCACGACCTTCGAGCAAGAGGTGCCCGAGGTCATCCACGCGCTCCTCGGCGTCGAGCCGACGATCGACACCGGCAGCGATCTCCAGCAGGTCCTCGGCTTTCTCATGCAGCGGGCGCCGTCGTTCTCGCTCCGCGGCGGCACGCGCGAGATCCTGCGGGGCATCATCGCGCGCGGTCTGGGGCTGCGATGAACGAGCTGCGGACGATCCTCGGCGACGTCGTCACCCGTCTCTTCACCGACCTCGTCACGAAGGAACTGCTCGAATCCGCCGAGACGGGTACCTGGCCCGGCACGCTCTGGCAGGCGGTGGAAGAGAACGGGTTGACCTGGCCGCTGGTGCCCGAGTCGAAGGGCGGCGCCGGAGGCAGCTGGGGCGACGCGTTCGTGGTGGCGCGCGCCGCAGGCCGGCACGCGGTTCCGCTTCCGATCGCCGAGACCATCGTGGGATCGTGGCTTCTCTCGACCTCCGGGCTCGACGTGCCGTCCGGCCCGTTGACGATCGCGCCGGTCCATCGCGAAGAGACGCTGCGCCTGGCGCGGGCCGGCGGCGGCTGGCGGCTCAGCGGCACCGCGGGGCGCGTGCCGTGGGGCCGCGCGGCGGGCCACCTCGTGGTCGTCACCGAGGCCGAGGGTCGGAGCATGGTGGCGCTCGCGGCGCGGGGCGCCGGCGAGATCACGACCGATCAGAACCTTGCGCGCGAGCCGCGCGATACCCTGGCCTTCGAGGCGGCGCCCGTCGTCGCCGCCGCGCCGGCGGGCCGTGGCGTTCCGGCGCGCGCGGTCTGGCTCTATGGCGCGCTCGTGCGCTCGGCGCAGATGGCCGGCGGCCTCGACTATCTCCTGCGCCAGGCCTCGCAGTACGCGACCGAGCGTCGCCAGTTCGGCAAGCCGATCGGCTCGTTCCAGGTGATCCAGCAGAACCTGGCGGTGCTCGCCGGCCACACCGCCGCCGCGGGCACGGCGGCCGCGAACGCGTTCCGCGCTGCCGACCGCGGCGACGCCGCGTTCGAGATCGCCGTCGCCAAGGTGCGGGTCGGCGAGGCCGCGGGCATCGGCGCCCAGATCGCTCACCAGGTGCACGGCGCGATTGGCTTCACGTACGAGCACGCGCTGCAGTTCGCGACGCGGCGTCTCTGGTCGTGGCGCGCCGAATTCGGCGGCGAGGGCGACTGGGCCGCCGAGCTCGGGCGCGCGGTCGCCGAGCGCGGCGCCGACGCGCTGTGGCCGCATCTGACCGCGCGATGAACAACCCCGACACGATCGAGAACGGAGTCCTCGAGTGAAGATCACCGACGTCACGCTCACCCTCTTCGCCTGGACCGATATTCCCGCCACGACCTACGGACGGCACACCGGCCGCTTCAGCGGCAAGAGCCACCTCGGCCTGCTCGCGATCAAGACGGACGACGGCGTCGAGGGCCACGCGTTCCTGGGCTCGGCGCAGCGCGGCGCCAACCTCGACGGCGAGTCCCTGATCCAGTTCCTCAAGCCCGTCGTGATGGGTCAGAACCCCCTCGAGCGCGAGCGCCTCTATCAAGGGCTGTGGCAGCGCAATCGCGCGACCACGTACCGCGCGATCGGCGCGGTGGACATCGCCCTCTGGGACATCGCGGGCAAGGTCGCCGGGCAGCCGATCCACCGCCTCCTCGGCTCGTATCGCGACAGCGTGCCCGCCTACGCGAGCTCGGCCGTGCTCGCCTCGAAGGAGGCCTACGCCGATGAAGCCGCCCAGTTCAAGGCCGAGGGCTGGACGGCGTTCAAGATCCATCCGCCGACCGATCCGAAGGTGGACATCGAGGTCTGCGAGGCGGTTCGCCGCTCCGTGGGCGACCGCTTCACGGTCATGCTCGACTCGACGTGGGCCTACGTGTATCCGGACGCGCTACGGGTGGGGCAAGCGGTCGAGCGGCTCGGCTTTCACTGGTACGAGGATCCGCTGGCCGACGACGACATCTACAACTACGTCAAGCTGAAGCAGAAGCTCTCGATCCCGATTCTCGCGACCGAGTACGCGCCCGGCGGCTTCACTGCCTTCGCGCCGTGGCTGACGGCCCAGGCCACCGACTACTTGCGCGGCGACGTCGCGGTGAAGGGCGGGATCACGTCGCTGGTCAAGACGGCGCACCTGGCGGAAGGCTTCCACATGAACTTCGAGGTGCACCACGGCGGCAACTCGCTGAACAACGTCGCCAACCTCCACGTGATCATGGCGATCAAGAACTGCGAGTTCTTCGAGGTGCTGCTGCCCTCGGGGGCGCAGAAGTACGGTCTCGTGGAGGACATCGAGGTCGACAAGAGCGGATTCGTGCACGCGATGAACGGCCCGGGGCTCGGCGCCGCGATCGACTTCGCGCTGATCGAGCGGAAGAAGACCGCCGTCCTGTCCTAGTCCGGTGCGCTCGGTCCTGTTCGATCACATCGCGATCGCCGTGCCGCGCCTGGCCGACGCCGAGGCGGTCCTGGCCGGCGAGCTTGGCGGGCGGTCGACCTTCGGCATGACGACCGATGAATACCGCTTCTGGCACTGGCGCTATGAGGGAGGCGGCGACCTCGAGGTGCTCGAGCCCGCGGGCGCGGACGGGTTCCTGCATCGCTTCATCGCGCAACACGGGCCCGGGATCCACCACGTCACGTTCACGGTGCCGAGCCTCGCCGAGGCGTGCGATCGCGCCGGGACCCACGGCTACTCGATCGTCGGCTACGACGACTCGGATCCGGAGTGGAGCGAGGCGTTTCTCCACCCCAAGCAGGCGCAGGGCATCGTGGTCCAGTTCGCTCAGACCAATGCCGATCGAGCCGACGTGCCTCCGGGCCATGAAGCTCCGCCGAAGCCCGCGCCCGGCGCGCGCGATTCGGCGTCGCCGATCAAGGTACTCGGCCTGCGCCTCAGCGCGCATTCGAGGGAGCGCGCGCACACCCAGTGGGGAACGGTCGTCCAGGGCGTACGTGCTGATGGAGAGGACGGCGCGCTCGTCTACCGCTGGCCCGGCTCATTCCTGCGCCTCGTCGTCGAGATCGATCCCGCTCGCGACGAAGGGCCGCTCTGCATCGAGTATTCGAGCCGGCGTGCGGTGCGGCTCCCGGACGATCCGCATCCGGTGCTGGGCGCCGTGTTCAAGCGATCCCGGGCCGATTAGGAGCAAACGCTGAGCGATCTCGAGCTTCGAATCCGACGGGCGCTGCCCGGCGACTCGGAGCGCCTGTCCCAGATCGCGCGAGCCGCGAAGGCTCACTGGGGCTACCCTGAAGCGTGGCTGATCGCCTGGGAGCCGGTTCTCCGGATCCGGCCGCAGTACGTTGAAGGCCAGCTCGTCTACGTCGGCGAGCTCGGTCACGAGATGGTCGGGTTCTATGCGCTGGAGCAGCGGGGAGATCGCTGGTCGCTCGAGCACTTCTGGGTCGACCCGCGCTGGCACGGACGGGGCGTCGGGCGCCACATGTACGCTCACGCGCTCGATCGGGTCCGAGCCGTGCAGCCGGGAGTGATGGTGATCGAGGCCGATCCATATGCCGCCGGCTTCTACGCGCGCATGGGCGCGCGGCAGAAGGGAACGGTTCCCGCGCCGGTCGAGGGCGACCCCGGCCGCACGCTGCCGGTGTTCGAGGTCGAGGTGAAGGCCGCCCGATGAACCTGGAGCAGCCCGTTCTCACGGGCTCGACGGTCACCTTGCGTCCTCTCTCGATGGCGGACGCCGTCCGCGTCGTGGGCGGCACGAGCTATCTCGATCTGCAGCAATGGCGCTGGCCCCCCGGCTCGCCGCTCCAGCGGACTGACAGACCGGACGCGCTCGAGATCGGCGCGACGTGGCTGTCGGCTTCGGCCCAGCGCACGCGCTGCAACACCGAGGCGAAATACCTCATGCTGAGTCACGCCTTCGACGTATGGCTGGTGCAGCGGGTCGCGCTCAAGACCGACGAGCGCGACTCACGCTCCCGACAGGCCATCGAGCGGCTCGGCGCCAGGCTCGACGGCGTGCGCCGCGCCGACATGCCCGGCCAGGATGGATCGGTCAGGAGCTCCGCGTACTACTCGATCGTGCGGGCCGAGTGGCCGGCGGCGCGCGCGAGGCTGGAAGAATCGCTGCAAAAGCCGTGGTGAAAGCTCTCTCGTTCTTCAAGCGACGCGCCGGGATGCCGGTCGAGGAGTTCCAGGCCTACTGGCGCGGCCGGCACCCGGACGTGGTCGCGAAGCTCCCGGGAGTGCGACGCTACGTTCAATCGCACACGCGCACCGCCGCCTACCGAAGCGGGGAGCCCGTGTACGACGGCATCGCCGAAGTCTGGTTCCAGAACACGGCGGCGATGCACGATCTCCGCGCCACGGCCGAGCTCGCGGCGGTTCAGGCTGACGAGGCGCGATTCATCGATCGGTCCACGATGGGGCTGATCGTCACCGACGATCATGTGGTGAAGGACGATCCCACGCCGGCCGGCGCGGCCAAAGGCGTGGGGTTCGTCCGGCGCAGACCCGGCATGACGGTCGAGGCGTTCCAGAAGCACTGGCGGGAGGTTCACGGACCGCTCGGCGCGGCCTTGCCGGGTCTTCGGCGCTACGTCCAGAGCCACACGCGGCTGTCGGCCTACACGCGCGGACGTGATCCGGCCTGGGACGGCGTCGCCATCGTCTGGTTCGACGACTCGGCGGCGCTGCGCGCGGCAACGACCACCCCCGAATGGGATCGCGCCGAGGCCGATGACGGCAACTTCATCGCGCCAGGCCCCGTGGCGTTCATCGTCACGACGGAGCACGTCATCGTCGCCTGACGCTCGCCCGGCTCCGGCGCGGACGGGCTGTGCGCGACACCGGACGATCTGGCCGCATGCCTGGGGCGACTCGCCGTGTAATTTTCGCCGTAGCGCGCATGTAGATTACGCTTGAGCGCGTGGATGCCCTGGCCTTCGTCTCCCTTCATGCGCGCTCGAGTCCACTCCTCGAATGTCGAGTCCGGCTCGTCGCTGGCCGATCTGGTCTTCGGCTCCCTGACGGACCGGCAGATGCGGGTACGACCGGGCGGGCGAGGGCCTGTGGCACAGGTCGAAGACGTGGCGGTGAACCTGATTCTCACTGCGGGGAGGCAGGTGCACGACGACGGATGGTCGTCTCGCCTCGACGTTCCTCGCACGGACGTGGGGAGGGCATGACTGACTCGGGACCTCGGCGATTACCATTGGCATCTGAACGTTGCGCACGAATCCTCGGGTCGCTCGTCGCGGTGTCGCTTTCGGTGTTCTTCGCGCTCACGGCCGGGCCGTCCGTTGGCCAGGAGCGCATCGTCAGCAAGCACGACGCGGACCGGATCTTCGGCCTGACCCGCTCCCAGTGGGAGGCGGAAGCCAGGCGCATGGTCGATTCCCAGACGTGGAAACGGTTGCCCGGGCCCGGCGACGAGGGCACGGGCGTCATGGCCACCGATCCCAGGACCGGTGTGGGGCTCGCCGTTCGACCGTCGTTCAGGGACGGACAGAGTCGGCCGGAGACGCTCATCGTCGGGAGCTACTATCCCGTCGGGACGTTTCGTCGGTTCAACGACCAGACCAGGCGCGAGATGGAAGCGGCCACGGGCTCAGACTTCGGACCGGGGTATTCTGTGACGGTGTCCTTCAGCAGCACGCCGTCACCGCCGCCCGGATTCGACGTCGTCGAGCTCCTCATCACCCGCAACGGGCGATGACCCGGCTCGGCAGCTCGCTTCACCGGCCGCTCCAGGGCGGGAGCCGATCCAGCCCCGCCCTGATCGAGCGGCTGGTCGAGCTGCCGCCTGACGGCGTTCGCGAGCTGCTCGTCGAAGGCGAGGAAGCCGGATCTCGGATCGTCCGGCGCCTCGTCGACGAGTGGGCCGCTCGGGCCAACCGCTTCGACCGGCCTGGCGAGGCGCTGTTCGGCGCGTGGATGACCGGGCGACTCGTGGGCGTGTGCGGACTCAACGTCGATCCCTACGCGGGCGACGCGCGGGTCGGCAGGGTCCGTCACCTGTACGTGTTGACGCCGATGCGCGGCCACGGAGTAGGCAGGCAGCTGGTTACCGAGGTGATCGGAGCGGCGGGCGGTCGATTCGATAGCCTGCGCCTGCGCACGAACAACCCGGCGGCCGCCCGCCTCTACGAGGTCCTCGGCTTTCGGGCGCACAATGGGGCGGGGGAGTACACGCACGTGATGGACCTCGCGCGGAGATCGAGTTGACAGCGGACGCGGCCGCGGCGACTCGTGGCGCGCGCAACGTCGAGATCAAAGCGCGGATCGCGAGCGTCGAGGCGATGACACCGCGAGTCGCCGCGCTCGCCGATCAGGGCCCGATCGAGATCGAGCAAGACGACACGTTCTTCCGCTGCGAGCGCGGCCGGCTCAAGCTGCGCGCCTTCTCCGTCGCCGAGGGGCAGCTCATCTTCTATCGGCGACCGGATCAGGCCGGCCCGAAGGAATCGTTCTTCGTCATCTCGCCCACCGCGTCGCCCGACTCGCTGCGCGAGGCGCTGTCGCTGGCGTTCGGCATCGCCGGCCGCGTGCGCAAGCACCGCACCTTGTATCTCGTCGGCAGGACGCGCGTGCACCTCGATCGGGTCGAGACCCTCGGGCATTTCCTCGAGCTCGAGGTGGTCCTGCGCGAGGGCGAGAGCGCGGAGGCGGGCGCGAAGGAGGCTCGCGCCCTGATGACGGCGCTCGGAATCGCCGAGGGCCAGCTGATCGACGGGGCGTACGTCGATCTGCTCTTCCGCGCGGGCGCAGTGTGTTCTCGGCCTTCCTGATCGCGAGCTTCATCCTGGCGGTGGTCGCGCTGCTCAACCCGAAGACGGCCATCTTCTTCGCGGCGTCCTTGCCGCAGTTCATGAACGCCGAGGCGGCGGCCATCGTCCAGAGCCTCACGCTCGGCTCGATCTTCGTGGCCATCGCCGCCGTGACCGATACGGCGTACGCCCTGGCCGCGGGGGCGCTGGCTCCCGCGCTCGCCCGGGCGCGAGGCGTGCGGGCAGCCGGACGCTACCTGACCGGGAGCGCCTTCATCGGGCTTGGCGTTTACACGGCGGCTCGTACCTGACGGGATCGCACGCGAGCCTCGAGGTGCTCATTCGCGACGCGCGACCCGAGGATCTGGACGCGATCCGCGACGTGACTCTGGCGGCATATCACGAGTACGCCGCGCGGATGCCGGGCTTCTGGGAAGGCTATCGCGAGAACATCGTGACCTCGCTCGGTAGCCTCGGAGAGGCCGAGCAGCTCGTCGCGGAGCACGGAGGCGCCATTGTGGGCACGGTGCTCCTCTATCCCCCGCGTCGCATGAAAATCTCCCAGCGTGAGTCGCTCGACATGCCTTGGCCCGAGGTGAGGTTACTGGCCGTTGCGCCGTCAGCCCGAGGCCGCGGCGTTGGCGGCGCGCTGATGCGGGAATGCATGCGGCGGGTTCGCCGTTCCGGCGGCGGAGTTCTGAGCCTTCACACGACCGATATGATGCAAACCGCCATGCGCATGTACGAGCGAATGGGCTTCGTGCGCGCCCCCGAGCTCGACTTCCATCCGGCGCCCGACGTGACGGTCAAGGGCTATCGCCTCGACCTCGAGAAAGCGGGATGACACGATGAAGGTCCTGATCAAGAGCGCGTGGGGCTCGGCCGATCCCACGCAGGCAACGTTTCCGTTTCATCACGCGAACGCGTTCGCCGAGGCGGGCCATCAGGTCCAGGTCTTCCTGCTCGGCGAGGCCGTCCCCCTGATGCGTCCGGCCGTCGCGAGCGCGGTCGTGCCGGTCGGGTGGGCGCCGCTCGCGGAAGCCCTCGCGAAGCTGATCGAGCATCGCGTCCCGATCCACGTCTGAGGCGCCTGCTCGAGGGCCGTGGGGTCCTGACCGACGACCTCGAAGGCAAGAACGCCTCGTTCTCGGACCCGGCGAAGTTCGTGGCGCTCGTCGAGTGGGCCGACAAGATCCTCACCGAGTAGGCGGTCGCCCGGGGTCGGCCCGGTGCGGTATACTCCGGGGGAACGAGATCCTGCCCGCAGGAGATTGGAAGATGGCCTACAAGCCGGTGTCCATCGATCACGTGAACATCTTCGTCCGGAATGCCGAGCGTTCTCACAAGTGGTACACGGACGTCTTCGGCTTTCACACCCAGGACACCATGATGTTTCCTGGAACCAATAGATTGCGGGCGGCCTTCCTGTCGTGCGACCCCGGACACGCTCACGACATTGCGCTGTTCGAGGTCGGTGAAGAGGCCACGGGCCCGCAGAAGAAGCAGGTCGGCCTCAATCACGTCGCCTGGCGCATGGCGAACCTCGAGGACCTCGGCGAGATGTACAAGCGGCTCAAGGACAAGAACGTTCCGGTCAGCGTCTCTGACCATACGGTCTCCATCGGGATCTACTTCTCGGACCCGGACGGAAACGGGCTCGAGGTCTACTACGAGCAGCCCCGGAGCGAGTGGAACCGGCAGCGGCCGTTCTCGGAACAGGGCGCCAAGGGCCGATTCCCCGGGCCCTGGGACGAAGCGCTCTCGCCGACCCCGGCTTTCCTGCAGGCGTAGCCGGCGGCACGGGCTCGCGCGCGGGCCCGACTCTCGTGAGCGGAATCGCCGACCTGCTCGGCGCGGTTCGACGCGGCGACGCGAAGGCCGTCGGGGATCAGCTCGTGGCGCAGCCCGAGCTGGCGAGCGCTCGGGACGAGCAGGGTAACTCTCCCCTCCTGATCGCGACGTATTTCGGCAAGCACGACGTCGTGCGTCTCCTGCTCGAGCGCGGCGCGCGGGCGAGCTTCTTCGAAGCCTGCGCCCTCGGGCTCGTCGCCGACGTCCGCCGGCAGCTCCGCGAGAATCCCGCGCTCGTGGGACAGCGGGCGCACGACGGCTGGCCGCCGCTCCACCTGGCGGCGTTCTTCGGCCAGCGCGAGACCGCCGAGGTACTGCTCGACGCCGGCGCCGACGTGCGCGCCGTGGCCCAGAATTCCGAGGCGAACCTGGCGATCAACGCCGCCGCCGCCGGACCGCGCGCCGACCGGCGCCCGGAGATCGTCGAGCTACTCATCGCACGCGGAACCTCGGTCGACGGCCGGGGCTCGCCGGCCGCTCACACGCCGCTGCACGAAGCCGCGTTCAACGGCGATCTGCCCCTCGTCCGCCTGCTCCTCGCCAGTGGCGCCGATCGGTCGCTGCGCACGGGCGAGGGTGAGACGGCGCTCGACATCGCCGTGAAACAGGGACGCCAGGAAGTCGCTCGCCTGCTCGGGGGATGACCGTCAAGGAGGATTCCATGTTCAAGAAGATCGATCACGTCGAGATCGTCACCGACCAGCTCGACCGCGCCGTGCAGTTCTACACGGACGTGCTCGGCTTCAAGCTCCGCGCGCGGGAGCGGATCGACCGCTCAACCCTGGGCGTATCGTTGGATCTGGCGTATCTCGATCTCGGGGCCACGGCGATCGAGCTGATCGCCTACGGCGGCGCCGTGGCGCCGGCGCCCACACAGGTGCACCTGGGCTATCGCATGATGGCGCTCGAAGTGACCGACATGAAGAGCGCCATCGACTACCTGAAAACGAAGAACGTCCCGATCACGTGGGGCCCGAGGGTACGCGAGGGCGAGTACGCGCGGGCGGAGATCCGCGATCCCGACGGGCACAGCATCGAGCTGAGGCACTGGTTCGGTCGGAAATGATCCTCGACGAGCGAGCCGTCCGCGATCTGCTCAGCATGGAGGAGCTGATTCCGGCCATGGCGAAGGCGATGGACGACCTGTCGAGCGGCAAGGTCGTTCAGCCCGGGCGCGTGATGCTCCCGGTCGCCGAGCACCAGGGCTTCCTGGGGCTCATGCCGGCCTATGGGGGCGCGCTCGGCGCGAAGCTGGTCGCGTTCTATCCCAACAACCAGGGCATCCCGAGCCATCACGCGATGATCGTGCTGTTCAAGCCCGAAACGGGCGAGCCGCTGGTCACCATGGACGGCCGGCTCATCACCGAGATGCGCACGGCCGCGGTGTCAGCGGTCGCCACGCGGCTCCTGGCGCGGCCCGAGGCCTCGGTGCTCGGCATCCTCGGCTCGGGTGTGCAGGCGCGCAGCCATCTCGCGGCGCTTCGCCTGGTGCGCACGATCCGCGAAGTCCGCGTGTGGAGCCCGCGCAACGCCGCGGCCTTCGCCAGGGAGTTCGGAGTCCGCGCGGTGCCCTCGGCGGAAGAGGCCGTGCGCGGCTCGGATATCGTCGTGGTCGCGACGTCCTCACAGACCCCGGTGCTGTCGGGCGCGTGGCTCGCGCCAGGCACGCACATCAACGCGGTTGGAGCTCCGCGCCCGACGTGGCGGGAGCTCGACGACGACGCGCTGCGAAAGGCGCGACTCTACGTCGAGCAGCGCGAGGCGGCGACCCGCGAATCGGGGGATGTCATCGCCGCGGGGAAGATCTTCGCCGAGATCGGCGAGGTGGTCGCGGGACGTAAGCCCGGCCGGCAATCGGCGGACGAGATCACCCTCTACAAGTCGGTCGGCGTCGCCGTCCAGGACATCGTGTCGGCCGAGCTCGTCTACCGCAAGGCCCTGAAGGCCGGGATCAAATGATCGGTGATCCACACGGAGAGAGGCGATGCTTCAACTTCGTCCGAGCTGCGAATGCTGTGATCGCGATCTGCCGCCGGACTCGCCGGACGCGGTGATCTGCTCGTTCGAGTGCACGTTCTGCCGGTCGTGCGCCGCGACGGTGCTCGGAGGCAAGTGCCCGAACTGCGGCGGCGAGCTGGTGGCGCGCCCGCGCCGGCCGGCCGACAAGCTCGCGAAGTTCCCGGCGTCGACCGAGCGAGTCCACAAGCCGGCCGGCTGCCGGAAGGTCGCCTAGCGCAGGGTCTGCTGCGGGAGATCCAGAACCTTCTCGGCGAGCGTCGTCAGCATCCGCCAGACGGGCTCGTGGTGGCGCGTCGCCTGCGGATCGTCGCCGGCGCTGTCCAGCAGCACGTAGGCGGCGCCGAGTGAGTCCAGCTCTTCCAGGTCCTTTCGCATCTGATCGAGCGTGCCCTGGCCCACCAGGCGCTGATCGTCGGGCCGTGGCGAGTCGGTCAGCTCGAGCCTGATGCGAGGGCAGAAGACGGGAATGGGCCTACCTTCGGCGGCGGCGATCGCCTTGATCCTCGGCAGGCCGGTGTCCCGAAGCCAGTCCATGCGGACCCGATTCGGGTGCCAGCCGTCGCCGTAGCGCACCGCCCGACGCAATGCCGCATCGCTCGAGCCGCCGATCCAGATGGGCGGATGCGGTGACCGCAGGGGGCGCGGCGCGGTGTGGACGTCTTTGAACGAGACGTACGCGCCCGCGTACGACGCCACGTCGTGGGTCCACAGTGTCTTGATCGCCGCGAGGTAGTCGTTCGAGATAACGCCGCGCCGCGTGAACGGCACGCCGAGCGCCTCGAATTCCTGCTTGGCCCAGCCGACGCCGACGCCGAGGATGAAGCGACCGCCGCTCAGCCGATCGACCGTCGCGGACATGCGCGCGGTCAGAATGGGGCTGCGGTAGGGAAGGATGATCACGGTGGTGCCGAGCTCGATCGTGCGCGTGGCGGCCGCGAGCCAGCCGAGCGTGGTGAACGGATCGTAGATCGGTGGGGGATACTTTGCGGCGACGTCGGGCGTGGGCGCGACGTGGTCAGAGATCATCACCAGGTGGTAGCCGAGCGCCTCGACGAGCGCCGTCCAGCGCGCGAGCGAATCCGGGCTCACGCCCGGACCCCAGTTCAGGAGATTGACGCCGACCTTCATCGTCAGCCGATGGCCGGGCGGCGCTGCGCCCAGGGGTGCGCCGCTTCGAATGCGGCCGAGGCGCGTAGCACGGTCACGTCGTCGAAGCGACGGCCGATGATCTGCAGGCCGATCGGCAATCCCGCCTTCGTGAAGCCGCACGGCACCGTCGCCGCCGGCTGGCCCGTCATGTTGAAGATGTACGTGAAGGCGCTCGCCGCCTCGCGCCCGACCACCACGCCGCCGATCTGGTCCGGATAGAACTTGCCGATGGGCAAGGGCGGGCAGGCGACGGTCGGCGTCAGCAAGAGCTCGTAGCGCTCGAAGAACGCGCGCGCGTGCTGCCACCAGGCGAGCCGATCGAACCACGCCTGGACGTACTTCGTCGGCGGGATCTTCGTGGCCTCCTCGACGATCGAGAACAGTCCCGGGTCGATCTGGTCGCGGCGGTCGAGATAGGGCGCCAGGCGCGCGCCGATGCCGCCCAGGAAGATCGTGCGCCAGCAATCGTAGGGCGAGGGCCACGTGGGCTCGACTGGTTCGACCTTGCAACCGAGCTCGCGGAAGGCGCGGGCGGCCTTCGCGGTCGCGGCGCTCACCTCGGGATCGACCGCGGGCGCGACGCCAAGCGTCTCGCTCCACGCGACACGTAGTCCTTTGAGGCTTCCCTTCAGCGCCTTCACGTAGTCGACCTTCGTCGCCGGCAGCGAGTACTGATCGCGCTCGTCGGGCCCGGCGCACGCGTTCATCATCAGCGCCGCGTCCTTCACGGTCCGCGTCATCGGCCCGGTGTGCGAGAGGCTCCACGCCGCGCTCGATGGATAGACCGGGATCCTTCCCCAGGAAGCCTTGAGCCCGTAGATCCCGCACCAGGCGGCCGGCTTGCGGATCGAGCCGCCGCCGTCGGTGCCGAGCGCCAGCGGCGCCAGACCCGCGGCGACGGCGGCGCCGGCGCCTCCGGAGGAGCCGCCGGGCGTGTGGCCGAGGCTCCAAGGGTTGCGTGTGGCGCCGAAGAGGAGGTTGTCGGTCACGCCGACCCAGCCCAAGGTCGGCGTGTTGGTCTTGCCGATCATGATCGCGCCGGCCGCCTTGAGGCGCTCGACCGAGGGCGCGTCTTCCGTGGGCACGTTGTCGCGGTAGATCGGGGTGCCGAACGTGGTGCGAACGTCCCTGGTGACGATCAGATCCTTCACCGAGAACGGCACGCCGTGCAGCGCACCGAGCTTGGCGCCGCGCCGCATCGCCGCCCGCTCGGCCGCCTTCGCGCTCTGTCGCGCGCCCTCGGCGTCGAGCGTGACGTACGCGTTCAGCTGCTTCAGCGTGTCGATGCGCGAGAGCACCGCGTCGACCGCGTCGAGGGGCGAGACCTTCTTCTTCGCGATCGCGGCGGCGAGATCGGACGCGGACATCCAGCAGAGGTCGCTGTCATTCATGGCGCTGGCTATTGTATGCTGCCCGGGCCCACCGGGGGAATCCGACCGCGTGGTGCGTACGAACGCCGGGGAGTCTGAGGGGGGTCGCCCCCTCAGCTGAACAAACACACGGAGACGTCGTCGTGATGAAGCTCGCTCTCAGTCAAGGGCTCTCAGGGGTATCGAGTCTCTCGGGCGACATAGCTCAGGTGCTCGAGGCCGAGCTCGCCCTCTAGTCCGCTTGGACGACACGGGGGTGATCGACGCGCCGCTGGATCGGTATCGCGATGTCGTGCGGCCGGAGTGGATCGACCACAACCGGCACATGAACGTCGGGTACTACCTGGTCGTCTTCGATTTCGCGACCGATGAGTTCTTTCGCTGGATCGGGCTCGACGACGCGCACCGCCGGGAGCGGCACGTGACCACCTTCTGCCTGGAGGCTCACGTGACGTACCATCGCGAGGTGCGGGAGGCCGATCCGCTGCGCTTCACTACCTTGCTGCTGGGGCACGACGTGAAGCGCATCCACTACATTCATCAGATGTATCATGCGGAGGAAGGTTATCTCGCGGCGACGAACGAGCTGATGTCGCTGCATGTGAATCAGGCCACGCGGCGGAGCGCGCCGATGGCGTCGCAGATTCTCGAGCGGCTCGCGCGGATCCAGCACGCGCACGACACGCTGCCGCGCCCGCCGCAAGTGGGACGCACGATCGGCCTCGCGAGGCCGGCTCGCCAGGGAGGTGAGACATGACGACGATAGGGCTCCTGAATCCAGGTGAGATGGGCAGCATGGTCGGCGCCGCAGTGCGGTCGACCGGAGCCCGCGTGCTGTGGGCGGGCGAGGGGCGCAGCGCGGCGACTCGCAAGCGGGCGAGCGACGCCGGACTCGAGGACGCGGGCTCGGTGGGGTCGGTGGTCCGCGCCAGCGAGGTGATCCTCTCGGTCTGCCCGCCGCACGCCGCCGTCGACGTCGCGTCCCAGGTGGCCGCGCTGCGCTTCGCCGGCACGTACGTGGACGGCAACGCGGTCTCGCCGGCCACGGCGCGCGAGATCGGCGGGATCGTCGAGAAAGGCGGCGCCACTTTCGTGGACGGCGGCATCATCGGGCCGCCGCCGGTGAAACCGGGCTCGACGCGTTTCTACGTCTCGGGCACGAGCGCCGAGCGCATCGCCGCGCTGCTCACGGCTGGGCCGCTCCAGGCGATCGTCGTCCCCGGCGGGTCGGGCGCGGCCTCGGCCGTGAAGATGGCGTACGCGTCCTGGACCAAGGGCAGTGCCGCGCTGCTCCTGGCGGTGTGCGCGCTGGCCAGCGCCGAGGGCGTCGAGGACTCGCTCGTGCGCGAGTGGAAGATCTCGCAGCCTGATCTCTCGCCGCGGGCCGAGAGCGCCGCGAAGTCCAACGCGAAGAAGGCGTGGCGGTTCATCGGCGAGATGGAAGAGATCGCCGCGACGTTCGCCGCGGCGGGATTGCCCGACGGGTTCCACCAGGGTGCCGCGGAGATCTATCGCCGCATGGAGATCTACAAGGACGGCCCGTCGCCCTCGTTCACCGAGGTGCTGCGCGCGCTCACGCCGCGGCGGCCGGCCTGACGGCGCTCCTCCAGCTCCTCGAGCGTCCGTGGCCAGTCCTGCTTGAGGAGACGTGACAGCGCGCGGTCTGCCAGGAGCCGGCCCCCGGTCTGGCAGACCGCGCAGTAGTTGGTCTCGTTGTCGGCGTAGGCGATTCGCTGCACGGGCGATCCGCACACCGGACAGGGCTTGCCGTAGCGCCCATGCACCGCCATGCCCTCGCGGAACGCCGTGACGCCTTCCGGGAACTCGCCGGCCGCCTCGGCGCGGATCCGATCGCACCAGTCCAGGAGCGTCGCGCGCGTGGCCTCGAAAAGTCGCGCGATCTCCTCGGACGAGAGCTGCCGGGTCTGCTTCACGGGGGAGAGCTTCGCGCGATGCAGGATCTCGTCCGAATACGCGTTCCCGATGCCGCTCAGGATTCCCGGGTCGGTCAGCGAGCGCTTGAGTGTGTGGTTCTCGCGCGCCAGCGCCGCGCTGAACGCGGCCAGGTCCGCGTCGAGCACTTCCAGGCCTCCCGGGTCGTGCTCGCGTAGACCCGCCTCGCCCCGCACGAGATAGAGCGCCGCGCGACGCTTCGTGCCCGCTTCGGTCAGCACGAGCGTCCCCGACGAGAAGTCGAAGGCGGCCAGGCCGATCTTGCCGGGCGGCTTGGCGCCGGCGCTCCTCCAGTGCAGCCGACCGGCGATCATGAGGTGGAGCATCAGGAAGATGTCGCCCTCGAGCCCCATCACGATGCGCTTGCCGAGCCGGCGAAGCCCGATGACTTTTCGGTTGGCCGCCTCGGCGAGCGGCGGATCGACCGAGCGGAGCAGGAAGGGGCTCGCGAGCCGCACCCGCTGGAGGGTTTCGCCCGCGATACGCGCGTCGAGCGCCTCGATGTAGACGGTGACGTCGGGCAGCTCAGGCATCTCGGTATAAGCTGGCGGCCAGCGGGTCGAGGCCGCTACTCCAAGGAGGGTCCGATGGCCGTCAAAGACATCGTCCTAGATCTCGCGATCCGTTACGGATTCCAGGTGCTCGGCGCGTTGGTGATTCTGGCCGCCGGCGCGATCGTGGCCCGGTGGATCGGCCAGTTCGTGGATGGACGACTGCGGAAACAGGCGATGGAGCCGCCCATGCGGCTGCTGATCGTCCGCGTCCTCAAGGTCATCGTCATGCTCTTCGCGGCCGTGGTGGCGCTCGACAAGTTCGGCTTCCAGATCGCGCCGCTGGTCGCAGGTATCGGCGTGGCCGGCCTCGGAGTCGGCTTTGCCTTGCAGGGGGTACTCAGCAATCTCGTGGCCGGGCTCACGATCATCTTCACCAAGCCGTACCGTGTGGGCGAGTATATCGAGCTCCTGAACGTTCACGGCGACGTCGCCAAGATCGAGCTCTTCTCGACCACCCTCTTGCATCCCGACCGGTCGCGCGTCGTCGTCCCAAATCGACGCATCGTCGGCGAGGTCCTGCACAACTACGGCGTGATGCGCCAGCTGCGTCTGACCGTCGCCGTGCCCCACGACGCGGACCTGGCCAAAGTTCTGGCGGCGGTTCGCGACGTCGTGGACCGCAATGCCCGCGTGCTGAAGGATCCCGCGCCCGTCGTCGGAGTGTCCCAGATCACGGAATCCGGCATCAGGATCGGCATCGAGCCCTGGGTCCGCGTCGTCGACGTCGGTACGGCGGATGCGGAGATCTACAGCGCTCTCGTTCACGAATTCAGGGCTTCCCGAATCGACCTCAAGCAGTGGCGCCAGGAAGTCCGGCTCGTCAACGCCTGAGGCCGCCCGCTACACGAGTGGCCAGGGATAGCGGTGGCCTTCGCTGTCGACGGGGAAGCACTCGGCGCCGGCGAGCGCCGATGCTCGGGCGCGCAGCGCCTTCTGCTCGGCCGGATCGAGCAGCGCCGCGAGCGCCTTCGGCACCTTCGCCCGGGCGACGCGCCGGACGTCCTCCAGCATCCCGGGCGGGATCGGCTCGCCCCCGAAATCCCAGATGACCGTGCGGAGCTTCGGCTCCACGTGGAAGCAGAGGCCGTTGTCGACGCCGTAGATCCCGTCCGGACCGAGCAGGCAGTGCCCGCTCTTCCGGTCGGCGTTGTTGGCGACCAGATCGAAGAGGCAGATGCGCTGCAGCTGCGCGTGGTGCTCGGGGTTCTCGCGCAGGGTGAAGTAGTGCTGCTCGAAGTCGGCTGGAATGAAGAGCTGGAACGAGCCCTCACCGTAGGGCCCGTCGCGCTCGATCGTGAGCGGCACCAGTCCCCACCCGAACGCCTCGGAGAGATGCCACGCGGCGAGCTCGCGCTTGTAGAGACCGCGCGGGAAGTCCCACAGCGGCCGCTCGCCGCGCTCCGGCTTGTACACCGCCAGGGTCGTCGTGCCGGCGAGCGCCAGCTCGACGAGAAACGTCGCGTTCGAGCTCCACGGCATCCGACCCTTCAGGGTGACCTCGCCTCGGGTCAGGACGTCCAACGTCTCAGTGGACGACGTGACCGTTGCTCCGCGTGCAGATGTGCCCGCCGGGATCCTTGGGCTGGCTGCACCAGGGGCAGATCTGGCGGCTGGCCTTCATCAACGCGTCCGCCTGCTTGACGAACGCCGCCGCCTGGGCGCGCGTGATCAGCACGCGGGCAGACGCGGGATCGGCGCTTTCTTCCTCCTCGAGGAGCTCGTTGGCGACGACCAGGATGCGGTCGCGCGCCTCGTCGTAGCCGACCGCGATCGAGGCGACGATCCACGCCGCGTCGATCGGCTCGAGGAGCGACAGGTCGCGGGGCATCCTCTCGCCGACGGCGGGCAGCTTCTCGAGGAGGCCCGAGAGGTACTGGGCGAGCGCGCGCACTTGCTCCTTTTCACTCTTGAGGGTGACGAGCGTGCCCTTCTCGCGCGACTGGAGATAGAAGACGCGCTGCCCCGGCGGGCCGACGGCGCCGGCGGTGAAGTGATCGGGGGCGACGAATTCGAACGACGCGCTCATGAGCCTCCCAGCCAGCCGAGGTCCCCGTCGACGGAGTTCACGGTGAGCACGACTGGTCCATGGCGATGGTACCCGATCGCCGTGACGGAGCACGGGGCGATCATGATCCGCTGGAAGAGATCGAGGTGGATGCCCAGCGCGTGGGCCACCGCCGCCTTGATCGGATCAGCGTGGGAGACGGCCACCACGAGGGCGCCGGGATGCCGCTCCACGATCCGGGCCAGCGCCGACACGACGCGGGTCTGCATCTCGGGGAACGACTCGCCCCCGGGGAAGCGAAACCCGCTCGGATGACGCTGCACGATCTGCCACTCGGGCTTGCGGGCGAGGTGACGAAGCTTCTGGCCGGTCCACTCCCCGACGTCACCGTCGGCCAGGTCGCGGTCGATGCGAACCGCCAGGCCATGATTGCGGGCGATCGGCAGCGCCGTCTCGCGCGCGCGCTCGAGCTGCGAAGCATAGACGGCCGCGACCTTCGGCAGCTTGTCGATCCTGGCCGCGACGACGTTCGCCTGACGCTGGCCCTCCTCGGCCAGATGCAGACCCGGCGCCTGGCCCGGCAGAACCTTGCCGGTCGTCGGTGTCTGGCCGTGACGAACCAGGAGGACGAGGGTCGAGCGCATCCGCAGATTATAGCCGCGGCCGCGACGTCGGCGGCGGTCCGCCCGCGACCTAGCGATAGTCGTCGTGGTTTGCGTGGAGGCCGCGCGCGCGGACCTGCTCGATGTAGCGCCAGATGTCGGGCCGTGATCCGTCGACGTCGGTGAACCCGTATTCGCGCGCGAGCTGACCGGAGCTGACCGACGTCTTGTTCCATCTGGCGCGGTCGGGATCGGATGCCAGCGCCACGACGGCGCGCCCGACGTATCGAGGCGATTCGGAGAGCGCGAAGTCGGGGGGAGCGGATGGGCCGCGCCCGGCACGCGCGCCATCGATGGCGTCCCGCCAGCTCTCCTCGGAGACGCCGAAATTCTCGAGCATCATCTCGGAGCGAAGCCATCCAGGTGTGATGGCGACCGCGGCTGCTCCATAGGCTTCCAGCTCATGTCCCTGGGAGAAGGCCAGCCGAAGGCCCTTGTCGAGGTCGAGCTTCCAGATGGGCGTGTTCCATTGCGCGGGTCCGCCTTTGAGCAGCTCGCCGCCCCAGATGTTGTTGACGAGCACATCGACGTGGCCGTGTTGTGTCCGGATCTGATGGGCCAGCGCGTTCACCCGGTCGTGATCGAGATGGTCGACCGCGACGGCGATCCCGGTGCCGCCGAGCCGCGTGACGAGCTCGGCCGTCTCTTCGATGGTCTCGGCGCGGTTGTATTCTGATCGGCTCGATCGTGTCGTGCGACCCGTGCACACGACCGTCGCGCCGGCTTCGCCCAGGGCGGCGGCGATGCCCCGTCCGGCGCCGCGGGTCGCGCCCGCGACGACGGCCATGCGACCACGCAGTGCGTCCCGATTCGGCGACCAATCCATGACGCGAGTGTGCCAGCTAGTAGTCCTTCGGGTCGAGCAGATCGCGCAGGCCGTCGCCGGCGAGATTGAACGACAAGGTGAGCGAGAAGATCGCGAGCCCCGGCCACCACGCCATCCACGGCGCCGTCTCCAGGAACTGCTGGGCCGTGTTCAGCATCGTGCCCCAGCTCGGCGCGGGGGGTTGCACGCCGAGGCCGAGGAACGAGAGCACGGCCTCGGCGATGATCGCGACCGGGATCGAGATGGTGGCCTGCACCAGGAGCGAGCTCACGATGTTGGGCAGGACGTGCCGGCCCATCAGCCGCAGGTCGCCGGCGCCGAGGGCGCGGGCGCCCTGGACGTAGTCTTCGGCGGCGGTCGAGAGCACGAGGCCGCGCGTGAGCCGGATGTACGTCGGCGTCGCCCCGAGCCCGATCGCGATGGTCGCGTTCGTGAGCGAGGGCCCCATGATGGTCACGAGCCCGATCGCCAGGATCAGGAACGGGAACGCGAGCCACGCGTCGGTCAAGCGCATGATCGTCTGGTCGAGGGCCCCGCGATAGAAGCCGGCGACGAGGCCGAGCGGCACCCCGACGGCGATCGCGAGCAGGATCGAGAACACGCCGGCCTGCATCGAGATGCGCGTGCCCCAGACGACGCGCGCTAAGGTGTCACGGCCCAGGTCGTCCGTCCCGAACGGGTGCGCAAGGGTCGGCGCCTTGCGCACCTGCTTCCAGTCGGTCTGCATCGGATCGACGCCGGCGATCCACGGCGCCCCGATCGCCGTGGCGACGAAGAGGAGCACGACGGCCGCTCCCAGCACCGAGGCCGGGCGCCGTCGAGCCTGGCGCCACGCACGAACCAGGCGGCCGGGCTCCGCCGCCGACGCGTGCGCCAGCACCGTGCTCGTCGCGGCCGCGCTAGGACTCACGCGGCGAGCCCCCGATGCGGATGCGGGGATTGAGGAGCGAGTAGGACAGGTCGACCAGGAGATTGATCAGCACGTACGAGCTGGCGGTGATGAGCACGACGCCCTGCACGAGCGGATAGTCGCGCGTGAACACCGACTCGACGATCAAGCGTCCGAATCCCGGCACGACGAAGATCTGCTCGGTGACGACCGCGCCGCTCATGAGCGCGCCCATCTGCAGGCCGAGGATCGTGACCACCGGGATCAGGCTGTTCCGGAACGCGTGCCGGAAGACGACGGCTCGGCCGGCGAGGCCCTTGCTGTAGGCGGTGCGGATGTAGTCGGCGCTCATGACCTCGATCATGCTGTTGCGGGTCTGGCGCATCAGCACCGCGGCCAGCGCCGTGCCGAGCACGAAGGCCGGCAT
>QHSQ01000177.1 GCA_003221615.1 Candidatus Rokuibacteriota bacterium | reverse complement strand
TTGGGGCAGAGGCGGCCCTGGTTCACGGGGCTGTCGGGATTGCCCTCGATGGCGATGGGCCTCTTGCCCTTGGTGAACACGAGAAGGCCGCATCCGATGGCGCAGTACGGACACACGCTGTGTGTCACCTCCGCTCCGCGCAAACGGGACTGGATGGTCGACGTTCGAGGGCTGATCGGCTCCTGGTGACTGAGCGTGCCTGGTCGGCTCATGTCTTTTAAGATGCACGCCTGGGGCGTGCGTTACACCGCTCGGTGGGAGCGGCTACCAAACGCTGCGCCGCCGACGAGCGCTGCCCGGTCGCCCGTATGCGCGATGGCTCGTTGGGCAGCAGCGTGCCACTCCGCCGGTGTCGGCGCGGTCCACTCCAATCGTCCCGCCACGAGATCGTCCCGGCTATAGCCGGGCATCTCCAGGAAGGCGTCATTGGCCTCGACGATCGGGCCGTCGAGCTCCGTGATGACGGCCCCGATGATGTTGGTGTCGACGAGTCGCCGAATCCTGGCTTCGCGCTCCTTTTGCGCAAGAACGAGACAGGTCATCGCCGACCGACCGACGCGAAGTCCGCGCACTGCGTGTATTCGGGTTTCCTGATTTTTGCTGGAATCGATCGCCCGATGCGTTACAGCCACACCCAATCCTGCATCCAATAGACATAGCGGAGTTGACTCCACGGTTGTCAGCGCTCGGAAGTGACCCGCCGGCAACCACATACTTCTAAGCGGGGCGACACAATGACAGCTCAAGAGCAACAACTGATCACTGAACTCTTTGCTCGGATCAACCGGACACCATCGCAAGCCAAGGACGCGGGTGCGGACCAACTCATCCGCAGCGGTGTGATGGAGAATCCACAAGCGCCCTATCTACTGGTCCAGACCGTGCTGATCCAAGATATGGCGCTGAGCCAGGCCCAGCACCGCGTCGCCGAGCTCGAGCAGCAGCTCGCTGAGGCGAAGGCGGGGGCGAGCGCAGAGCCGTCGCAGCCGACCAGTTTCTTGGGCGGTCTCCTTTCTCGCCACAGCACACCGCCTGCGAGCCCCTCAGGGCGTGCGTCTCAGCCGACGGCGCCGACGGCTCAGCCGCCTGCTGCCGCCCCGGCGCCGGCGGCATTTGGAGCCGCAGGTGCGTCATCGGGATTCTTGCAGGGCGCCGCCGCAACCGCGCTCGGCGTCGTGGGTGGTCAACTGCTCTTCCAGGGCATCCAGTCGATGTTCGGTCAGCACGCGGGAAGCATCCTTTCCGGTCAATCGATGCAGCCGCCGCTCAGTGAGACCGTCGTGAACAATTTTTATGGCGATCAGCCCAGTTCGGCGGACACGCAGGCCGCCGTAGACGACTCGGACGCGCAGGATTCCAGCGATGATCCGACGGTCGTCGATGACGAGTCGGACGATGACGTCGGCGATCAGGATCTCGACGCCGAGGACGACGGCTTCGACCCAGGCGACACTGATCTGACCTGAGTCTGCGGCCCGCGCACTCTGACGCTCTACGGTCTCCTTTGCAGGCAAGTAGGGGGATCTACCAAATCCTACGGTTCAGATGCCGCAGGCCTGGTGTTGGTCACGCGACGGCGTCCCGCGAAGCGGCCGGACGCATGGCACGAGGACGAACGGCACCGCCTGTCGCCGCGAACACCCCGTCGTTAGGGCAACCGCGACGCGTGTCACCCGTGGCCGGCCGCGTGCATCCCAATGACGATCGAGCCGGCGCTGGGCGCCGTAAAAAAAAGGAGGAGACTGATCGATGACACATCTCATGAAGCGCACGCTGTGGCTGTACCTTGGTTTATCCCTCGTGGTGCTCGCTGGCTACGCCAGCGCGCAGAGCTCGTCCGATGTGACGGGCACGTGGGTTGGCAGCACCGTGAGAGGGGCCGCCACGATGACGATGGTCCTGAAGCAGACCGGCAACCGCGTGACTGGAACGATCGTGGGCGCCGGAACCGATGATGGCCGCGTCGACGGCATCGTCAATGGCAACACCATCCGGCTGTGGTTCGACCAGGGCATCGATGACACGCCGTCCTTGAATATCAAGGAGAACGAGATCACGGGCATGCTGAGCGGCACGGAGATCACGTTCCGTCGCGTCGGTCGCAGCTCGTAATACGCCCGCCCGAATCGCTCTCCCCCGGCCGCCTCGACGGCAGCCGGGGGAGCTTCAAACTACTCGACCCGCTCGTATTCTGCTCGGCCGGCCCCGTAGACGAACTCCTCGGGCACCATCGTGAGCACGCTATGGCCTCGCGGTTCGGAAAGACTCGCCGTTCCGATCGTTCGCGACGAGCGGTATCGCAGCTTGCCGTCTTGAAGGTAGAACTTTCCCTCGGTCGATGCCGTATCCGCGGTCACGCCCCTAATTGGCGAGCGTGAGCCGGAGACCCTCGGTGCCGAGCTTGAGGCTCGCGCCCTGGGTCGTGCTCTGCAGCTCGATGACCACGGCTGCCATCACGAAACGACGCATGCTCTGTCTCTCTCTCTCTCTCCGGGTGTTTTGTGGACGCCGCTCCGCCCGGTCGGAGCATCGACCGGTGCCGACGCACCGTCGTTGTCCCCCGCTCTTTCGAGTCGGATGCAGCACGCAGCCCGCGGCACGGTGGCGATTTACAGATACTGGCCCGTGGCGACGACCGCCTCGACGTTCCGTTGCGGCGCGGTGGTCTGGCCCACCAGGGACTTGATGTAGACGATCCGCTCGCCCTTCTTGCCCGCGATCTTCGCCCAGTCGTCCGGGTTCGTCGTGTTGGGCAGGTCTTCGTTCTCCTTGAACTCCTCGCGGACGGCGGCGAGCAGATCCGCTGTGGTCAGGCCCTTCTCGCCGCCGGCGATGCAGCGCTTGAGGGCGAATTTCTTCGCGCGGCGCACCACCGACTCGATCATCGCGCCCGAGCTGAAGTCCTTGAAGTAGAGCACTTCCTTGTCCCCGCTGGCGTAGGTCACCTCGAGGAACCGGTTGTCCTCGCCGCAACGGTAGACCGCCTCCAGCGCGCTCTCGATCATCGCGTCGAGCGCCGCCTGGATGTCCCCGTGCAGCCGGATTTCCGCGGCGGCGATCGGGAGATCGCGCGTCACGTACTTGTGGAAGATGTCGCCGGCGGACGTCCGATCGGGCCGTTCGACCTTGATCTTCACGTCGAGCCGGCCGGGCCGCAGGATGGCCGGGTCGATCAGGTCGGGACGGTTCGAGGCGCCGATGACGACGACGTTGCGCAAGCCCTCCACTCCATCGACCTCGGTGAGGAACTGCGGCACGATCGTGCTCTCGACGTCGGAGGAGATGCCGCTGCCGCGCGTGCGGAACAGCGCGTCCATCTCGTCGAAGAAGATGACGACCGGGACGTCGTCGGCCGCCTTCTCCTTCGCCTTCTGGAACACCTCGCGGATCTTCCGCTCCGTCTCGCCGACGTATTTGTCGAGGAGCTCCGGGCCCTTGACGTTGAGGAAGTACCCGTTGATCTTCTGCCCGCGTTGCTTCGAGAGCTTCTCCGCCAGGCTGTGGGCCACCGCCTTGGCGATCATCGTCTTGCCGCATCCGGGCGGGCCGTAGAGGAGCACGCCCTTGGCCGGCCTGAGCTTGTGCTCCCGGTAGTACTCCGGATAGAGGTACGGCAGCTCCACCGCGTCTTCGATGGCCTGAATCTGCGCCGCCAGACCGCCGACGTCGCGATAGGCGACCTCGGGGACCTCCTCGAGCGCCAGATCTTGAACCTCCGTCCGGGGTAACCGCTCGAGCAGGTAGCCCGATTTCGGGTCCATCAGAATGTGGTCGCCAGGCTTCAAGCGTGTCGCGCGAAGCGGATCGGCGAGGATGCCGATCTTCTCGCCATCGGCGCGCAGCGTGACAAGGGCGCGCTCCTCGTCGAGTCGCTCCTTGAGCACGACGACTTCACCCTGGATCTCGTATCCGGCGACGCCCACGACGTTGAGCGCCTCGTTCAGCACCAGCTCCTGTCCCGGCCGCAGCGAGGCCGCCTCGATGGCGGCGCGAAGCCTGACCCGCATCTTGCGACCCTGTGAGAGGACGTCGACGGTGTCGTCTTCGTGAGCGGCCAGGTACACGCCGTAGCTCGACGGCGGCGCGGCGAGCCGGTCGACCTCGTCGCGTAACGCCGCGATCTCGTCGCGGGCGCCGTGGAGCGCCTGCAACAACTTTTATTTCTGCCTGAAGGCCTGGAGGAGTTGCTGATCGGCCTCGCGTGGCTCATCGTCGTCGGCGGTGAATTCGGTTTCGACCTCGATCGTCTCCGGCCTCGCCATAGTTGGCACTCCTTCCCACCGCTCCGTCACTTCGCAGCTTTTGGATCGGTTTGTCATTGAGATGGCTTGCGAGGCGTCGACGTTACTGAGTCAGGTGCTCGGAAAGGGGGCTGGCTCGCCTGGCAGTCTCTCGCGTTTTACGCGATGCCTACTGCGCTCGCCGGCGGCTTACGCTCGTTCGGAGCGCGGGCTCAGGACGCTACGGCGCGATGCGGCTCGAAGGCCGGCGCCGAGACCAACCGACTCTCGGCGTGCGCACGACGCTGCGCTCGTAACCGCGCCACCGAGGCCCAGCTCCGGCTACCGCAGGCGGGACATGTATCGGTGCCGACCGCGAAACACATCTCGCAATCGAGGCACAGAGCCAGACGACCCAACGGCAGATGCAACGTGCTGCCTGCGGCCCAGCCCCTCATGGCGCCCATGCCGTTTCGACGTAGATTTCGGCCGAATGGTTACCCGCGGCGCATCCCGATGCCGCCGCTGGTGAGGATCGCTGACTGCAGGCGACCACGCGGGTGACCGGGCGCCGCTCGCCGAAATAGTCGATGCATCGATCGATGGCTCGTGGCCGATCGGCGATCAATGCGCACACATAGAGGATCGACTCCGCCAGCAGACCCGCCGTGGGCTCTCCGGCGGCGCCTGAAACCTGGTCATCATCCGTGTTCGTGTAGCGCGGTCTCGACATGCTGTTCACGGTTCTGTCTCGACGCTCTTTTGACGGTAGCGGCCGGTCGTGGGGTTGCTGAACTTTGGGATTTTGGGAATTCCCGGCAGCCTGGAGTGGCCGCACCCCACCAAAGTAGGGTAGCCGCTGCCTCCGCGGACCCACTACGGTGGCCGCGTGATGCCTGTCGCCTGGCCGTGCGCTCAACCGTGAACGCCCGTGACGACGGTCCGTGGGTAGTCGTCGCGCTCGAGGATGCGCGTGTGGGCCAGCTCCTCGAGCTCCGTGAGCTCGAGGTCCCAGCTAGGCACTGCCACGGCGAGCGTTGCGCCGAGCAGCGCGGCCGGCACGATCAGCAAAGCGCTCGGCGCCTTCACACTTTAAACCTGTCAAGTGAGGTCATCGTCGCTCTCTCTCGTTCTTGAGAGGGCGATAACGCGAAGGCAGTTGCACGGAGCCTTACGGTGCGAGCGGCTCTATCGATGTGGCAAGGACGCGGCTTTGCTCAGACACGATGCTTCCGATCACCACGACACGGTCGTTGCTCCGCAAACGCTGATACTGATCTTGAGGTACGTGCGCGAGATCGACGCTGATGCTCTGGTCGTCGTCGGTCGCGACCGTCACCGTCTCTCCCGCAATCCACAGCACGCGCCCCTCAAACCGGACGGGGATATCGCCATCAGCGCCTTCGGCAAGGGAGAGCACGCCCAGTGTCGCGAGCGCGATGAGCGCTGCCACTCCCAGTGAGCCGAGGATTTGATTTGGGCGCATCACAACTCCGGCGTTCCCTGTCACTTATGACGAGCGTGGCCGGGGCCAGGTTGTGGCGACCCTGGTCCTAACCTTAACGAGCCCGCAGACTCAGGAGACCGACCAGCAGTTCGTTCTCCTCCTCCGCGAGCTGCTCCACGGAGCGGCTGCTCGCTTCGCGCATCACGCCGTCGACGATCGTCCGCTTGAGATCGGGCGTGATGTCCGGGGTTCCCAGGGCCTTCATCATCCCGGCCAGTGGTTCCATCAGATGCTCCATGAAGTGCTGGATGCCTCCCGGCCCGCCGCCGAGGTGCCACTGCAGACTTGGCCCCATGACGCCCCATCGCAGCCCGGGGCCGTAGCTCACCGCGACGTCCGCGTCCTCCACGCTCAGCACGTCCTGCTGAATCAGGTACATGACCTCGCGATAGAGCGCGGCCTGGAGGCGGTTGGCGACGTGACCGGGCAGCTCCTTCCGGAGGTACACGGGCTTCTTGCCGATCGACGCATAGAACTGCATCGCCCGCTGGACGGCGGCCGGGTCCGTCTTCACGCCCCCGACCACTTCCACCAGCGGAATGACGTGCGGCGGATTGAACGGATGTCCCACCAGGCAGCGCTCGGGGTGCGCGCACTTCGACTGCATGACGCTGGGCGTGATGCCGGACGAGCTCGACGCGATGATCGAGTCCGGCGGAGTCGCATCGTCCATGTCGGCGAACAGCGTCATCTTGAAATCCGGCCGCTCGGGGCCGTTTTCCTGAACGAAGTCCGCCGCCGAAAGCGCCTTCTTCATGTCGGTCGTGAAGGCCAGCCGATTCCGGGACGCGCCGGCGGACAGGCCGATGCTCGTCAGCACCTTCCAGGCCTCGTCGACGTACTTGCGGAGGTGCGCCTCCGCATTCGGCGCCGGGTCGGTGGCGACCACGTTGAACCCGTGCGCCAGATAGAGTGCGGCCCAGCTTGCGCCGATGACTCCGGTGCCGACGATCGCGATGGTGTGAATGGGCTTGTCGTAGGCCATGATCACTTCTCCCTTGCGGCGATTTCGGCGTAGGTGACGCCGGTGAGGTTGCCCTTTGCGAAGAGGAACATCTGCTTGTCGGAGCCATCGAGCCTGGCGGAGTAGACGGAGCCGCCGAAGTCGGTCACGAACATCCGGTCGTGCGGAACGTCCAGCGCGAGGCCGATGCCCTCCATCAAATGCGTCATCACGATCTCCGGCGCGCCGTGATTGGCCCCGTCGATGGGTACGCGATTCACGGTGTTGCCGCGAGGCGGGTCGCCGCGATCGGTCCAGTAGAGGACGCGATGTTCGAGGTCGAGCTCGAGGTCGATCGGCTCCGGCAAACGCTCGAACAGCACCTCGATGTCGCTGCGGTGGGCTGGCTTCTCGCCTCTCGGGACGTCGATACCCGCCCGGAAGATACGACCCAGCTCGCCGTTGTCCGGACCTTTCTGCGTCCAGTACATGTGGCCGCGCGCCGGATCGAGCGTGATCCCGACGCACCATTTCGTCGCATCCGGCCCCGGTCGAGGATCGCCCTGGCTCGTGTCCACGAGGGTCTCGACGTTCGATCCGTCGAGATTCGCTCGCACCACGCGCATCCCCTCGCGATCGCACCAGTAGAGCTTGCCGTTGGCCTTGTCGAGATGGCACTGCTTCGGCGTGAACGTGCCGCCCACCGGAACGATGATCGTACGGTTCTTCCCGTCGAGGTCGGCGCGCTCGATCGAGCCATCCTCGCGGCTGGGCACACCCATGTTCGTCCAGTACACGTGCCCGGCCCGGGTGTCGATGGCGATGCCGTCGGGCAGGTGGCAGCCGGCGGCGATGACCGTCTCGTCGGAACCGTCCGTCTTCATCGAAAGGACGCGGCCTCCGCTGAGGTCGAGAACGAACAGACGGCCGGCAGGGCGGGGATCTGGTTTCGGACTCATGATTCGTCTCCTAGCTGGCTTTCGCGCGTGTCTTCGGAATG
>QHSQ01000045.1 GCA_003221615.1 Candidatus Rokuibacteriota bacterium | reverse complement strand
CACACGCCCCGAGCGCCACGCATTGCTCCTCGGGAGCGCTCACACGGACGATGGCCGTTCTATGAGATCACTATGGACGCCGAGGTTGACGACCTCGGACCGACCCCGCTCGGCCGCCGACGAATCGTGCGGGTGACGGGAGGCCGTTTCCATGGACCAAAGCTCCGCGGCACTGTTCTCCCAGGCGGCGGCGGACGTACGATTGGCTCAACCGCGTGCTGGCAGTCGGGATCGGCCGACGGACAGCGGGACAGGTCAGTTACACCGTCTACGCGATCGCGTGAAGGGGACAGGCGCATTACCGCGCGCGTAATGTGTCTGGTCCAACAAGCTCGGCAACGTCGACGAGAAAAAGGGCGATGATGGCCTTCCGGTTTCTATCAGACTGGACGACTCTCAAGGATGGCGCTGGGCCCGTCAGTCGGCACCACACGCTCGAGTGCGAATCCGCCGCTGCGGAGCAGCGCTCGGTACTCGGCCTCGGTCCGCTCGCGTCCGCCGCCCCCAATGAACCACACGTCAAGAAACTTGTTTGGGTCCGGCTCGTTCGGCGGCTTCGAGACGCCTTCGATGAGCAGCAGTTGTCCGTCTGATCGTATCGCGCGTCGGCATTGCCCGAGAATCTTCAGCGCGGCGTTGTCGTCCCAGTCGTGAATAACGCGACTGAGGATGTACGCGTCACCGTCGGGAGGGACCGACTCAAAGAAGTCCCCGCCGACGATCTCGCAGCGTTCGACGATATCCGGGGCACGGAGCGCTTCGGCATCGGAGACGACGTTGGGGAGATCGTAGAGGACCCCTCGTGTCTTCTGGCTCACAGCGAGAATCCCGGCGAGCAGCGCGCCGTGACCGCCGCCGACGTCGATGATGCGTTCGAAACGAGAGAAGTCGAACGCCGCGAGAATCGCCGGTAGTCTCTGCGCCGATCCGGAGGTCATCGCGGCGTTGAACACCGCCCCATCTTCAGGATGCGTCTTGCTCCACTCGAAGAATCGCTCACCGTAAAGACGACGGAACCCCGGCGTTCCGGTTCGGACGGATTCGTAGAGGTCGCCTAAGGGGCGCCAGACAAAGTGAGCACCCAGCATTAGCGCCCACGCGCGCACGGACTCAGGATGGCCCGCGCGTAGCGTCTGGCTCATGTCCGTATGTCGAAAGCGCCCATCAGTGTCCTCAGCGAAGACGCCAAGGGTCGTCAGCGCACGGAGGATTCGCTTAAGTGACGGCGCGTCCACCTGCGCTGCCTCGGCGAGTTCGTCGGCCGTCCGCGGCTCCGGCCCGAGGACATCGGCGATGCCGAGTCGGGCGACAACGTGGATCGACTGGACGACGAATGCGCCGGGCCAGATGAGATCCATCACTCCGGGCATCGGTGCCCTCCCGTTCGGCGCTGGTTGAAGCCGTTGGGTCTGTGTCATGCCGCTGCAGGGCCGGATGCCGCCTCAGCACCGTCGCGATCTTCCGCCAGCCGTCGATCCTGCGCAACCTGATCTGGCCGCTCGCCATGACTTCCACCGCCTCGTCTACGCGGCCATATTGACGCGCCAACACAATGGCATCGAGGCTGCAGCCCTACTTGAGCAGGCGCATTGGTCATCGTCGGAGCCAGTCGGAGAACCGTCTCCACAAATTCAAGATCGGGGCGGGGACCCCGCCGTGCTCTTCGCACGGGGCGGGTTCCGTCCCAGCCAGAAAAGTTTCTGAAATCACGACCGGACAGAAGAGGTTCGCGACTCGGCCGTTGGTCGCGTCGATCTTGACGGTCGTCACGCCGGCCGGCACCGCGAACGATGGCGTCGGGTAGGCATCAAGGGCCAGCCTCATAAAGTCCGCCCAGATGGGGAGTGCTGCCTGAGCGCCACTGAGCCCGTGGGCCTCGCCGTTGTCGAACCCGACCCAGACGAGCGCGAGCAGCGTCGGCGTGTAGCCGACGAACCAGGCATCGCGCCCATCGTTGGTCGTCCCGGTCTTGCCCGCCATGGTTCCTGCGGGGCTCAACGCGCGCACCGACGAGGCGGTGCCGGCAGCAATGACACCCTGGAGGAGCGATGTCATGACGTACGCCTCGGCAGGGGGCACGACCTGAGTTGTATCCGACTTCTGTAGGCCGAGGCGGGTGCCGTTCTCCTCGTACACTGCGGTGACGGCGGACAAGTTCGGATGGCGAACGCCGCCGTTCGCGAATGGGAGATAGGCACCTGCCAGCTCGAGCGGGGTCACTTCTGAGGCGCCGAGCACCGTCGCCGGTACCGGAGCAAGGGGGCTCGGGATTCCGAGGCCGCGCGCAGTCTCGATCACGGCTGGGAGTCCGATCTCGAGTGCCACTCGTACCGTCGCTGCGTTGAGTGACTGCTCCAGCGCTCGCCGGACCGTCACTCGGCCTTCGTAGCGGTCCTCGTAGTTGCGGGGGCTCCATGTGGTCGTCCCGACCTTGAGCGTCAGGGGCGCGTCATCGACGAATGTGGCGGGGGTGAACGCGGGACCCCCTCGACGAGCGCTGAGGGCTGCTAGGTACACGAACGGCTTGAAGGCGGAACCGGGCTGGCGGCGAGCGAGCACCGCTCGGTTGAACTGGCTCGTCCGGTACTCGCGGCCCCCGACGAGCGCACGGATCTCGCCCGTGGTGGGATCGAGCGCGATCAGGGCCGCCTGCAGGCGCTCAGCGGAGTCAGCGCGGCGCAGGCGGGGCCAGTTCCGCTCGAGCTGGTCGAGTCCGTGGGCCACGGCCGCCTCAGCAAATCGTTGCAGCGTGAGGTCAAGCGGAGTATGGACACTCGCGCCGCGGTGGCTGTCGATGACGCCGACGCCGAGGCGTTGCTCGACTTCCTGCCGGACGTAGTCAGTGAAATAGGGGGCCGACTGCCCGGGCATCGGGACGGTCTGGACTCGAAGAGGCTGGCGCCGCCCCGTCTCCAAGTCAGCCGCGCTGATCCACCCGAGCTCCCGCATCCGCCCGAGGACTGCGTCACGACGCTGCCGGGCCCGTTCGGGGTTGGCGGCTGGAGAGTAGCTGTTGGGGGCACGCGCCATCCCGGCGATCAGTGCCGCCTCGGTGAGCGCAAGCTGATGCACATCCTTGCGAAAGTACGCTCGCGCCGCCGCGCCGACTCCACGGATCGCCAGCGAGCCGCGCTGGCCCAGCACGTCGAGGCCGCCATGCTCGAAGAAGCGATGGTCTTCGGCCGCGAGGACCGCCTGGACCAGCACGCGCGGCGCGTCGGCGAGGCCGACCGGGTGATACTCCTCACCGGGTCGGGTCGCCGCGCTCGTGAGGATCTCCGGTTCGAGAACGACGCTGCCGAGCGCCTGGCCATCACGCAGGACGTGAGCGATGCGCTCGCCCTGGAGCTCGAGGCGTACGCGGGCTGGGCGCCGCTGGTGATCGTCTTCGATCCCTCTGAGGTACAGCTCCCAGGCATCCGCGTCTCGGCGGAACTGCCCAGGCGCCGTGACTGGCGCCCGTACCTCCGCGTACTTGAGGCGCCGCAGGGTGCCGGCCAGATCGATCTTGAGGACGTTGACGCCAGGGACCAGCGGTTGACCGGCTGCGTACACCAGCGTGGTGCGCCGGGACTCAACTCGCTGAAAGCGAGCCAACTCGATCGCGGTGTACGTGATCAGGGCCATCAGGCTGAGGGCCAGGACACCAGCGAGGATCAGCGTCGCGAGCCTGAACGGCCCGACGCCGCGAACACGACGCAGGACGATGACAGCCTGCGGGATGGCCCGTCGCCACGCGTCGCGGACATGGTCGAGAACGGTCGACGTTGGAATCATCTGCCTTCGCTGCCCGAGAGATCGGCTAGAGCCGGCGGGCACCGGCCCAGTGCGCGGCGTACCATTCTTCGTCGAGCCTCGCGATGCTTACGCGTTTCCCTGTCTGTCGGGAATGGATGAAGCGGCCGTTGCCGACGTAAATCCCGTTGTGGCGCAGGCGATCGAAGAAGACCAGGTCGCCCGGCTCGAGGCGGTCGCGGGAGACCGGCGTACCAAGCCGGTACTGCTTCGTGGCGTTGTGCGGAAGCGAGACACCGACTTGCGCATACACATACCGAACCAGCCCTGAGCAGTCGAAGCCCGAAGGACTCGACCCGCTCCACTGATAGGGAGTGCCGACGTGCTTCCTGGCGATGTCGACGACGCGCTGGCCACGACGCGATTCGGGCCCGCGAGCAAGCCCCGGCTGGGGTCGCTTCGACGTCTCCGTTCGGGGGGAGTCGGGATCGGCGTCGCGTTTCTCATGCGCGGAGTCATGCACATCGGCCGAGCGATCGCTCACCGGCGGCCGTCCGGACATACTCGAGCATGCGGCAACGGCGACGGAGATGCCGAGGAGAGCCATCAGGCGCGTTACGCTCCGCGTCGGCGCGGCTGCGTCAGGCCAAGCGTGGCAGCGAGAAGGTCCAGCAGCACCCAGGAGGCGTGGCCCATTGGGAGCGGCTGAGCGAAGGCCGACCGACAGGTCGATGGGGCGTCGAGGTCGCCGCCAGCCGAGTGACGCGAGGCGGCGACGCGGATCTTCGATCCCAGACTGCCCCAGTGCCTTAACCCGCTTCGCCAAGCAGCGGCTGAACTGATGGATCATGTGCGGTCGTGTGGTCATCTTCTCATACGGCCAACTCGGTGAGGTTCGTTGCGAAGGAACGGATCTGACCGAATTTGTCGCAGAAGCGACGAACGGCGCGCCGTTCTCGCTGTTGGACCTCGCGGGCGCTCTAGTTACCGAACAGACGCTTGACGGCGTTCACGGCTTCGTTCAGAGGAGCCGAAGCACCCGAGTGCAGCTGGACCCGAATCTCTGCAGTCTGACCGGATACCACCTGCACGTGGCGGACTTCGGCGCCGAACTTCGGATGCTTGACGCGCACCCGATACTGGCCCTCTTCCAGGGTGGAGCTGGCCTTACCGAAGAAGCCCGAGTTCAGCGTGGTCACCACGGCATTGTTGAGCGTGAGGATCTCGACGGTTGCATTGGACACCGCTTTTTCAGTGTTGGCGTCAATAACGACCGCAACGACCTCGCCCTTGCCGATGGCGGGCTTGAAGTAGTTCGGGACGGCCAAGAGGGCTCCAACGATTGACAACACACCAGCCGTGAATCCCACGACGGTCTGGAACTTGGAGAGATTGATATTGAGTCGGGGCACTCGCCCGAGAAGCCCATGCACGATGTTCCAGGACCCCCCTGTGGGGGCAGTTGGCGGCGGCGGGCTTGATAAATTAGTCGCCATCGACCCTTTTCCTCTGGCAAGTGAAGTGCCAGTTGTAGCCGATCGGCGCTCCTCCGCTGTCTGACGAGGATCACGGCATTGAGCCCGGAGACGACGGCTGACGACGCTCGTTCGAAAACCGTTCCTCCTTGAAATCGGCGTAGATCGCGCTCGCGGAACAGGAGAGGCTTCGCCAACAGCAGCGCTAGGTGCGGTCTCGGTGAGGGTCGGCGAAGAGACCCACAGCGCGGACGACGTGACACATCCTGTCATGATGGGTGGGCGTTTTGTCTTCCGGGCCCATTTTCGTATCCCTACGATAGCTACTAACCGTAGAGTGCTCCCCGTTTCGACTGCCCACCGTGGGGAGTTCGTCGAGGATCAGCGGACGACGACGGCGCGGCCAATCCCTCGAAATCGGCGTCGCCGGTTACGAGCTTCGCCCGGAAGCGTCGGGCGGTGGCGTAGACGAGCGAGTCGGCCATCGCGAGACCGTGGGTCAGGGACAGATCGGCCGCCTCCAGGGCGAGCGGTTCGTCGACCGGCGCGATGGTCGCACGGCGAAGAGCCGAGACGGCTTCGACGGCGCGCTCCTCGCTGATATCTCGCCGGATCACTTTGTAGACTTCGTAGATTTCGATGGCGCACACGAGCAGCGGCTCGCGGCCTTCTATGTAGGAGGCGAAGCGGCCCGCCTTCGGGCGACCGGCGAGATACTCGATCCAGCCGCGCGAATCGACCAGGATCAGTGGCGGTCCTTTTTTTCGCGGAGCCCCTTGAGACTGGTACCGCGCGCGATGCCCCGATAGTCGCGGATGGGGCGCTCGGGGACGAGAAAGATCACCCCGCCCTTATCGAGCACGGTGATCCGCATCCCGGGCCGGAGCTGGAATCGCTCACGAGCACCACGGGGCAGCACGAGCTGAACTTGCTGGACAGCGTGACCGTTTCCACGTCTTACCCATATGCTATCGATCGTAGTGACGTAAGTCGACCTCACGAGTCGGGCACGTTGCGATCGCTTCGACCTCCGCTACTATCGGGCGCGGTACTACGCTCCCATAGGCATCTGACAGCGGCCATGAGCCGCCGACGCAAGTAGTCGGCTCGCTCGAGCGCGATGTTGGGTTGGGTCACTCGCGGCCCACCCAGTACATCGGGCAGCGCTTGAGGTTCATGACCGCCGGGATTTGAAAGGTGTCTGGCTTGACCGTATAGAGCAGTGTGTAGGGAAATCGGGAGACTCCTCCCTCCCCGGCTCGCTAGTTCGCGATTGCCTGGTACACGAGGCCGCGCATCAGGTGCGCGTAGTGGCGGCCCAGCGGCGACTGCGTCATGAAGACGACCGCCAGCTCCTCTTTCGGGTCGGCCCACCAGTAGGTCGCGAAGGCGCCGGGCCAGTAGAAATCTCCCGATGAGCCCGGGATCGGCGCGATTCCCTTGTCCTGACGGACCGCGACGCCGAGCCCCCAGGTGTAGCCCGGCCACCCGGTCGCGCCAGTGCCGCGGGAGATCGCTCCGAGGTGGTCCGAGGTCATGAATTCGACAGTCCGCGGGCTCAGCACGCGCGCGCCGTCGAGGCTGCCGCGGTTGAGGAGCATCTGGGCGAATCGCGCGTAGTCGCCTGCCGTTGATACGGCGCACCCGCCGCCGCAATCGAACTTCCTTGGCACGGAGGGATCGGCGAGCTTGAACTCGGCACCCGTGTCGGGATGCGCGGGCAGCCCTTGCGCAATGCGTGTGCGCTTGTCCACGGGTACAAGGAACGTCGTGTCCGTCATCTTCAGCGGCCGATAGATACGCTCCGCAAGGACCTCGCCGAGCGACTTGCCGGAGACGATCTCGACCACGCGCCCGAGGACGTCGGTCGACAGGCCATACTCCCAGCGCGTGCCCGGCTGGTAGAGGAGGGGAGTTCGGCTCAGCTGTTCGATGAACTCATCCATCGTCAGGGTCAACGAGGCCACGTTGGAGGACTCCGGGTACATCTTGTAAATCTCTGTCTTGCCCCGGTTGCCGTAGGTCAGCCCGGAGGTGTGCCGCATCAGGTCCTGGATTGTCATCTCGCGCTCGGCAGGGGCCCGCTCCAGGCCGACCATCCGGTCTTTAAACGCAGGAATGTATTTCGATACTGGATCGGACGGCAGCAGCCGGCCCTCCTCGTACAGCGAGAGCGCCGCCACCGTGACGATCGGCTTGGTCATGGACGCGATCCGAAAGATCGAGTCGGGAGTCATCGGCGCGCCGGCAGCCCTGTCACGAAATCCGACCGCCTGCACTGACGCAACGCGGCCTTTGCGGGCGACGACGACGACGGCGCCCGGAATCCGCCCGCGTTCTACGTCGACCCGGAGCACCTGCCCGATACGCTCCAGCCGCTCGGACGACAGCCCGACCTGCTCGGGCTTCACCGTCGACAGATCGCTCGCCTCGGCGTAACCGACGGCAAGGAGGGAGAGGAGCGGCACGATGACGATGGACCGTCGCGTCATACGGCACCCCCAACGTTCAAGATCTCAGCGTCCGGCGCAGCTCCAACTCGCGCGCGTTTGCGGTCGAGACCGACGAGGCCTAGACGACCTCGTCGGTACGCGGCAACGGGCTGCGCGGCGCTGTGTCATGTTGCGCCCGTTACCGTGCCCTAGGTACAGCGTGGACGACAGGCCCGTCAAGGGCTATCTCAAGAAATTGGAGCCACCTGACCGAAACGCGTGCCCGCAGCAGTGCCCGAGGTGTCCGCAAAAAGGTGACGGCACACGAATGACGCGCGGACTCAGGCCGGTGCGAAGATGCCCGTGGGCCCCCCGATGCCGATGGGTGATGGGCCGCCGCCGTTCGTCGCCGCCGCGAATCCCCGGTCGCGCTGCAGCACGGGCATGACGCGGGCGGCGAACATGCGCATGTTGAGCTGCGCCTCTTCGTGCGGCATGCCGCCGTAGCCGAACTCGCCGACCAGGTGATCCAGGCCGGTGAGCTTCTGCAGCTCGGCGATCTGCTGGATGCAGTCGTCGGGTGTACCGACCACCTGGATCTTGACGTAGAATTCCGTCGCCTTCTTGCGGAAGCTCTCGTCCTTCATCTTGGAATACGTCTTCGCCATGCCGCCGTAGAACTCGTAACCCTTCACCATGGCCAGGTGGCCGTCGGAGAAGTGGTAGTGGGCGTCGATCGAGTCCCACTTGCGCGCCAGGTACTTCGCGGCGCGCTCGTTGGCCTCCTCGCGGGTCTCGGCCACCGAGATGTTGGTGGAGATGATCGGCGGACGCGGCGTGTGCCCGACGCTGGCCGTGATATCGCGATAGCGTCGGATGTCCTCGGCCGCCTTCGGCCACTCGTTCTGCATGATGACCAAGAGGCCGAAGCCGAGCTTGGCCATGATCTCCGCCGACTCCGGGCTTACCGACGACGCGTAGAAGCGTCGCTCGGGGTGCGAGACCGGGCGGGGCCGAATCGACATGGGCGGGATCTTGTAGAACTCGCCGTCCCACTCGAAGACGTCTTGCGTGAGCGCCTTGATCACGATCTGCGCCGCCTCCACGAAGCGAGGGCGCGCCTCCTCCATCGGCACGCGGAAGCCCGCATACTCCACGGTGGCCGCACCACGGCCGAAGCCGAACACACAGCGGCCGTGGGAGAGGATGTCGAGGAGCGCGATCTGCTCGGCCACCCGCACCGGGTCGTGCCACGGCAGCACGATCACGGCGGTGCCGAGCGTGATCCGCTTCGTCCGGCCGGCGATGTAGCTGAGCAACTGGGTTGGTGACGGCGACATGGCGTAGCCAGTGAAGTGGTGCTCCAGCGCGAAGACCGAGTCGAAGCCGAGCGGCTCGGCCAGGTCGCCCAGGGTCAGGTGCTCGGCGAACACCGAGGCGTCCGAGCGCCCCTCCTTCGTCAACATGTTCAGCGAGATACCGACGTTCATGATGTTCTCCTAGGCGGTTTGGGTCCGCGCGCAGGCGTCGTCCGAGCTAGCAACGAGATAACGCGCCCACATGACGACGACGTTCGCCAACCGGAATCGCGCTCCGCATACGGTTGAGCGGACTATAGGCCGATCCGGGCCCCCATGTCACGCCAGCACTCAGGACGCTGTCGGAGGGCGCGCGCACGGTCATCCCTCTGGATCGTACCGCTCATGTGGCAGAGGGAGCGGCGGTGAACAACCAAAGCGCAGAAGTCAGCCACAACCCCAGAAGGATTGAGAACAAGAGGCCTCCAGCCACGGGGAGCACCCAGGTCGCGAACCTCGTCGACCGAACGATCATCACCTTGGCGACGACAGCGCCGTAGAGCGCCGACCCGAGCAGCGAGTGAATCAAGACGCGTGGGCTGTGGGTGCCGAACCCGAGCAGGAAGACACAGTGGTAGGCCACAGGAAGCGTCAGCATGATCGCGGTCCGCCCCGACCAGCGATGGACAACGTGATAGAAGCGCCCCTTGGGCGGAAATCCGAGCAGCTCGTAGATGCGTGCGGCCGTCAGCAACTGACCCCATGCGAGCACTAACGCTGCCGTCACCAGCCACGCCTTCATCTGGAGCGTATCCGCAAAGAAAGGATGGAAGAAGGGACTCGCATAGGGCTCGCGAATCGTCTGCCTGGCCACAAGGCCGACCGTGAGGGTGATCAGCGCCCAAACCACCAGGGGAACCGCCAACCAGGCCGGATTCGCCCCGCGTGGTTCCCTGAGACTGAGCCTCTCGCTCATGAGCGTCCTCCTTTGCGTCATCGCACCGTCCAGATTGGCGACGTCGATAGCCGCGCAGCCTTCATTCTTTCAACGTCCGCTGGGGCGACTCGTTCCATCAGCCGTCGGCAGGATGCGTGGACTCGCCTGCACGAAGCACTTCGCAGCGCCTCACCGAGCACCCGACGCCAACGCCGAACACCGCGATTCGTTCCTTCGAGCCTTTTCTGAACCGCGTGGAACGGTGCCGGTGGTGGAGCGTTCGGACGTGTGAGGAGGCACGGAGAAAATCATGAAAGTCGACACAAGAGCGCTGGCGTGGTTCAGGCGAGGGGTCGTCGGCATCGGCGTGGTGACACTGCTCATCGGTGCCCACGCGCTGGCCGCGACGCCGCCGACGATCGGGATCAAGGAATTCAAGTACGGACCGTCCATGCTCACCGTCCCGGTGGGCACGACGGTGACGTGGGTCAATCACGACGAGGAGCCGCACACCGTCACGTCAGGGACGGGCGCCTTCAGCTCCGCCGGGCTCGTGAACGAAGACACGTTCATGCAGACCTTCACGAAGCCCGGCACCTACCCGTACTTCTGCGCGATTCATCCCTACATGAAGGGCACGCTGATCGTGAAGTAGACGCCACCGATGGCGAGGAGGATCCCGAACCATCAGTCTGCGCGATCCTGGAACGAATCGGGCGCCTGGACGTTGGCAGTGGTGGGACATGCGAATGTCCCGGAGGTGACACCTTGCTAAAGCGCGTGGCCGCGATGCTGTGGGTAATGGTCGTGATGAGTGGGTGCGCGGTCGGGACGGGCTCGAGCTCTCCCGTGGCCGCCGGAGCGCCCAAGGCCTATGTGGGGCTCTTCAAGGACGATGCGGTGGCTGTCCTCCCCCATGGTCTTGCGGTCTCGGGCGACGGGCGCCGCCTGCTCGTCCTGGGCTGGGGCTCGAACCGTGCGCTGGTTATCGACACGGCGACGGACCGCGTGCTCGGCGAGGTGCCTGTCGCCCAGCCCCACAACGGCACGCTGAGCCGGGATGGGCGCACGGCGTGGGTGGCCTCGCAGCAGCAGGGTGCCACGGCGCTCGTCCGTCTGGATCTCACGACTTGGAAGGAAACGGCGCGAGTACCGCTGGACAAGACGCCCCGTGGGCTCGAGCTGAGCCCGGATGGCCGACGCGTCTTTTTCACACTCGCAGGCGTCAACGCGATTCAGGTACTGGACACCGCCACCAACCGGATCGCCACACAGATCCCGGTGGGCGCCTCGCCGCACTACGCGCCCTTCACGCCCGACGGCCGGTGGGCGCTGGCCGTAGTCCAGGGCCCGGGTGAGCTCGGCATCCTTGACACGGCGAACAATACGCTGGCCGGCACCGTCGCCGTGGGCAAAGCCCCGCACTGGAGCATGTCGAGTGCGGATGGCCGCACCGCCTACGTGACCAACGAAGGCTCCAACGACGTCTCGGTGGTGGATTTGTCGAGCCGCACGGTGACGGCCACCATCCCCGTCGGCAATGCCCCACGCAAGATCGCGGTGCAGCCGGGCGTGGGCGCGGCAGCCACACCCCCCGCGCAGCCGCGAGCCGCTGCCTCGCCGACTGGAAAGATCAAGTCTGTCACACTGGGCGGCGTGGCCTATGCCGACCATGGCGCCAAGGACGTACGGAATCTCCCGAAGCTCGAGCTGGAGGCCGACGACTACTACTTTTCGCCGACGTTCATGTGGGGCAAGCCCGGGCAGAAACTGACCTTGCTGGTGGAGAACGAGGCGAGCACGCTACACAACATCAGCATTCCCGCGCTCGGCGTCGACAAGGACATCCCGCCCAAGGGCCAAGTGCAGGTGGACGTCACGTTTCCGGCCTCTGGGATACTGGCTGTCTCCTGCAAGTTCCATGGGTCGCTCGGTATGAACGGCCAGCTGCTGACCGGCGACACCGGGCCGAGCGGGGCGCGCTAGACTAAATTAGCTCGACCTCCCACAATGGGCGAATGAGCAACCCTGGGTGTTTCCGACGTCTGGACTGCGGAAACTCCAGGGCCTATAGTGACGAACACAAGACGATGCGCGGAACCGGCCGCACGTCTCGGCGGTTACCGGGGAAATCGGTGGAAGGAGGCGCGATGACCATCAACCGTTCCGTCACTCTCGCTCTTGTCCTGAGCGCTCTTTCAGTCATGGCCCTCGCCGGCGCCGCCGGCGCCCTCGAAGTCGGACAAAAGGCCCCCGACTTCGCGCTCAATGGGATCGATGGCAAGCCCGTCAAGCTGTCCGACTTGACGGCCAAGGGCCCCGTCGTCATCTACACGTTCATCGCGGCCTTCACCCCGACCTGAACGAAGGAACTGAACGGCTTCGAGGCGGCCCTGCCGCAGTTCGAGGCCGCGGGCGTCCAGGTCGTGGGCGTCAGCACGGATCATCATCTTGCTCTCGCTGCCTGGCAGAAAGAACAATCGTCCAAGCAGCTCCTTCTCTCCGATTTCCGCCGCCAGATGCTTCCTGCCTATGGCGCGATGCAGACGGACCAAGCGAGCCCAGTCTTTCGGTACGCCAAGCGGGCGTACTTCATCGTCGATAAGACCGGAACCGTCAAGTTCGTGAAGGTCATGGACAACCCGCTCGATCTCCTGGACCCCGCCGAAGTGTTGAAGGCGGTCAAGGCTTCGTGATGCGTCGGATCATCGTTGTCGGGCTGGCCCTGGCGCTGCTGACAGTCGGCGGCGCCGGGGCCGCCCCCGATTTCGCAAGCCTGCAGGTCCAGCCCTACCAGCCGCCCAAGCCCGCGCCGGCCTTCGCCCTGCCCGGGTTGGATGGCAAGGTCACGCGCCTCGCCGATCTCCGCGGCAAGGTGGTCCTCGTCTTCTTCTGGGCCACCTGGTGACCGGACTGCCGGGAGGAGTTACCTTCCGTCAACCGGATATACAGCGAGCTCAAGGGCAAGAAGCTGGAAATCCTGCTGGTGAACTTCCGGGAGAAGCCCGACCACGTGCGTCAGGTCGTGCGCGAACGCGGCTACGTGGCGCCGGTCCTTCTCGACGAGAGCGGTGACGTGACGGGGAAGGGCTACGGCGTGTGGGGGCCACCGACCGCCTACTTCATCGATCGCGAGGGGCGACTGATCGGCCGCGTGGCGGGGTCGCGTGACTGGTCAGGCCCGGCTGCTCGGGCGTTCATCCAGGCGCTTCTCGACAGTCGCTAGTCGTGCCGTGACCGTCCGCCTGATCTAGGCGATCGCCCAGCGCAGATAGACGCTGCCGGAGGTGAACCCCGCACCGAAGGCCGCCAGGGCGAGGCGATCGCCGTATCTGAAGCGCTTGTGCTCGTTCCACTCCGAGAGCGCAATGGGAATCGTCGCGCCCACCGTATTTCCGTAGCGATCGAGATTGATGATGACTCGATCGAGCCCGAGACCCAGCCGCTTGGCCACGGCCTCGATGATCCGTCGGTTGGCTTGATGCGGGACCAGCCAGGCGAGGTCGGCGGGCGCCAGGTCGTTACGCTTCAGGATTTCTTCGGTCACTTCGGCCATGCCGATGACGGCGGCCTTGAACACAGCCGGCCCGTCCTGCACGACGTAATGCCGTCTCTTCGCGACTGAATCGACGCTGGCGGGCTCGACGCTTCCTCCCGCAGGGATGTAGAGAGATAATTCTCCTTCACCGTTCGTGTGACAGACGTGGTCGAGAATCCCGACCGACTCGTCCTCGACCGCTTCGATCATGACCGCCCCAGCGCCGTCACCGAACAGGACGGCGGTGGCGCGATCCTCCGAATTGACGACGCTGCTCATCCGATCCGCCCCACAGAGCAGCAGTCGGCGCACGGCGCCCGACTCCACGAGCTTCGTCGCCACGATGAGCCCGTAGACGAAGCCCGAGCAGGCGCCGGCCAGGTCGAAGCCCCAGGCGTGGATCGCCCCGAGCTTTCGCTGGACGACCGCAGCCGTCGAGGGACACAGTCGATCCGGCGTCATCGTGGCGACGATGATGCAATCGACGGCCGCCGGCGAGATGCCACGGGTGTCGAGGCAGCGGGAAGCCGCCGGCACGACAAGGTCTGACGTGCCGCCACCAGACGCGAAGCGGCGCGCGGCGATCCCGGTACGGGATTGGATCCACGCGTCGGTCGTGTCCAGCTGCCGTTCGAAGTACGCGTTGGGGTAGACGTCGGGCGGTAGGTAGTGGCCCGTCGCGGTAATCGCTGCGCGCATCATGTCTCCTGTAGTGGTGGAATGCCGACGCTTACAATAATAGGGAGACCGGACGTCGCGATCCGGGGTGGTGTCACTGAGCCCCAGTCTACACGGCACCCGCCGTGACGCCCTGCTGAATCAAGTATGCTGGGATGCGGAGCTCTCGTGAGTGAACCTCTGAATCGTTCCACGTTTCCCCGCGCGCCCGAGGAGGTGCTCCTGCCCGCGGTCGAGACCGTGGAGCTCGAGCAGGAGCAGACGCTCGAGGCGTGGGCCGACGCGCACCCCCACGCGACAGTCGCGTTGCAAATGGTCTACGACCATCGCACGATCCCCGCCCGCTATTGCCCGAGCTGCCGGGAGCTGAGGACGCTGCGCGAGGAGATCCCGTTCATCCGCCGGTATCTCGAGCAGCCCACCTGGCGAATCTGGCTGGATGTGGTGGGTCTGCTGACGGCCGCGCTACTCGTGGCGCATTGGGCGCTCTGGGGGCTCTGAAAATCCTGGTGTCGGCGGGTCAGTCCCGTCCTTGCCCGCCAGGTTTTTCCTCGCCGCTCTCGCGCTGCTTCCGCAGGAAATCCTGGAGGTCTTGCATGAGCTTGTCCGAGTCGAGCTCCCCGTCGGGCAGCGTTTGCGGCTCCTCGCCGGCCGTCGCGTCGTACTGCTGCTCGAGTTGCTGCACGTGCTCGCGGGTGGCGCGATTTCGAGCCACCTCGCGATCACATTGTGTGCGGAACTCTTTGATGGCCTCGGCGAAGTGGGACATGTCCGGGCTCAAGTGGAGCAGGCGGGCGACATAGGTCAACAGGGCGTGGATCGCCGCGGGATTCTCGTTGTTTTGTAGGTAATGGGGCGCTTGCCCCATCAAGCCGAGATTCGATATTCCACGTCGCTCCGCGGCGTCCAGGACGATCGTGGAAATACCGGTCGGGCCTTCATAGGTCGGACGACGATAGATGCCCCAGGCTTCGAGCACCGAGCGCCAGGCGGGGTCGCTGGAGCGTCCGGTGACACGTATTGGACGGGTATGAGGCGCGCCGGCCAGGAGCGCCCCGAGCGAGACGATCCGCCTCACTCCACAGCGCTCGGCCACATCGAGGAAGGCCTTCGTATAGGTGCGCCACTTCTGATGCGGCTCCGGGCCGCAAAACAGGAGTAGGCCGTCGCGGCCATTCCCAGGATGCCACCCGAAGAACTCACTCTTCGGCCAATGGATGTCGCGTTCCCCATCGGCCCTCAGCCGCACCTCGGGCCGCTCCTGGGTAAACACGAAGAATTGTTCAGGGTCGATCCGGGCCAGCCGCGCGGCCGAGAGGTCGCGGACGAGGTGGCGCAAGGCACCCGTCGCCGCCTGGCCGGCATCGATCCATCCCCCGTACGCCATCACCATCGTGGTCAGGTTAGCCGGCGGCTCGCGATCGAACTCTACGTGGTCCATGTTCATCCTCGCTCAAAAGCTCGGCTTGGTGGCAAACGGTGTCAGCTGCAATTCGTGCGTCCAGCAGGATTTGTCCTGGGTGTGCAGGTAATAGAAAGCCTCGGCGATCTTCACGGGATTCATCACGGCGTCGGGATTCTGTCGGGCCCTCGGGAGCGCTCGGGTGCCTGGCGAGTCGATGAGGCCGTCGATCACGACGTTGGCCACGTGCACGCCGTGCTCGGAATATTCTTCCGTGAGCACCTGCGCCAGCGTGCGCATCATGACACGCGGATAGTACAGCGACTGTCCGGTCAGGCGCTTGCGACCCCGCAGCGAGAACTGGTTGTTCGAGATGAGGAACGAGCCGGCGCCACGCTGTCGCATGGCGGGCAATACTTCCTGTGCGACGAGGAACGGTCCGCGGCTGGCGATGTGCTGGGCGGTCTCGAAGATCTCGATGGGGACGTGCTCCAGCAACTCTTTCTCCGGCGGCAAGTCGCGCCCCTCGAGATAGCCGGCGTTGTAGACCAGGACATCCGGATCACCGACGTGCTTGCGAATCGTGGCGAACGCTCGTGATATGGATTCGCGTGAGACCAGGTCCAGCTCGACGATCATGCCTTCACCGCCTTGCTCGATGATGGCCTTTTCCAGCGCCGAGGCGTTGGCGGCGCTGCGGGTCGTCAGGACGACGAAAAACCCCTCCCTGGCGAATTTCTGAGCGATGGCGCCACCGACGCCCCAGCGCATGCCAACGGGGATGTCGCTGTCGTCGAGCACCTTGCCGTGCGCCAGCTTGGTGTTGCGTCCATCGGACTGCCATTTGGAGGTTGCCCCAACCACAACGGCGACCTGCTTACGGGCTCCGCTCATGAGGGATTCCTCGCTCGTTGGTGTTGGCTAAGCATAGGGAAAAGAGTCGCCCTTCACAACCACGGCCCAGGGGCGTGTGCTAATGTCTCGGTCTTGAGCGTCCGCCTCCGGAACGTGCTCCTCCTCACTCTGACGCAGGCGACGTCGTCAACCTCGGTGACGCTCATCGCCGCGGTGGGCAGCCTTGCCGGTTATGCCCTGGCCAGCAACAAGGCCCTGGCGACGCTACCCTCGACGACGTCGGTGATCGGCACCGCCCTCAGCACGATCCCCGCTTCGCTACTCATGAAGCGCGTGGGCCGCCGAGCCGGCTTCGTGCTGGGCGCCCTGAGCGCGGCGGCCGGAGGTCTCGTCAGCGTGGCCGCTCTGGCTGGCGGTCGCTTCTGGCTCCTCACCGCGGGGGCACCGCTTCTCGGCGTCTCCGTGGCCTTCGCCCAGCAGTACCGCTTCGCGGCGGCCGAGACGTCGCTGCCCGAGTTTCGAAGCCGGGCCATCTCCTTTGTGCTGCTGGGCGGGCTTGCCGCCGCATTCATCGGTCCAATGCTCGCCCGGGGGACGGTGCAACTCTTCGATACGACGTACCTGGGCTCGTACCTCTGCGTGCCCGTGCTCGGCCTGCTCACCTCCGCGTTGCTCGTGGGCCTCCGCATGCCGCCTCCGGCGGAGTCGGCCGTCCGCACCGGCGGTCCCGTCCGCCCGATCACTCAGATCGTGCGCCAGCCGATCTTCATCGTGGCCGTTCTCGCTCAGATGATGGGCCAGGGGGTGATGAACCTCCTGATGACCGGCACCCCGCTGGCCATGATGGCCCACCATCACACGTTCGCGGACACGGCCTTCGTCATCCAGTGGCACGTGGTGGGCATGTTCCTGCCCGGCTTTTTTTCCGGCACGCTTGTCCAGCGCTGGGGCGAGCGCACCGTCATCGCGCTCGGCATCGCCCTCAACCTCCTCGCCGTCGTGGCGGCCGCGCTCGACGTGGGTGTACCCAACTTTCTTCTGGCCATGACCCTCAACGGAATCGGCTGGAATTTCATGTTCGTGGCGGGCTCGACGCTGGTGACGAAGGCCTACGCCCCGGCCGAGCGCTCGCGCACGCAGGCAGCGAACGACTTCATGGTCTTCGGCACGGCGGCCCTGACCTCGCTGTCGTCCGGCCAGCTCCTCCACCACAAGGGGTGGCAGGTCGTGCTCGTGACAGCGGTGGTCATGCTGCTCGCGGCACTCGTGGGATCCCTCTGGCGCGCTTCGCATGCGGCGAGCCCGGCCGGAGACTCGGGTGTCGCCGCGGCAGACTGACGCGCTCAGCGAGCGCGTCGATCCTGCCCGAACCGCATGAGAGCGCGCTTCACGGCGACCACCGCGAAGAACACCTCGACCAGGAATCGCGTCATGACCGACGGCCGCCAGTTCCCGGCGAGCACGGACACGACGGCGTCGAAGATGCTGCGGACCGGCGGACGCGAGTACCACAGCTTGCGGAAGGCGGGCTCGTAGAACCCGACCGCGAATCGCCGGAAGTGGTGGTAGCGGCCGCGCACAGCGCGCTCATAGCGGGCGAAGGCACGTGCCGACACGTCGCCGGTGCGCAGGCCGGTGTCGATGGCCTCCGCAACTTCGAGACCGCCCTGCATGGCGAGCATCACGCCGGTGGAGAAGACGGGATCCAGGAATGCCGCCGCGTCGCCGACCGCGACCCAGCGGTCGCCGGCCATCCGGGTGGCCAGATAGGAGTAGTCGGCGTCGAAGCGCGCGGGGGAGACACGCCGCGCCCGCTCGAGCAGCGGCAGCGCGGCGGGCGTGTTGGCCAGATAGTGAGTCAGGCTTTCTTCCGGCGTCGCCTTTGACTCGCGCCGGTGAACCACCTGTGGGATCACGGCGCCGACACTGATGACGGTGTCGGAGAGCGGGATGAACCAGAGCCAGCCCATGTCCGGTCGCGTGAACATCCGGATGTCGCCGGCCCGCCGGCCCGACGCGCGGGGGATGCCCTCGTACTGCGCGTGGACCGCGATGTTCAAGAGAAGCGGATCGTGCTCGTGCCGGCCGAAGCGCTTCACCAGGATGCCGGCTCGTCCGGACGCGTCGACCACGACACCGACCCGCATCGTCCCGGCGCCGCCGAGACGGTCCGCGAAGCTGAGCGTGACGCCGTCGCTGTCGAACGCGGCATCGAGCAGGCGATGCTCCTCGAGCACCCGCGCGCCGCACTTCTCGGAATGGCGCAGCAGGATCTCGTCGAATTTCTCGCGCAGGACCTGAAACGTCTGGGGCGTGGGAGTCTCCAGGGCATTCGAGAAGTCGGCGTACCGCTCTTCCGGGCCATCGGGCCCCCGGAAGCTCGCGCCCCACTTCTCCACGAACCCGGACCCGGCGATCGTGTCGCGAACGCCCAGGGCCCGGAGGATCTCGTTGGTCCACGGGAGCTGCGATTCGCCGATGTGGAAGCGCGGGAACCGCTCGCGCTCCAGCACGACGACGCTCCGGCCACGCCGTGCCAGGGCGGTGGCGGTGCTCGAGCCGCCCGGCCCCCCGCCGATTACCGCCACGTCGTAGTCCCACCGGCCGCTCGCGTCGCTCATCATCGTCCTCGTCCTCATGCATACACCAACAGGCGGCCCGGTGCCTACCGGATGGTTCAGTTCACGCCGCGCGCGAGCCTCTCGTGCGCGGCACGAGTCATGGAGGTATCATCTCGGCGTCCAGCAAGGAGGCGCCATGACCGAGCGTATCCGCCTCGTCGTCGACGGTCGCCCCGCGGAGCTCGACGCCGATCCTGCCATGCCGCTGCTCTACGCCCTGCACGCGGAGCTCGGGCTCGCCAACCCGAAGTTCGGCTGCGGTCTCGCCCAGTGCGGAGCCTGCACCGTCCAGGTCGACGGCCGGCCGACGCGCTCCTGCGTGACGCCCGTCAGTGCCGTCCGCGGCAAGACGATCACGACTCTGGCCGGCCTCGGCACGCCGGAGAAGCCGCACCCGCTGCAAGCGGCCTATGTGGCCGAGCAGGTGCCGCAATGCGGTTACTGCCTCTCGGGCTGGATGCTGACGGCCGCGGCGCTGCTGCGGGACACGCCCAAGCCGACGGACCGGCAGATCCGCGACGCGCTCGGCGGCCTCAAGTGTCGGTGCGGGACCCACATGGCCATCCTGCGCGCGGTGAAGCGCGCGGCCGGGACGAAGGCGTAGGGGGCGGCCATGAGGCCAACCGACATCTCCCGGCGCGATCTTCTCAAGGCCGGCGGCGCCCTCGTCGTCAGCTTCGCCATTCCCGGCGCCGCTCGCGGGGCGTTCGGCCAGGCGGGCGCCGGCGCCGACGCCAAGCCGCTACTGCTGCCGGATGAGCTCGACTCGTGGATCGCGGTCACGCCCCATGGGAGCGTGACGGCGTTCTTCGGCAAGATGGACATGGGGCAGGGCGTCGACGTGGCGATCGCGCAGATCGTCGCCGACGAGCTGGATGTCGCCTTCGACCGCGTGAGCGTGGTGATGGGCGACACCGCGTTCACGTGCAATCAGGGCGGCGCCTCCGGCTCGACCGGCGTGCAGCGCGGTGGCCTCACGCTCCGCCACGCCGCGGCCGAAGCCCGACGTCTACTGCTGGAGCGCGCCTCCGCGAAGCTCGGCGTGCCCGCTGACCGGCTCGTCGTGCGCGACGGCGTCGTCTCCGTGGCCGGCGACGCACAGCGCCGGGTGAGCTATGCCGACCTGATCGGTGGTCGCTACTTTCACCACAAGCTCGAGTGGAACAAGCAATACGGCAATCCGCTCCTGGCCAAGGGGCAAGCGGCGGTCAAGAATGCGTCCGAGTACCGCGTGGTCGGCCGGTCGATCCCGCAGAAGATCGTCGCCGAGAAAGTGTACGGCAGGCTCCAGTACGTCACCGAGGTCAAGGTCGAGGGCATGCTGCACGCGCGCGTGCTGCGACCGCCGTCCGCGGGCTGCGGCCCGACCGCCATCGACGAGTCGTCGATCGCCGCCATACCCGGCGCGCGTGTGGTCCACGAGAAAGACATGGTCGCGGTGGTCGCCGAGCGCGAGTGGGACGCGGTTCGCGCCGCGCGCGAGCTGAAGGTGACCTGGGCGCCGCCGTGCACGCCGTTCCCGGAGATGGCGAAGCTTCACGATCACATCCGGCAGGCCAAGTCCATCGGTGGTCAGGTGCCGATCGACAAGGGCGACGTCGAGGCGGCGCTGAAGAGCGCGCATCGGATCGTCGAGGCGGAGTACGAGTGGCCGTTCCAGTCGCACGCGAGCATGGGGCCGGCCTGCGCGGTGGCCGACGTGCGGGCCGACGAGGCGCGGCTCTGGACCGGCTCGCAGAAGCCTCACTACGGCCGTAACGGCGTGGCCAAGCTGGTGGGCCTGCCGCCGGAGAAGGTGCGCGCGACGTGGGTGCCCGGGCCGGGCTCGTACGGCCGCAACGACGCTGGCGATGCCGCGCTGGACGCGGCGCTGCTCTCGAAGCTCACCGGCAAGCCGGTTCGCGTGCAATACATGAGGCACGACGGCACCGGTTGGGACCCGAAGGGCCCGGCCGGCGTCTATCGCGGCCGTGCCGGCCTCGACGCCCAGGGGAACGTCGTCGCCTACGACTTCTCCGCCCGGGGCTTCTCGCGCCAGGACGTCGCCACGACCGAGAACGATCCGAAGGACACGCTGGCCGGCCAGCTCACCGGATCGGAGCCGAAGCCGACCATCATCTTCCAGGTGCCGTCGGAGGCTTACGACTTCGCCAACAAGCGGTGTGGCTGGGAATGCGTCGCTCCGCTGCTCGACCGCGGCTCGCCGCTGCGCACCGGCCACCTGCGCGACCCGCTCGGTCCCGAGACCCACTTCGCCAGCGAGTCGTTCATCGACGAGATCGCCCACGCGGCAGGCGCCGATCCCGTCGCGTTCCGTCTGAAGTACGTGAAGGACCCGCGCCACACGGCAGTGATCCGCGCGGCCGCCGACCGGGCCGGCTGGGGCAAGCGCCCCTATCCGAACCCGCGCCGCGGCCGAGGCGACGTCATGAGCGGCCGCGGCTTTTCCTACACCGAGCGCAACGGCACGATCGTGGCGATGGTCGCTGAGGTCGAGGTGGAGCGCCGGACGGGGCGCGTGTGGGCGCGACGGTTCACGGTGGCCCACGACTGCGGGCTCATCATCAATCCCAAAGCGCTCGAGCTGACGATCGAGGGCAACGTCGTGCAGGCCATCTCGCGCACCGTGTTCGAGGAGGTGCAGTTCGACCGGGATCACGTGCTGAGCGTGGACTGGGCCAGCTATCCGATCCTCGAGATGCAGGACGCGCCCGAGCGCATCGACATCGTCCTGATCGATCGGCCGGACGTCGCCGCCTCGGGCGCGGGTGAGCCCTCGACGCGGACCGTGCCGGCAGCCATCGCGAATGCGATCTACGACGCGACGGGCGTCCGCATCCGACGCGTGCCGATCACGCCCGAGCGGATCAAAGCGGCGCTGGCGCGCGCCTGAAGGAGGCATCCATGGCAGAGGACACCATCATCTCGGCTGACTCGCACATGACGGAACCACCCGACTTGTGGGTGGAGCGGATCGACAAGGCCTTTCGCGACCGCGCGCCCAGGGTCGTCGTTCAAGAGCACCAGGGCAAGCGGGGCCACTGGTTCGTCTGCGAGGGCCTCGAGCCGCGCTCCGTGGCCGGGACCTTCGCGGCCGGCAAAACACCGGAAGAGCTGGCGACGTTTCAGAAGGTGGGATACGAGGCTGCGCGCCCCGGCGGGTGGGATCCGGGCGAGCGTCTGAAGGACATGGCGATCGACGGCGTGGCGGCGGAAGTCCTTTACACCACGCTGGGCTTCCGACTGTTCGGGCTCACCGATGCGCCCTTCCAGGCCGCGATCTTTCGCTCGTACAACGACTGGCTCGCCGAGTTCTGTCGATATGACCCGAAGAAGTTCGCCGGCCTGGCGCTGATCTCTCTCCTGGAGATCGACGAAGGCGTTCGCGAGATCCAACGGTGCGCGCGGCTGGGACTCAGAGGCGCCATGATCATGGCCTCGCCTCCCGAGGGACGTGACTACAGCGAGCCGACCTACGATCCATTCTGGGCGGCCGCGCAGGATCTCCGGATGCCGCTCAGCCTGCATACCTCGACGGGCCACGCGCGCGAGAGCCGGTACAACGTCAATCGCTACATGCGGGCGATGACGCTGCCCCATGAGACCCAGCGCACCTTGACGACCTTGATCTTCTCGGGCGTGCTGGAGAGATTTCCCGGCCTTCTCATCGTCTCGGCCGAGAACGACATCGGCTGGATCGCGCACTATCTGTACCGCGCGGATTTCACGGCCCAGAAGTTCCGTTACACAGACCCCGCGCCCATCAAGCTCCTACCCAGCGGATATTTCCAGCGACAGATCTTCGCCACCTTCATGGACGACCCCGTCGGGATCGCCAACTGGTCGTTCGCGGGTCGCGACAACTTCATGTGGGCGTCCGATTACCCGCACACCCTGGCCACCTGGCCGCACTCGCGGGACGTGATCGCACGTGACTTCAAGGGGGTACCGGACGACGTCAAGTCCAAGATGGTCAGCGACACCGCCGCCAAGCTGTACGGCTTGCTCGCATAGCCCGTAGTGCGCGCTGCAGGCCGTCGCGGGGCTGGGGCCCCGCCGGCCGAGGCGCGCTTAGTAATGTCGTGCGCGCCAAGTAGAGGGAGGTGGCTCATGGCCGAAACGAAGCTGATCTCCGCCGATTCGCACGTGAACGAGCCGGGCGATCTCTGGGTCGAGCGCATCGACAAGCAATTCCGTGAACGCGCGCCACGCGTGGTGGAGAACCTGCCTGGGCACCGACCAGGAGCCTACCTGGTCCTGGAGGGAGTGCCTCCGGTCCATCTCGCGCAGGGCATGGGGGCCGGGAAGAAGCCCGAGGAGCTCCCCGGGTTCTTTCAAGCCTCCACGTACAGGGACGCCCGTCCCGGCGGCTGGGACCCGGCCGAGCGTGTCAAGGACATGGACCTCGACGGCGTCGAGGCCGACGTGATCTACACGACGCTCGGATTTCGTCAGTTCTGGATCACCGATGCGGCGCTGCAGCGCGCCTGTTTCCGCGTCTACAACGACTGGCTGGCCGAGTACTGTGCCCATGCGCCCAGGCGGCTTGCCGGGCTTGCGCTGATCTCTCTCTATTCCATCGGCGACGCGGTGAAGGAGCTCCGCCGCTGCGCCAATCGAGGCCTGAAGGGCGCCCTGATCTGGGCTTCCCCGCCCGAGGACCGACCATACAGCTCTTCCGACTACGATCCCTTCTGGGCCGAAGCCCAGGAGCTCAACATGCCGATCAGCCTGCACAGCATCACGGGCATGGGCGCGGAAAGCCGCCTGGCGATCAAACAACCTCTGGATCGCTACGTCCGCTCGACGGTCCTCTGCCATGAAGTGCAGCGCACCCTGGTCGTGCTGATCTTCTCCGGCGTCCTCGAGCGGTTTCCGCGTCTCAGGCTCGTCTCGGCCGAAAACGAGGTGGGCTGGCTGCCGTTCTTCCTGCAGAAGCTGGACCAGGCCCAGCATGAGTACCGTTATCTCTATCCGGCCCCGGTGAAGCTCGCTCCGAGCGAATACTTTCGGCGTCAGGTCTTTGCGACGTTCATCGATGATCGGGTGGGGGTGGCGAGCCGGGAGTTCGTCGGAGTGGAGAACATCATGTGGTCCTCCGACTATCCCCACACCGTCTCCACGTGGCCGCACTCACGCGAGGTCGTCGAGCGGGATTTCAAAGGCGTCCCGGAGGACGAAAAGCGGCAGATCGTGAGGGAGAACGCCGCGCGGCTGTATGGCCTCGCCTCGGCCTAGTCATCCAGCGAAGGCGCTCGGGTTGATGATGCGACCGGCCGTGCTGGCGCTCCTGCTCCTCGCGTGTCCTGGCTTGCTCGAGGCCGCGCCGGAAGGAACGATGACGTGGGGGGTGCACGCCTCCCTGGTCGCCCGGTGGCTCGACCCGGCGGAGACGGAAGGCACCATCATTCCGTTCATGATGCTCTACGCGCTCCACGACGCCCTCTTGAAGCCCATGCCGTCCGGTCTGCAGACGCCGAGCCTGGCCGAGTCGTGGACGATGTCGAAGGACGGCCTCGCCTATGAGTTCGTTCTCCGAAAGGGTGTCAAGTTCCACAACGGGGAGGTGGTGACCGCCGACGACGTCAAGTTTTCCTTCGAGCGTTACCGCGGCGCGGGCGCCAAGCAGATCAAGGACAAGGTCCGCGAAGTGCAGGTCGTCGACCCGGGCCGAGTGCGATTTCACCTCAAAGAACCCTGGCCCGATTTCCTGACCTACTACGGCACCACGGCCGCGGGTGTTGGGTGGATCGTCCCCCGGAAATACGTCGAGCAGGTCGGCGAGGATGGCTTCAAGAAGGCGCCCATTGGCGCCGGCCCGTTCCGGCTCGTCTCGTTCACACCCGGGATCGAGCTCGTGGCCGAGGCATTCGAGGGGTACTGGCGCAAAGCGCCGAGCGTCCAGCGGCTCGTGTTCAAGGTCATGCCCGACGATACGACCCGCGCCGCCGCCCTCAAGAAGGGTGACGTGGACGTCATCTTCCAGGTGAACGGGCCCGTTGCCGAGGATCTGAGACGCACACCCCAACTGAGGATCGTGTCGAGATCGACGGGCAACGGCGTGTTCTGGATCGACCTGCCAGACCAGTGGGATCCAAAGTCGCCGTGGCACGACCGGCGCGTCCGCCTGGCGGCGAGCCTGGCGCTCGATCGACAGGCCGTGAACCAGGCCGAGTCGCTCGGCACCTCGCGGCTCACCGGCTCGATCGTTCCCCGGTCGTTCGAGTTCGCGCTGCCGTTGGATCCTCCCCCCTACGATCCCGGCAAGGCCAGGCAGCTCCTGGCCGAGGCGGGCTACCCGCACGGCTTCGACGCCGGAGATTTCTATCCGTATCCTCCCTTGTTTGCTATGGGCGAGGCACTGAGCGGCTATCTCGGAGCCGTCGGCATCCGCACTCGCATCCGCACGATGGAGCGCGCGGCGTTCCTGACCGCGTGGCGTGAAAAGAGGCTCAAAGGGGTCGTCATGGGACTCAACGGATCGGGCGGAAACGCGTCGACCCGTCTCGAGGCCTACGTGACGCGGACCGGGATCTACGCCTACGGCGTCCTTCCGGAAGTCGAGGATCTGTTCCAGCGCCAGGTCCGTGAGCTCGATCGAACGAAGCGTGAAGCGCTGTTGCATCAGATCCAGCGCATCGTGCACGACCGCGTGATGCACGTGCCGATCTACGAGCTCAGCCCGATCGCGGGAGTCGGTCCCCGCGTCGAGCAGGCCGCGGTCGGCCTGATTCCCGGTTATCCGTACTCGGCGCCGTATGAGGACGTCAAGCTCAAGAAGCCGTGAAGCGCGCGTCTACGGCACGGTGCTCGCCCGAGCTACTGCTTGACCGCGCCGAACGTCAACCCCGTCACGATGTGGCGCTGGGCGACCAGCGCGACGAGCAGCACGGGCAGCGTGATGAGCGTCGCGGCGGCGGCCAGGGTGCCCCAGTTGATCTCCTCGTAGGAGATCATGTTGTAGACCGCGATCGGTAAGGTCCGCGTCTCACGGCCCGCCAGGATCACCGAGAACAGGAAGTTGTTCCAGGAGAACACGAACGAGAGGATCGCCGTGGCGACGATGCCCGGCTTGACCAGCGGAAGCGCGATGCGCCAGAAGACGCCGAAGTATGAGCAGCCGTCGATCAGCCCGGCGTCCTCGAGATCGCCTGGCACGTCCTCGAAGAACGAGATCATGACCCAGATGATGATCGGCAGCCCGACGATCAGATGCGTCAGGATCAGCGCGCCGTACGTATCGACCATCCGGAGCTGACGAAAGAAGATGTACCAGGGGATCAGGTAGGCGATGCCGGGAATGATGCGCGCCACCAGGATCGCGAGCGCCAGCCGCTGCTGGCGCCAGTGCGCGATCGAGTAGGCGGCCGGAAGGCCGACGGCGAGCCCGAGCGCCGTGCAGCCGGCCGCGACGACCAGGCTGTTCCAGGTGTAGAGCAGGAACGGA
>QHSQ01000044.1 GCA_003221615.1 Candidatus Rokuibacteriota bacterium | reverse complement strand
GATGACGGGCTTGTCGCTCCGGCAGAAGCGCGACACGGTCCCGTGCAGGTAGGTCGTCAGCTCCTTGACCAGGACGCCGATGCGCTCGAGGTTGTCGACGAAGTCCTTCACGTCGCCGCCGGCGCAGAACGCCCGGCCCGCACCGGTCACGACGATGCAGCGGACGGCCGGGTCCTCGTCGACGTCGAGGGCCGCGTGGAACAGCTCGCGGCCGAGCCCGAGGCTCAGCGCGTTGAACGCGTCGGGGCGATTGAGCGTGATCGTCGCAACCCCGTCGCGGCGCTCGAGGGTCAGGAACTGGAAGTCCATGCGAATGCTCCCCTCTTTCTCATAGGCTCGCCTCGCACGGCGGGGCCCCAGCCCCGCGATGTGCGGCGGCTTCGCACTGCGGTCAGCTTCGCGCGACGCGCCGGCGGGCCGCGCGCGCCACGACATTCTGGACGTCGGCGATCTTCAACGGCTTGACCAGCACCATGTCCACCCCATGCGTCTGGCGCTCCTCGGCCGACAGCTCGACGCCGAAGCCGGTGACGAGGACGACCGGCACCAGCGGCGCGATCTCCTTGACGGCCTGGGCCACCTGCCAGCCGGACACCAGGGGCATCGCCAGATCGGTGAACACCACGTCGAACGGCTCCGCGCGCAGCTGCGCGATCGCCGCGGCCCCGTCGGTGAGCACCACGGCCCGATGCCCGCTCGTCTGGAGCACGTCGCCGAGGACCCGGCCCACCTCCGCCTCGTCGTCGACCACGAGGCAGCGCAGCGACACGCCGGGTGGCGGGGCCTCGCTCGGCGCCTTCTCCTCCACGTCGGGGACGACGCCGGGCGCGAACGTCAGACTGAATCGGGTGCCGCGCCCCTCCTGACTGTCGACGGTGATCCGCGCTCCATGGCGCGAGAGGATCCCGTACGTCATCGATAGCCCGAGGCCGGTGCCCTGCGGGCCCTTCGTGGTGAAGAACGGATCGAAGATCTTGCTCCGGATCGCCTCGGGGATCCCGATGCCGGTGTCCGCCACGGTCACCACGATCAGGTTGTTCTCGACGCTCGTGGTGAGGGTCAGGGTGCCGCCCGTCGGCATGGCGTCCACCGCGTTCAGGATCAAGTTGGTCATCGCCTCGCGCAGCTCGGCGGGGTCGCCGGCCACGGTCGGCAGATTCCCGAACGACGTCTGGGCCTCGACGGCGACGCCCCGGCTTCGCATCTCCTCGCGCCAGCGCGATTGCGTGATTTCCAGCGCCCCGCGCACGACCTCGTTGAGGTCGACCGCGACGAACGGCTGGTCGCGGCGGGTGCGCGTGAATTCCTGCAGCCGGCGGACGGTCTGCGCCCCGTCGAGGGCCGAGCGCTCGATGACCTGCAGCCACTTGCGGAGCTGCGGATCTTGCAAGCGCTGCAAGGTGAGCTGAGCGCGGCCCAGGATCGACGCCAGCAGATTGTTGAAGTCGTGCGCCACGCCCGAGGCCATCTCGCCGAGCGCGCGGAGCTTCTCCGTGCGCACGAGCTGGTCCTGCGCCGAGGCGAGCTCACTGTAGGCCCTGGTGCGCTCCTCGAAGAGCCGCGCGCTGCGCAGCGCCAGGGCGGCGAGGTGGCCGATGCTGGACAAGAGGCGCTCGTCGGCCTCGCCGAAGGGTCGCGTCGAGCTGCGCAGGGTCAGCACGCCGATCACCGTGTCCCCGGTCGTCATCGGAACGCCGAGCCAGTGCCGCGTCTCGGGAAACGTCCCGACGGGCGTGACGCCGCGCCGCGCGCACTCGGCTATATAGTCGTCCGAGCGAACCGCCTGGCCCGTCTCGAGAACGGCGGACATGAGCCCGACGGTGCGGGACGGATAGCGTAGCGGCGTGCGCATGTCGGCCACCCCGTCCACGACGCGGAGCACGACTTCGAGGTCGCCGCGCTCCTCGTCGCGCAGCACGATCGCCATGTTGGTGGCGTCGAGGATGCGCCCGGCCTGGATGCGAATGGCCCCGAGCAGGGCCGCCCGATCGAGCTGGCCCGTGACCGCTCGCGACAGCTCGAGCAGAACCGAGAGCTCTTCCACCTGGCGGCGGTTCTGCTCGTAGAGCTGCGCGTTCTCGAGCGCGAGCGCCGCCTGGTCGCCGAAGGCCTGGAGCAGACGGACCTCCGCCTCCGAGAACAGCCGGCCCGCGACGTCGCCGAGCGACAGGGTGCCGATGATCCCGCCCTTCGCCCGGAGCGGCACGGCCACGACCGCGCTGTCACCGGTCCGACGCATCGTCTCGGCGAGGTCGGCGCTCAGGACGATCGTGGGGTCGCTGAACACGTCGGACGACGCGACGGGCCGCCCCTCGACGCTCGCACGCCCGGACGGCCCGACCCCCGCCGGCAAAACGGTGCGGAAATACGACTCGTTGCGCAGATGACCGCCGCGCGCGAGGGTGACGAGCGAGCCGTCGGGCTGCAGAAGCCGCAGCACGGAGGACCTGGCCTGGAAGAGCACGATCACGCTCTCGACGATGCGCTCACCCACGTCGCGCGGGTCGAGGCTCTCGGTGAGGCTCCGGGCCAGACGCGCCAGCTCTTCCGCCTCGAGCCGGCGGCGCGTCATCTCCGTATAGAGCCGAGCGTTCTCGAGCGCGAGGGCGGCCTGGTCGGCGAACGCCTGCGTCAATCGGATCTCGTCGTCGTCGAACTGTCGGCCGACCCGATCGCCGACACCCAGAGCGCCGATCACGCGGTCGCCGATGCGCAGCGGCACGCCGAGCACCGACCGATGCCCGGCGCGCTCGATCATGGCTCGCGTTCCCGGCGTGAACGTGAACCGCGGGTCCGCGAGCAGATTCGGCGTGGCGATCGGGATCCCCTCGTCGACGGCGAGGCCCACGACCGCGTGACCGCGAGGGAACACCGTACCCAGGCTCATCGCGACGCCGGCCTCGCCCGAGATGGCGAAGGCGACGAGCGCGTCGGACTCGGTGTCGAGCCGGTAGAGGGTCGAGGAATGCGCACCGAGCAGCCGCCGCACGCTGTCGGCCACTCGCTGCGCGACGAGATCGAGATCGAGCGTCTCTGAGAGAAGCCGGCTGAGGTCGGCCAAGGCGCTCATCCGCTGCGCCTGCCGGGTCGCCTCGCGATAGAGCTGGGCGTTGTTGATCGCGTTCGCGGCGTGCGAGGCCAGCGAACCGAGGAGGTGCATCTCCTCGGGAGTCGGCTGGTGGCGGGCGCGCACGCCGATGGCCAGGGCTCCCAGCACCTTCTGGCCGATCAAGAGCGGCACGATGCCGGCGCTGACCAGGCCGGCGGCACGCGACGGCGCGACATTGCGGGTGCGCGGATCGTCGAGGGCGTCGACCACCGCCAGCGGCTCGCGGGTCGCCACGACGGTGCCGATGAGCCCTTCACCGACGAGCACCCGCTCGAAGCCTTCGCTCGACGCGTCGACGCCGGCGGCAGCACGCAGCGCGACGTGCCGGCCGTCGTCGTCCACGAGCCAGAGCAGGGCGGCGCTCGAGCCGAACAGCTCGACCGCCGCGTCGACGACGCGCTGGAACACTTCGTCCGGGGACAACGTGGCGGTCAATGTCTGAGCCAGCCGACCGAGCGTCTCGAGCCGGCGACTCTTCTCGCGGCTCTCGGCCAGGAGCGACGCGCGCGCCACCGCCTGTCCCACCTGATGCGCGACGGCCTCGAGCAGGGTCAGCTCGTCGGCGCCGAAGGTCCGCGCGTCCTTCGAGATGAGGGCCATCACGCCCCACGTCTCGCCGTTCACGGGGATCGGCAGCGCGAGCTGGGTCCGGTAGCCGCCGATCCTCACCCGTTCGCGGACTTCCGGCGTGAGCACCTGGGAGGTGGTCAGGTCGCTGATGGTCGCGCGTCCGGTGCGAATCACCTCGCCGACGTGACTCTGCTCGAGCGAGCGCACGCGCAGCCGCTCGACGTCGTCGGGCTCGAGGCCGCGGTGCGCGATGAGGGCGAGGGTCTGGGTGGCGTGGTCGAAGCGGAACACCCCGCCGAAGTGGATCTCGGCGACGTCGCACACCACCTCGAGCGTGCGCTCGGCGGTGAGCACGAGGTCGTCGCCGCTCCCGGTCGCGACGACGACCGCGTGCAGCACCTCGAGCTCGCGGCTGCGCTGCGTGTCCGCCCTCTCAGGCGCGGCCGGCGCAGGCGCCGGTGTCGACGGAGGCCGCGCGCGGCCAGGCCGGTCTTCCGACGCGCCCCCTCCCCGCTCCGAACGGGAAACCGCCGCGATACCGACCGCGCCCGACAGCGCGGCGACGAGCGAAAGGGCCCACCAGAGCCAGAGGCGTCGCGCCGGGCCCTGGTGCTCCCGCGCCGGCAGCAAAGTCCAGAGGCTCTCACCGCCTTCGCCGAGCTGTCGCGCGAGCCACATCTCGCCGCCGATCGCGATCTGGCCGGTTCGCAGGACATCGTTCCAGCCCGACGCCGGCGCGCCGGCCGGCTTCGCGCCGAGGGCGCGGTCGTTCGAGACCACCACGAGGGCCGCGCGGGAGGGCAGCGTGGCGACCGCCGCCTCGAGCGCGTCGAAGCGCCGGCCCACGACGACCATCCCGCCGGGAGTCGGCGCGACGCCCAGCACGTACGGTCGCTCGCCGACGAAGGCCAGCTGCGTCACCGCCTCGGCCGGGCGCACCACCGCCGGCGCGATGGTCGGCTGCACCGGCGGCACCTGGACGAGCGGGAAGCCTCCCGCGTCCACGATCAGCAGGAGGTCGGCGAGACGCTCCTGCTGGAGCGTCAGGATCCGCGGCAGCGCGCCGTGCAGCAGAGTGGCCCAATCGCGTCGGGCGGTGCCCTCGACGACCGCCGGATCGTGCGCGAGGAGCCATGCCTCGTGTCGGACGTCGTCGAGCGCCAGGGTGACGATCTCGCGGACCGAGGCCAAGCTGGCGGTCACCGCCGTGTCGTACCGGGTCACGACATACCCTGCGACCACGACGCCGGCGACGGCCCAGACCATCACGAGGCCGACGAGTACCAGGAGCAGGCGACGCGGGGACCGGCGCCCGAGCCCGAGCTTCACGTGCGGCGCTCGCCCACCCGGTGGAGCTTCAGCAGATTGGTCGTCCCGCGGACCCACATCGGCGAGCCCGAGATGATGACGATCACGTCGTTGGGACGCACGGCTCCGTCGCTCAACAGCGTGGCTTCGACTTCCTCGATCATCTCGTCGGTCGTATCGACCTTCCGGATCAGCCGCGAGGTGACGCCCCACGACAGCGCCAGCCGGCGCTGCACCTCGACGAACGGCGTGAGCGCGATGATCGGGACGCTGGGTCGGGCCTGGGAGATGAGACGAGCGGAGAAGCCCGATTCGGTGAACGCGACGATCGCGCGCGCGCTCAGCACGTGCGCCGCCGTCGCCGCGGTGTCCGAGATGGCCTCGGCAAAGCTCGCCCCCGGGCGCCGCCGGCGCTCGCGCTCGACGGACAGGACGGCGTCGTCGGCGCGCTCGGCGACGCGCGCCATCACCGCGACGGCGTCGTGCGGATAACGCCCGGTGGCGGTCTCCGCCGACAGCATGACGGCGTCGGCGCCGTCGAAGATCGCCGTCGAGACGTCCGAGACCTCCGCGCGCGTGGGTCTCAGATGCGTGACCATCGACTCCAGCATCTGGGTCGCGACGATCACCGGGATCTTCGCGCCGCGGGCCTGACGGATGATCTCCTTCTGGATGTGCGGCACGTCCTCGATCGGCACGTCGACGCCGAGGTCGCCGCGCGCGACCATGACCGCGTCCACCTTGCTCAGGATGCCTGGAAGGTTGTCGACGATCTCGTGACGCTCGAGCTTGGCGACGATCGGCAGATCGGCGGCTTCCTCGCGCAGGAACGCGCGCACCTCGTCGATGTCGGCGGCCGAGCGCACGAACGACACGGCGACGTAATCGACACCCTGGCGGAGCCCGAAGCGCAGGTCCTCGCGATCCTTCGGCGTCAGGCAAGACACCGGCAAGGTGATGCGCGGCAGCGAGAGCCCCTTGTGGTCGCTGATGCGCCCGCCGACCACCACACGACAGCGGACCTCGTCCGCCGACGTCGACTCGACGCGGAGCTGGATCATCCCGTCGTCCATCCAGATCTCGTCGCCGGCCCGCAAGTCTCGGAGGTACTCGGGATGCGTGATCGAGGCCCGCTCGGCGGTGCCCTCGACGGGGCGCGCCGAGAGCGTGAAGGGCCGGCCGGGCTCGAGGTCGACGCGCGCGCCGCCGCCGGGGCCGAACGTCCCGAGCCGGATCTTCGGGCCCTGCAGATCTTGAAGGATCGCGACCGGCCGACCCCAGCGCGCTTCGCCCTCACGGATCCGCCGCACGACTTCGGCGTGCTCCTCGTGGGTGCCGTGCGAGAAATTGAGCCGCGCCACGTCGAGACCGGCCGCCACCAGGCGATCGAGCTCGTCGGTGCTGCAGCTCGCCGGGCCGATCGTGCAGACGATCTTGGTCCGCCGCATATCGGTCAGGATCCCGTGATCAGCGGTCTCAAGAACTGCCCGGTGTACGTGCGCTCCGCCCGGCGGACGAGCTCCTCGGGCGTCCCGGTCGCCACGACCCGGCCGCCGTCGTCGCCGCCCTCGGGGCCGAGGTCGATCACCCAGTCGGCGGTCTTCACCACGTCCAGATTGTGCTCGATGATCACGACCGTGTTGCCCTGCTCGACCAGCTTGTTGAGCACGTCGAGCAAGCGCTGGATGTCCGCGAAGTGCAGTCCGGTCGTCGGCTCGTCCAGGATGTAGAGCGTGCGGCCCGTCGCGCGGCGGGACAGCTCGGTCGCGAGCTTGACCCGCTGCGCCTCGCCGCCCGAGAGGGTCGTCGCCGACTGGCCGAGTCTGATGTAGTCGAGGCCGACGTCGTCGAGGGTCGCGAGCTTCGACTTGATCACGGGCACCGCGTCGAAGAACCCGAGCGCCTCGCGCACGGTCATATCGAGCACCGCGGCGATGCTCATGCCCTTGTAGTGGACGTCGAGGGTCTCGCGATTGTAACGACGCCCCTTGCAGACGTCGCAGGTCACGTAGACGTCGGGCAAGAAGTGCATCTCGATCTTGACGAGCCCGTCGCCCTGGCAGGCCTCGCAGCGGCCGCCCTTCACGTTGAAGGAGAAGCGGCCGGGCTGGTAGCCGCGCATCCGCGCCTCGGGCGTGCGGGCGAAGAGCGTCCGGATGAACGTGAACACGCCGGTGTACGTCGCCGGGTTCGAGCGCGGCGTGCGCCCGATCGGCGACTGGTCGATGTCCACGACCTTGTCGATCCGCTGGGCGCCCTCGATGCGATCGTGGGCGCCCGGTCGATCCTGCGCCCGGTGCAGCATCGAGGCGAGGGCGCGGTAGAGGATGTCGTTCACGAGCGTCGACTTGCCCGATCCCGAGACACCGGTCACGCAGGTGAAGGTCCCGAGCGGGATCTTCACCGCCATGCCCTTCAGGTTGTGCTCGCGCGGATTGTGGATCGTGATGAAGTGCCCGCTCCCCTTGCGGCGAGTCGCCGGAACCGGGATCGCGAGCGCGCGCGCGAGGTAGCGGCCGGTGAGCGAGTCCGGGTTCGCCATGATCTCGTCGGGCGTCCCGACCCCGACGATGTGGCCACCGAGCTCACCGGCACCGGGGCCGAGGTCGACAACATAGTCGGCCGATCGGATCGTCTCCTCGTCGTGCTCCACCACCAGGACGGTATTGCCGATGTCCCGGAGGCGCTTGAGGGTTTCGAGGAGTCTTCGGTTGTCTCTCTGATGCAGTCCGATGCTCGGCTCGTCGAGGATGTACAGCACGCCGACGAGGCTCGAGCCGATCTGGGTCGCCAGGCGAATGCGCTGCCCCTCGCCGCCCGACAGGGTCCCGGCCGGGCGATCGAGGGTCAGGTAGTCGAGCCCGACGTTCATCAGGAAGCCGAGCCGCTCGCGGATCTCCTTGAGCACGCGGCGCGCGATCGCCGCCTCGCGCTCGGTCAGGCTGAGCCCATCGAAGAACGCGGCCGCCTCCTTGATGGTCTGTCGCACGACCTCGGCGATCGACCGGCCCGCGATCTTGACGCCGAGCGACTCCGGCCTGAGACGCGAGCCGCCGCAGCCGGGGCACGGGCGCTCGGTCATGAACTGCGCGACCTCGGCGCGCGCCTCCTCCGAGGAGGTTTCGCGATAGCGGCGCTCGAGCGTCTTGATCACGCCCTCGAAGCCGCCGTCGCGCTCGCCGTGCAGGATCACGTCGCGCACGGGGCGGCGCAGCTCGGACCACGGCGTCTCGAGCGAGAACCGGTGGCGCTTGGCGAGCACCGCCAGGGTCTGCCGGAAGTACGAGGTCTCGCGCCCCGCCCACGGTGCCAGCGCCCCGTCCTTGAGCGAGCGCGCCGGGTTCGGCACGAGCCGCTCCGGATCGATCTCGTCCCGCGAGCCGATGCCGCCGCACTCCGGGCACGCGCCGTACGGATTGTTGAACGAGAACATGCGCGGCGAGACCTCCGGGAAGGAGATCCCGCAGTCCGCGCACGCCAGCTTCTCGGAAAACGTTGTTGTCGCGGGGGCCGTGAGGCCGCCTTGGACCGAGGGTGGCCTGCTGTCGACACGACCCGGCTCCGCTCCCGCGGTCTTGCCCGTTGTGCGTGACGTCCCCTCTGTGCGCGAGGTCCCCTCGGCGCCGGCGACGGTCTCGACGGTGACGATGCCGTCGGCCAGGCGCAGCGCGGTCTCGAGCGAGTCGGCCAGGCGGGAGCCGAGGTTCTCGCGGACGATCAGCCGGTCGACGACAACGTCGATCGTGTGCTTGCGCTTCTTGTCCAGCTCGATCTCGTCGCCGAGCTCGCGCACGACGCCGTTGACGCGAACCCGCGAGTAGCCCTGACGCTGCAGGTCGAAGAAGAGCTTCTTGTACTCGCCCTTGCGGCCGCGGACGACCGGCGCCAGCACGAGCAGCCGCGTGCCCGGGGCCTGGGCCAGCACCCGATCGACCATCTGCTGCACGGTCTGGGCCGAGATGACCTTGCCGCAGCGCGGGCAGTGCGGCACGCCGACCCGCGCGAACAGGACCCGAAGATAATCGTAGATCTCGGTGACGGTGCCGACGGTCGAGCGCGGGTTCTTCGAGGTGGTCTTTTGCTCGATCGAGATCGCGGGCGAGAGCCCCTCGATCGAGTCCACCTCGGGCTTCTCCATCTGCTCGAGGAACTGCCGGGCATACGCCGACAGCGACTCCACGTAGCGCCGCTGACCCTCGGCATAGATGGTGTCGAAGGCGAGCGACGACTTGCCGGAGCCCGAGAGGCCGGTGATCACGACGAGCTGATCACGCGGGATCTCGAGGTCGATGTTCTTGAGGTTGTGCTCGCGGGCGCCCCTGACGACGATCCGATCGCTAGCCATGGCGCCTCATTATACGGCGCGCCTCGTCCGTGGCGACTCTCCCGAGACGTCGCGTCAGCGGCGCGAAGCCAAACCCTCCCACGCCCGGCTCGCGCCCCACGCGAGGGGCGCCGCGGCCAGCGCGGGATACGTGCCGATCACACTCGCCCAGGTCGGGAGCCGCGGCCCGAGCAGCGCGAAGCCGGCGAACACGACCACGCCGACGATCGAGCCGACCAGCCGGGTCGCCGGCTCGTCGTCAGCGAGACGAGCGCCGAGCGTGGCCGACGCGGCCAGCCCGAGTCCGGTCAGCAGGGCCCGCGACGCCTCGCCGCCCCACAGACTGGCGACGCACGCGGCGACGAGGCACACGCGCATGATCGGCCGGGTGTGCTCGGCCCGCGGGCCCGGCGCGTCCGATTCGTCCTTCGGCCGGCGCAGCGCCCGGCCGAGGACCTCGCGCAACGCCAGGGCCGTGGCGGCGAAAAGAACGAGAAGCACGCCGGCGCCCAGCGCCCCGAGCGCACGGCCCATCGGCCCGGGAACGATCGCCGCCGGAAGGTCGAAGGTGGCGGCGAGCGCGGGAACGCCGATCGAAAGCCCGGGCGCGGCGTAGGCGCCGAACACGCCCAGGCAAAGGGCGGAGAGCACGAGCACCAGCAGGAGTCCCGATCCGGCGTAGACGGCGCGGGCGCCGAGCGTGGGCCGGGATCCCACGAGCGCGAGCGCACCGCCCACCAGGGTGACCAGCGTGCCGAGCGCCTCGAGAACCGAGCCGAGGCCGCCTCGCTCCGGCGGGTCGGCCCACGCGACACCCGATGCCGGGGCTCCCGGTATCCGCTTGCCGGCCTCGAATCTCAGGCGCGCGCCGGCGTCGAGCACGAGACGATCGCCGGCTCGAAGCGACAGCGTCTCCCCGGGGCGCAGCTGCCACTCGCGGAATCGTCCAGGCTCGACGACGCGATAGGTCGCCGCACTCAGCGCCGTGACCCGGTGGCCCTCGGTGAAATCGAGCGCAATCGGCCTGGCGAGCGTCCGCCCTTCGGTGACCCAGGGACTTCGCTCGCCGAACGTGAGCGCGGGCCGCGACGCGACTTCGCGCCACGCGCCCCACGGGGACACGACCAGGGTCGCGCCGATGATCGCCACCAGCGCGACGAACCCCAGCGCGCTCGTGTAGAGCAAGGTGAGACCACCGCCGCGCAGCGCGACCTGATAGAGACGCGCGCCGTTACCCTGCGCACGCCCGCGCGCCGAGCGCCGGGGCGCGCGCGGCACGCCCGTGTCGGCAACCTGGGCGAGCTCGACGGTGAGGAGCGCCACCAAGGTCGCGAGGGTCGCGGTGGCCCAGCGCGGAAGGCCAAGCAGGCCGGCGACATCCGCGAACAGGAGCAAGTTCGCCCAGAGCATGAATCCGAGCCCGGCGCCGACCGCCAGCGTGGCGACGAGGTTCGGCCGCTGTCCCCCGCTCGCCGCCGGGCAGAGAAACGCGATCAGCGGCGCCACGACCGCGGCGAGCGCGAGCGCCGGCGCGTCGGGGCCGCCGGCGAGAGCCCGCGCGGCGACCAGGGCCAGCAGCACGGGTGACGTCCACGCGGCGATGGCGAGGACCATCGAGCGATGCGACCCGGATCCGGACCGGGAGGCGCGGCGCTGACTGCCGGCCACCAGCAGGACGGCGGCGAGCGGCGCGGCGAACGCGGCGTACCACCAGACGAGACCGATACCGATGAGCCTCAGAGCGCCGGGATTGCCGGGCGCGAACATCAGGACGAGCGCGCCGGCGAGCAGACCGAGCAAGCCCGCGACCCCCACCCGGCGCGGGGCGGCGATCGGCATCACGCGATTATAGCTGTTCACACGCCGCACTCGGAATCGGTATGCTGAGATCGGACGTCTAACCCACGGAGGTCTTCGCCTTGCCCGACAAGATCGAGAAGGTCCTGGTGGTGACCGCGCACCCCGACGATTCCGAGTTCGGCGCCGGTGGGACCGTCGCGAAGCTCGTCAGGGACGGCTGCGAGGTCAGCTACGTCATCGTGACGAACGGCAACAAGGGCTCGGGTGATCGCACGATGACCTCCGAGCGCCTGGCGCGGATCCGTGAAGAGGAGCAGCGCAACGCCGCGCGCACGCTCGGCGTCGCGCGCGTCGAGTTCCTCGGCTATCCCGACTGCGAGGTCGAGGACACTCGCGACCTGCGGCGCGACCTCACCCGCGAGATCCGACGGTGGCGCCCCGATCTGGTCATCACGATGAACCCGCACCGCAGCTACAACCTTGGCGGCTCTCATCGAGATCACCGGACCGTCGCCGGGGTCACCCTCGACTGCGTCTATCCGCTTGCGCGCGACCACCTGTCGTTCCCGGAGCTGATGCCCGACTTCGAGCCCCATAAGGTGCTCGAGATCCATCTGATGCAGTGGGAGAATCCCCATCTCGTCGTCGACATCACCGACGTGATGGACCTGAAGCTCAAGTCGCTGGCCTGCCACGCGAGCCAGTTCGCCGACTTCGCCGGGGTCGAAAAGCGCATTCGCGAGCGCGCGGCGGAGCTCGGCAAGCCGAAGGGCTACGCGTACGCGGAGACGTTCGACCGGATCGTCATGGCGCGATGATCCGGTACGGGCCGGCGCTCCTGAGCATCCTCGTGTCCCTCGGCGCCATCGCCGGCTACGTCGCGTTCCTGCGTGTGCCCACCGTGCGCAACCACCCCGAGCTCTACCTCGTTGCGTTCGCGCTGGCCACGCTGATCGCCGCCGCGGCGTCGTGGCGGGCCGCGCGCTGGCCGAACCTCGTCGCGCTCGCGCTGTCGGCGGTCCTGCTGGTTCTCGGCGGGTACTTCAACTTCGTCCTGGCCCGGGTGCCGGCCACGGCCACTGCGCTCAAGGTCGGCGAGCCCGCGCCCGACTTCACCCTGCCGGACGCCACCGGCACGCCCATCAGTCTCGCGTCCTTCCGCGACCGAACGCCCGTCGTTCTGGTCTTCTATCGAGGCTACTGGTGACCGTTCTGCGTATCTGAGCTCCAAGGACTTGGAGCCGTGCTTACGGAGCTGGGCGACTCGGGCGTGCAGATCCTCGCGATCAGTCCCGACCTGAACGAGCGAAGTCAGGAGCTGGCCGTGCGGCTCCGGGCTCGCTATCGCTTCCTCGCCGACCGTGATCTCGCGGTGACGCGCCGCTACGGTCTCGTCCACGTCGGCGGGGGCCACAAGGGCCAGGATGTGCCGCGCCCCACGACGGTCGTCCTCGACCGACGCGGGATCGTCCGCTGGCTCTCGCTGGCCGACGCTATCCAGGTGCGGCCCGACCCGGAGGCCGTTGCGCACGCCGTCCGTGAGCTTGCCCCGTGACCGATCTGGCGCTGGGCCCAAGCGTCAGGCGCGTCCAGGAGGCGCTCGCCGCGGCGGGTGGCGGCCACACGGTGGTCGTCCTCGAGCAATCGGCGCGCACCTCTGCCCAGGCCGCGAGCGCGGTGGGGTGCCGCGTGGATCAGATCGCGAAATCGCTGGTGTTCCGCGCTGAGCAGAGCCAGCGCGCGGTGCTGGTCATCGCGAGCGGCGCCAATCGCGTCGACGAGCGCAAGGTCGCGGTGCTGATCGCGGAGCCGATCGGTCGAGCCGACGCCGAATTCGTCAGGCAGCGGACGGGGTTCGCGATCGGCGGCGTCGCGCCGGTCGCGCACGCCGAGCCGCTCACGATCCTGATCGACGAAGATCTGCTCCAGTGGTCGGAGATCTGGGCGGCGGCCGGTCACCCGAACACGGTCTTCAAGCTGACGCCCGCCGACCTGGTGAGCCTGACCGGTGGCCGCGTCGCGGCCGTCAAGTCCTAGGACGAGGTGGGTTAAAATGCCCGTGTGATTCGCCGTTTCGTCACATTTCTCCTCGCGGCATCCCTGATCGTGGTGGCGGCCGGGGCGTACGCACGCTCCGCCGTCGTGCCGCCGCCGCCCGCGCCGCTCTCCGAGAGTGTGAGCGCCTTGACCGCCCCCGAGATGGAAGGCCGGCGATCGGGCACGGCCAGCGGCGATCTTGCCGCCCGGCGGATCGCCGATTGGTTGGCGGCCGCCGGGCTTCGTCCCGGCGGCGACCAGGGGACGTACCTGCAGACATTCGTGCTCGAGACCTCGTCGCGCCCGGGACCGGCGAGCCGCCTGGATCTGCTTGGCCCCACGCCGCGACGCCTGGAGGCGGGGCGCGAATGGACCGCACACGGCGGCTCACGAGCCGGCGAGGTCAGCGGCGACGTCGTGTTCGTCGGCTACGGCGCGGAGATTCCGGAAGCCAAGTACGACGACTACGCCGGTGTCGACGTTCGCGGAAAGATCGCGCTCGCGCTCGACGGGGCGCCCGCTTATCTGACCAACGCGCGGGTGAGCCGCCTCGACAAGCTGATTGCCGCGCAGCGGCGCGGCGCCGCTGCGCTGCTGATCGCGGGCGGCGAGCTTCCGCCGCCGGAGAAGACTTCGGTCCAGGTCGGGCTGGTGTCGGGCGCCGTGACGCGCGCGGCCGCCGACGCGCTCCTGGCTCCGACGGGACGAACGACCGTCGACGCGACCGCCGCGCTGTCGGCGGCGCGCGGACCGGCGCCGTTCGCGACGCGAACCCGCGCGCACCTCCGCGTCGAGAAGGTGATCGACGAGATCCGAGCCGCGAACGTCATCGGCGTCCTGCCCGGCGACGACCCGACGCTCGCCGCCGAAGCCGTCGTCATCGGCGCGCACTACGACCACCTCGGCCGCGCCGACGGCGTCGTCTACCCGGGTGCCGACGACAACGCTTCCGGAACCGCCGTGGTCCTCGGCCTGGCGCGCGCCTTCGCGGCCGCCGGGGGCTCGAGCCGCACCCTGGTCTTCGCGCTCTTCGGCGCCGAGGAGCTCGGGCTGATCGGCTCGCGTCACTACGTGAACCGGCCCGCCGTCCCGCTCGATCGCACGGTCGCGATGGTGAACTTCGACATGGTCGGCCGGCTGCAAGGGCGATCGCTCAACGTGGGCGGGGGCGACAGCGGCAACCGGCTCCGCGTGCTCGTGAGCGACGCGGCGCAGCTCGAGGGCGTCCCCCTCGACGTCCACGGCTCTCCCTATGGACCATCCGACCACAGCCAGTTCTATGCGGCCGGGGTCCCGGTCCTCTTCTTCTACACGGGCGGTCACAGCGACTATCACCAGCCGAGCGATACCGCCGACAAGATCGACGCGGCCGGCCTGGCCCGCGTGGCGGCCGTCGGCGCGCGTGTCGTCGAGCGGCTCGCGAGCGATGCACGACCGGTCTACGCCCAGGTCGCCCAACCGGCTCGACGCCAGGCCAGCGGCGCCGCGGCCGGTGCGTTCCTCGGCGTGGTCGCCCTGCCCCGTCCTGGAAACGACGGCCTCAGGCTGTCGAGCGTCATGCCGGGAACCGGCGCCGAGCGCGCGGGGCTGCGCGAGGGCGACGTGATCGTGCGATTCGCCGGGATCGCCGTCGAGGGCCTCGAGGAGCTGAGAACGCTGATCCGCGAACGCAAGCCCGGCGACGCGGTCCCGGTGCTCTATCTCCGAGACGGAGAAGCGCGCTCGACGTCAGCGACGCTCGGTCCCCCCATTGACTAGCCGCGCGATCCGCCGTCCCCGAGGAGGCGTGCATGGTCGACGATGACGTGAGATCCGCTCCGACGCTGACCGAGATGATGCGCCGGCGTGCGGCCCTCTCGCCCGACCAGCAGTATTTCCGGCTGTACGACGAGACCGTGACCTACGGACGCCTGTGGGCGCAGAGCGAGAAGTACGCCGCCGGGCTCGCGCGGGCCGGCGTGGCTCCGGGCGACAAGATCTGTCTCATCTATCCGACCTGCGCCGAATTCTTCTACACGTTCTTCGGCGCCTTGCGCCTGGGCGCGGTGCCGGTGCCGCTGTACCCCACGCTCGGCGTCGAGACGACGGCCGCCATCTTCCGCGACTCCGAAGCGGTCGCGGTCACGACGATCGGCTGGTTCCGCGCCGGCGTGGACGAGA
>QHSQ01000043.1 GCA_003221615.1 Candidatus Rokuibacteriota bacterium | reverse complement strand
AGATGAATTATAGCAGCGCCCCAGAGCGATCTCGGCGGGCGGGCGAGGCCGGGGGGGGGCGGGGGCCCTCCCGGGATCTGTGTAGGCAGCGTTGCCCGCAGGCAAAGTGCCGACCTGCCTCGAACCGTGGTCGGCCGTCAGATCCCGGGAGGGTCCCCGCCCACCCCCGGCCTCGCCCGCCCGCCGGCTAAAGCGCTAGGAGGGCAGGTAAAGGTCTTGGCGGACGCGGGAAAGAGCGTCGGTGACATGGCGAGCCGTCTCGTTGACGATCGAAATAACCTCGGGATACGGCAGCCGCCGCGGCCCGACGACGCCGAGAATGCCGATGACCTGGTCGCGGTAGAGGTAGGTGGACGTGATCAGCGTGCACTCGCGCATCTCGGCGACGGGATTTTCCTCGCCGATCGTCACGTTCACGCCTTCGCCGCCGGCGAGCTCGGTCATCAAGTCGGCCAGCCGTTCCTTCTGCTCGAAGGTTCGGAGCAGCTCGCGGGTCGTCTCGATGTTGAGGAACTCCGGATGGTCGAGCATGTTGATCGCGCCGCTGACGTAGAGGGTGCGACCCCGCAGCACGGCGACGATCTGCTCGGTGACCGCCCGAGCCCGGGTGTGCAGCGCATCGAGAGGATCGCTGGGCTCGGTCTCCATGTCGACGACGTCCTGCACGGTGCGTCCGCTGTATCGCCGATTCAGCTCGCGGCCGATCGCGCGCACCTCCTCGGTGCCGAGCGGCGGTTCGAGCGTCACGGCGCGCGCGGTGACCCAGCCCGCGTCGGTCACGAGCACGGCGAGCGCGCGATCGTCCTCGAGCGGGATCAGGTCGACCCGGGCGAGGGTCGTCTGCTTGAGCGGCGGCGCCAGCAGGAGGCCCGTGAGCTTCGTCGCGGTCGACAGGTGCGAGGACATCCGCTCCATGAACCCGTCGATCCCCGAGCGGCGCTGCGACAGGGTGTCGCCGGTCCTCGCGACGTTCGAGCTCGACGGCGGCGGGAAGGACTCGACGTAGAACCGATACGCCTTGTCGGTCGGTACGCGGCCCGCGCTCGTGTGGGGCTGGACGAGATAGCCCATGTCCTCGAGATCGGCCATGACGTTGCGGAGCGTGGCCGCCGAGAGGTTCGGGAAGTGCCGTCGGGCCAGAATCCGCGAGCCCACCGGCTCCGTGGAGTCGACGTACTCGCGGATGACCGCCACGAGCACGTCGCGATGACGGGCATCCATTGGCGGAAATTATAGCAATTCGACGAAGAGCGCGTCGGACAGGAGGAAGCCGGCCTCGGTCAGTCGCACGCGGTCGCCCGTGTCGACCAAGAGCGTCCGCGCCCGCCACTCGTCGACGAATCCACGAAGGCGGGAGTCGCCATCGAGCCGCGTCTCGAGCAGCGCCGCCGGGATGCCGTCGGAAACCCGGAGACCGAGGATCAGCCGCTCGCCCAGACGCTGTCGCTCCGAGAGGTGCTCGAAAGACGCGACGGGAAGGTCGCCCCCGGCGAGCGTCTCGCAGTAGCGCGGCGTCGCCTTCACGTTCGCGTAGCGCATCCGGCCGACGAATCCACAGGCGCCGGGCCCGGCGGCGAGATACTCGGCCGCGTGCCAGTAAATCTGATTGTGGCGCGAGCGAAAGCCGCGCCGCGCGTAGTTGGAGATCTCGTAGTGCTCGAGGCCGCGCGCCGCGGCGGCGCGAGCGAGGCGCCAGTACTGATCGACCTGTGTGTCCTCCGTCGGCAACCCCTCGATGCCGGCCGCGCCCCAGAGGCTGCCGGCGTCCAGGGTGAGGCCATAGGCGGAGAGGTGGTCGGGCTGCCAGTCGAGCACCGCCTCGACGGCACGAGTCCAGCCGTCGAGGTCGAGGCCGGGCAGGCCGTACATGAGGTCGACGCTCAGGTTGTCGCAGCCGGCCTCCCGCGCCGCCTCGAACGCCGCGCGGGCGCCGCGCGCGTCGTGGAGCCGACCGAGCCGCGGCAGGATCGAATCGTCGAGCGACTGGACGCCGAGGCTCAACCGGTTGACGCCGGCGGTGCGGTAGCCCGCGAGCTTGTCGCGCGTCACGCTCTCGGGATTGCACTCGACGGTGATCTCGGCGTCCGCGACGAGCTCAAAGTGGGACCGGATCCGGTCGAGCATCGCCGCCAGCTCGTCGGCGGTCAGGAGCGAGGGCGTGCCGCCGCCGAGGAAGATCGTCGAGAGCCGCACGCGGGGCGCCCACGCGAGGGCGCCGAGCAGGTCGATCTCGCGGCGGAGCGCCTCGAGATAACGCACCATCGCGCCGTCCTCGAGCGGCGCGGTGTTGAAGCTGCAGTACCCGCACCGCTTGGCGCAGAACGGCACATGCACGTAGAGCCCGAGCTCGCGCGCTTCCGGGGCATTGTCAGCTAGCACGGACCCTTGAGGGTTGTCCGCGGACACGGAGCCGGGTCGCATCTGTCTCAGGCCACCCGCGGGCGAAGGCGTGCTCATGGACCCCGCTACAACAACCCGGGTCGCACCTGTTTCAAGCCACCCTCGGTCGGAGCCGGCCTCACGGACCCCGCCACAACAACAGGGCGTTCGAGCGATGCGCTCCGCTGAATCACCGGCTGCGGTTACGGAATATAGTTCGCGAGCCGCCACCAGCGTAGCCAGTGACGGTCGCCATCCCAGGACCAGTAGATGAGGAAGGCCTTGCCCTTGATCTTGTCGCGCTTGACGAAGCCCCAGTAGCGGCTGTCCTGCGAGTTGTCGCGGTTGTCGCCCATCACGAAATAGGAGTCGGGCGGCACGATCGTGGGCTCGCAGCCGTAGGCGTAGCCGCAGTAGGCTTCACCGCCGCGTACGCCGGAGTCGGCGAACTTCGTGTAGGACTCGGCGAGCGGCTTGCCGTTGACCAGCACCTGGTGGCCGCGGATCTGCACGCGCTCGCCCGGCGTCGCGACGATGCGCTTGATGAAGTCGCGCTTCTCGTCCTGCGGATACTTGAACACGATGATGTCGCCCCGCCGCGGATCGCGCAGCGCCGGCAGGTGAAGCTCGGTCAGCGGCAGCTCGGGGCCGTAGAGGAACTTGTTGACCAGGATGTAGTCGCCGACCAGCAAGGTGTCCATCATCGAGCCGGACGGGATCGTGAACGCCTGCACGACCAGCGACCGGATGACGAGCGCCAAGAGGACGGCGATGGCGATCGCCTCGGCGTACTCGCGTACGATCGACTTCCGGCGCCGTTTGGGCTCGACCGCGTCGCTCGGGAGCGGGGGGTGGGCTTCGACTTCGATCTTCCGCTCTTCCATGGTTAGCTCTTCAGCACGGAGAGAAATGCTTCCTGGGGGACCTCCACCTTCCCGACCTGCTTCATCCGCTTCTTTCCTTCTTTCTGGCGCTCCAAGAGCTTCCGCTTGCGCGTGATGTCGCCCCCATAGCACTTCGCGGTGACGTTCTTGCCCATCGCCTTGACCGTCTCGCGGGCGATGACCCGGCTCCCGATCGCGGCCTGGATGGCGACCTCGAAGAGCTGGCGCGGGATCACCGCGCGCAGCTTCTCGACCAGCGCCTTGCCCTTCTCGTACGCCTTGTCCCGGTGCACGATGATCGAGAGCGCGTCGACCGGGTCGCCGTTCAGCAAGATATCGAGCTTGACCAGATCCGACGGACGGAAATCCGAGAGCTCGTAGTCGAACGAGGCGTAGCCCTTCGAGATCGACTTGAGCCGGTCGTAGAAATCGACGACGATCTCGGCCAGCGGAAAGTCGAACCGGATGTGCACGCGCTTGCCGTGGTACTCGAGCGAGCGATGCTCGCCGCGCTTTTCCTGGGCCAGCTTGTAGATCGCGGTCATGAACTCCGTCGGCACGAACACCGAGGACTTCACGTAGGGCTCGTCCATCTGCTCGATCCGGTCGGGGCTCGGCAGCTTGGACGGGTTGTCGATGTCGAGCACCTCGCCGGCGGTGGTGAGCACCTTGTACTGCACGCTCGGCGCCGTCACGATCAGCGAGAGGTCGAACTCGCGCTCGAGCCGCTCCTGGACGATCTCCATGTGCAGCATGCCGAGGAACCCGCAGCGAAAGCCGTAGCCCAGCGCCAGCGAGGTCTCGGGCTCGTAGGTGAACGCCGGATCGTTGAGGCGAAGCTTCTCGAGCGCGTCGCGGAGCGCCTCGTACTCCGTGTCCTCGATCGAGTAGAGTCCCGCGAAGACCATGGGCTTGGCGTCGCGGTAGCCGGGGAACGGCGCCGCGGTGGGCCGCGCCGTCTCGGTGATCGTCTCGCCGACCTTCGCGTCGGCGACCCGCTTGATCGACGCGGTAATGTAGCCGACCTGCCCGGCCGACAGCTCCTCGACCGGGCGCATGTCCGGGCTGAACACGCCGACCTGCTGCACGTCGTACGACCGGCCGTTCGACATGAGGAGGATGCGCATGCCCGGCCGCACCCGGCCGTCGGTGAGGCGCACGTAGACCACGACGCCCTGGTAGGAGTCGTAGAACGAGTCGAAGACGAGCGCCTTGAGCGGCGCGTCCGGATCGCCCTGCGGCGGCGGTACGCGGGCGACGATCGCCTCGAGCACCTCCGGAACGCCGGTCCCGTGCTTGGCCGAGATCGCGAGCGCCTCGGTGCCGTCGAGGTCGAGCGTCTCGGTGATCTGGTTGCGTGTGCTCTCGATGTCGGCCGCCGGCAGGTCGATCTTGTTGATGACCGGGATGATCGCGAGGTTCGCGTCGCTGGCGAGGTAGAAGTTCGCCAGGGTCTGCGCCTCGATGCCCTGCGCGGCGTCGATGATGAGGACGGCTCCCTCGCACGCCGCCAGCGCGCGCGACACCTCGTAGGAGAAGTCGACGTGGCCGGGCGTGTCGATCAGGTTCAGCGTGTACTCGTGGCCGTCGCGCGCCCGGTAGAGCAGGCGCACCGTGTGCGCCTTGATCGTGATGCCGCGCTCGCGCTCGAGGTCCATCGAGTCGAGCACCTGGTCGACCGCCTTCTTCGCGTCCATCGTGCCGGTGAGGGACAGGAGCCGGTCCGCGAGGGTCGATTTGCCGTGATCGATGTGGGCGACGATCGAGAAATTGCGGATGCGACTCAGGACCATCGGTTCAGTCTAACACGTTGCGTCGCGGCGCCTGTGGTCGACACCGGCGCGCTCGTCGTGTCAGCCGGTGAGCGTCGCGCGCTCGGGGACGATCGTGCCGGAGGCGAGCACGACCTCGGGCCCGACGCGCGCGCCCTCGCCGATCTTGACGTCCGCGCCGATCACGCAGTCCTGGAGCACGGCGCCTGCACCCACTTCGACCCGCTCCCACAGGATGGCGCCTTCGACGCGTGCGTCCGGCCCGATGCGCGCGCCCTCGCCGATCACGGTGCCGGGCCCGACCTTGCATCGCGGGCCGAGCACGACGCCGGCGCCGACCACGGAGGGCGCGACGATCCGGGCGCCCGGCTCGACGATGCCCCCGCCGTCGACCCAGCTTCCGTCGCGCCGCTGGCCGGGCGGCGCCAGCGGCATCGCGGCGCGTCCCTGCAGCAGGTCGATCTGGGCGGCGCGGTACGCCGCGGGGTTTCCGATGTCGCGCCAGTACGCGGTCGGGCACCAGCCGAAGCACGGAACGCCGTCGGCGATCAGCGCGGGAAAGAACTCGCGCTCGATCGAGCTCGCGCGCTCACGCGGGATCCGGCCGAGCAGGTCGGCGTCGATGAGGTAGATGCCCGCGTTGATCGTGTTGGTCGTGATCTCCTCCCCGGCGGCCGGCTTCTCCCGGAACGCCTTGAGGCGGCCGTCGGCCTCGGTCTCGACGAGTCCGTACTGACGGGGATCCGGCACCGGCTGCAGATAGATGGTCGTGCGCGAGCCGCGCGTCTCGTGGAGGCGACGCATCTCGGTCAGATCGGGGTCAGTAAGGATGTCGCCGTTCAGCACGAAGAGCGTCCCCGATACGAGATCGGCCGCGTTGCGCACGCCCCCGCCGGTGCCGAGTGGCTCGTTCTCGATCGCGTAGCGCAGCCTGACGCCAAGATGCTCGGCGTCGCCGAGCGCTGCGCGCAGGTCCTCCACGCGATAGGAGCACGCCAGGACGATATCGGAGACGCCGTGCGCCCGCAGCAGCGCGAGCTGATACGCGAGGAACGGACGATTCAGGAGCGGCACGACCGGCTTCGCCCGCGCCAGGGTCAGCGGACGCAGGCGCGTGCCCTGGCCGCCGGCCAGGATCACGGCCTGCAGTGCCTTGTCGGCCATTATCCCGTGTCGGCCATCATCGAGGGGGCGACCAGGGCTCGGCCTCGCTGATCAGCATCACGGGGATTCCGTCCCGAATGGGATAGGCCTTGCGACAGGCCGGACAGATGATACGCGTCTCCTCGAAGAGGAGATCGCCCTTGCACGCCGGGCAGGCGAGGATCGCCTTCAGCTCTTCGTCGATCATGCTCGAACCTCCTTCCTGAACCAGGCCACTGTCTGGGTGAGGCCTTCGTCGAGCGGCGTTGACGGGCGCCATCCGAGCAGCGATCTGGCGCGCGCCGCGTCGAGCAGGCTGCGACGTTGCTCGCCGGGTTTGGCCGGCCCGTGCTCCGCGCCGCGGTTGACGCCGATCAGTCGCGCGAGCCGCCGATAGAGCTCGTTGACCGTCGTCTCGGCGCCGGTGCCGATGTTCGCGATGCCGGTGGCGTCGGCCGAGGCCACCGCGCGCGCGACGGCGTCGGCGACGTCGCCGACGTAGACGTAGTCGCGCGTCTGCTCGCCGTCGCCATTTACGACGCACGACGCGCCCGCGAGCAGTCGCGAGGTGAAGATCGCGATCACGCCGGCCTCGCCGGCCGGATCCTGGCGCGGGCCGTAGACGTTCGCCAGGCGCAAGGTCAGCCCGCGGCCGCCGGTCAGCCCGGCCCAGCACTCGAGGTAGCGCTCGGCGGTGACCTTCGACACGCCGTACGGCGACGCGGGCCGCAGCGGATGATCCTCCGGCGTCGGCAGCACGCTCGTGTCACCGTACGCGGCGCCGCCGGTTGAGGTATAGACCGCGCGGCGCACGCCGGCGCGGCGGCACGCCTCGAGCAACGCGATCGTCCCCAGCACGTTGACGCTCGCGTCGAAGTGCGGATCGCCGACCGAGCGGGAGACCGCGGCCTGCGCGGCGACGTGCACGACGATCTCGGGGCGCACGGCGGCGACCACCGCGTCCAGCCGGACGTCGCGCAGATCGCAGACGTGGAGCCGCGCGGCGGACGGTACCCGCTCGCGTCGGCCCGTGGCCAGGTTGTCGACCACTTCCACCGAGTGGCCGTCGGCGAGCAGACGGTCCACCACGTGAGAGCCGATGAAGCCGGCGCCGCCCGTCACGAGAACCCTCACGTGCGGAGCTTCTCCCGGAACCAGTCGACGGTGAGCCGGAGCCCCTCTTCGGTGTCGACGCGCGGCTCCCAGCCGAGCAGGGCGCGCGCCCGCCCGATGTCGGGCTGGCGCACCTTCGGGTCCTCGACCGGGAGCGGACGGAACACGATCTCGCTCTTCGAGCCGGTGAGCCGGATGATGCGCTTGGCCAGATCCAGGAGCGTCATCTCGTGCGGATTGCCGATGTTGATCGGATCGTTCACCGGGGCCTGCATGAGCCGCCAGAGGCCGTCGACCAGATCGGTGACGTACTGGAACGAGCGCGTCTGCGAGCCGTCGCCGAAGACCGTGATGGGCGCCCCGGTCAGCGCCTGGCCCATGAACGCGGGGATCGCACGGCCGTCGTTGAGCCGCATGCGCGGCCCAAAGGTGTTGAAGATCCGGACGATGCGCGTGTCGATCCCGTGGGTGCGGTGGTAGGCCATCGTGATCGCTTCGGCGAACCGCTTCGCCTCGTCGTACACCCCGCGCGGGCCGACCGGATTGACGTGGCCCCAGTAGTCCTCACGCTGGGGATGCACCAGCGGATCCCCGTACACCTCCGAGGTCGAGGCGAGCAGGAAGCGCGCGCGCTTCGCCTTGGCCACCCCGAGCGTGTTGTGCGTGCCGAGTGCGCCGACCTTCAGCGTTTGGATCGGCAGCTCGAGATAGTCGCGGGGCGACGCGGGGCTCGCGAAGTGCAGCACCCAGTCGAGGTGCCCATCGACGCGGATGTGCTCGGTGACGTCGTGCTCGATGAGCGAGAAGCCGCGGCGCGAGGCGACGGCGGCGACGTTCTCCCGCGACCCGGTGACGAAGTCGTCCATGCAGACGACCTCCCACCCCTGGTCGAGAAAGAACCCCGAGAGGTGCGAGCCGATGAACCCCGCGCCGCCCGTGATCAGCATCCGCATCGCGGGTCTACGATCGGAGCACGGGCTTGCGCCCGATCGAGTAGTACTCGAAGCCGAGGCGCCGCATGCGCTCGGCCTCCCAGACGTTGCGTCCGTCGAAGACCAGCGGACGCCGCATCACGGTCCGCAACCGCTCGAGGTTCAGGAACTTGAACTCGTTCCACTCCGTGATCAGCGCGACGCCGTCGGCGCCGGTCGCCGCCGCGTAGGGCGAATCGGCGTACTCGACGACCGTCGGCAGCATCTTCTGCGCGTTGGTCATGGCGACCGGGTCGTACGCGCACACCGTCGCGCCGAGCTCGACGAGGCGCGTGATGACCTCGACCGATTTCGCCTCGCGCATGTCGTCGGTGCTGGGCTTGAACGAGAGCCCGAGGATCGCGAGGCGCCGGTTGTGCAGGGGCCCCAGCGCGCGCTCGATCATCGACACGAAGTGGACGGCGCGCCCGGCGTTGACGTCGACGACCGCGCGCAGGATGTCGAACTGGTAGCCGAGGGTCGCGGCGGTGTGGACGAGCGAGTCGGTGTCCTTCGGAAAGCAGCTGCCGCCGTAGCCGAGGCCGGCCTGCAGGAACGCCGCGCCGATGCGGGCGTCGAGCCCCATGCCCTTCATGACCTGCGTGACGTCGGCGCCGGCGAGCTCGCAGATATTGGCGATGGCGTTGATGAACGAGATCTTCGTGGCCAGGAATGCGTTGGAAGCGTACTTGATCATCTCCGCGGACGGCACGTCGGTGATGATCATCGGACGCTCGAGCGGCGCGTACAGCTCGAGCAGCGTCATCGCGACCTGCTGCGTCGGGGCGCCGATGACGATCCGATCGGGGCGCAGCGTATCCTCGATCGCGGAGCCTTCGCGGAGGAACTCGGGATTCGACACGACGTCGAACGAGATGGGCTGGGTCTGGTGGCGCTCGATCACCTCACGGACGAACTCGCCGGTTCCCACGGGGACGGTCGACTTGTTGACCACGACCGTGTAGCGTTCCATCGCCCGGCCGATCTCCCGCGCCACCGCCTCCACGGCGCTCAGATCGGTTTGGCCGTCGACCTTCGGCGGCGTGCCGACCGCGATGAAGACGATCACCGATCTCCTGAGGGCCGCGGTCAGGTCGGTGGTGAACGAGAGGCGGCCGTCGCCCACGTTGCGCGTCACCATCTCCTCGAGACCCGGCTCGTAGATGGGGAGTCGACCGGCCTGGAGCGCGTCGATCTTGTCGGCGACGTTGTCCACGCAGACGACCTCGTTACCGAGGTCGGCGAAGACGGCGCCGGTGACGAGCCCGACGTAGCCGGCGCCTACGACGCAGATGTTCATGAGTTATCAATCATAGCAGAGGTCTTTCGACGGCCCCGGATTCCTCCTCCGCCTCGGCGGCGACCCAGCGGAAGAACACGACCGTGAACGCAAGGAGCGGAACCAAGCCGGCCGGCACCCACATGATGAGGCCGCCCAGGCGCTGATCGGCGAGTGCTTCCAGACCGAACAGCCGCGGCGCGGCCGCGTAGAACGGATAGAGCGTCTGCTCGGCGCCGGTGATCATCGCGGCGACGACCGTCATCGGGATCCCGAACGCGAACAGATAGAGGATCTGGGTCCCGTAGTGCAGCCGGGGGAGCAGCACTGACGGCGAGAGCACCGGCCACCAGGCCAGGATCGCGGTCGCGATCAGGACGAGGTGCTCGACCACGTGCCAGGCGTGATGCTCGAGCGCGACCTCGTACGGCCCCGGCAGGTGCCAGCCGATCAGCGCCATCGCGTAGAGGCCGAGCGCGGCGACCGGCCGCGTCGCGGTATGGGCCAGGGCGCCGAGCGCGCGCCGGCGGCGCAGGCGGCCGAGCAGCGCGTCGGCGATCCACCCGGGGGTGCCGGCCAGCAGGAGCGGCGGGACGACGAGGGTCAGCAGCAGGTGCTGCACCATGTGCGCGCTGAAGAGGTAATAGTCGCTCAGGTCGTGCAGCGGGCCGTTCAGCGCAACCAGCAGCACGAGCAGCGCGGCGAGGAAGAGCGCCGGCTCGCGGAGGCCGCCCCGCGGGCCCCGGGTCCACGCGCGCGCGTAGGCCGCGGCCAGGAGGCCCACACCCAGGACGACGTCGACGTGGATCTCACCGGACGTCCACGCGAACGGCGGCGCCGGGTCCATCAGCGGCCGAACACCAGGAAGGCGCCGGTCAGGGTCATCAGCGCCACCGCGAGTCCGGAGGCGAGGATCAGCGGGCCGACGAACAGGAACGTGAGCACGCGCGACTCGTATCTGAGGTGCATGAAGAAGAGCGCGACGAGCGCGAACTTGGCCGCCGACATGGCCAGCAGCAGCGGAATGACGATCGGCGCGAGGCGCCGGACGTAGATCACGCCGACCTCGAGCGCCGTGACGACCGTCAGCACGAGCGCCACTCGGACGTAGGTCCCGACCGTCGGATGCTCGCCGTCGCGCGGCGCGTCGCTCACGGTTTCGCCTCCATCACGGGATGAGATAGACGAGCGTGAAGATCGCGATCCACACGACGTCCACGAAGTGCCAGTAGAGTCCGGCGATCTCGACCTTGACGGCGTCGGCGACGCCGAGCCGTCCTCGGAGAGCGAGTACCCAGAGTGAGAGGAGCCACAGCACGCCGATGGCGACGTGCGTGCCGTGCAGACCGGTGAGCACGAAGAAGGTCGAGCCGAACAGGTTCTGCTGCATCGTGAATCCCTGGTGGACGAACTCCGTGAACTCGTAGGCCTGAAAGCCGAGGAAGACGAGACCGAAGACCGCCGTCCCGAAGAGCCAGAGCCGCGCCTGGCGGCGGTCGCCACGCTGCACCGCGGCGAGCGCCAGGACCATCAAGAGACTCGACATCAGCAGATCGAACGTCGAGACCGTCGTGACGGGGATGTTGAGGATCTCGTGCGGCGCGGGACCGACCACGCTTCGGCCCTTGTACGCGAGGTAGGTCGCGACGAGCGTGCCGAAGAAGAAGCACTCGGAGCCGAGGAAGACCCACATCGCCATCTTGCGGTGGTCGAGCCCCAGCACGCCGGTCTGGTCGGCATGCGCGTGCGTCCGGTGATGCTCGAGCGCGAGACGGACGATGCCCCAGATGGTCCACAGGACACCGATCACGACGATCGACACGTGCGTGAGGGCGCCGACCGCCGCGATGCCCATTCCGAGCGCGATCATGACCGGCCAGTGCGAGGGCGCGGGCACGTGGAGCGGCGCGTGGCTCGCCGTTGGCGGCGCGCCTCGACGGGGGCCGTGCTTCTCTCGCCAGAAGGAGTCGCGTCCATAGACGGGCGGGATCGTGTCGAAGTCGTGCGCCGGCGGCGGCGACGACGTCCGCCACTCCAGCGTGCGTCCATCCCACGGATCCGCGGGCGCCGGCGCCCCGCGACGAAGGCTTTGCCAGGCGTTGACGATGAAGAGCAGCACGCCCACCCCGATGCCGAACGCGCCGGCGGTGGAGGCGAAGTTGCCGGCGGTCCAGCCCGCGTCGGTCGGATACGTATAGATGCGGCGCGGCATCCCCATCGCCCCGAGATAATGCTGGGGGAAGAACGCCAGATTGAACCCGGCGAAGATCACCCAGAACTGGACTCGACCGAGCCGCTCGCCGAGCAGGCGGCCCGTCATCTTCGGCCACCAGTAGTAGACGCCGGCGAATAGCCCGAAGAGACTGCCGCCGATCAGGACGTAGTGCAGGTGAGCGACGACGAAGTAGCTGTCGGTCTGCTGCAGGTCGACGGGCGGCGAGGCGTGCATGACGCCCGAGAGGCCGCCGATGGTGAAGAGCCCGACCAGCCCGACGGCGAAGTGGAGCGCGGTCGTCGTCCGGATCGTGCCGCCCCAGAGGGTCGCCAGCCAGTTGAAGATCTTCACGCCCGTCGGGATCGCGATCAGCATGGTCGCGATCGAGAACGCCGAGTCGGCCACGGGCCCCAGGCCGGTCGCGAACATGTGGTGGCTCCAGACTCCGAAGCCGAAGAAGCCGATGAGCACCCCCGAATAGATGACGACGGGCGCGCCGAAGAGCGGCTTCTTCGCGAAGGTGGGAAGCACCTCGGAGACGATGCCGAACGCCGGCAGGATCAGGATGTAGACCTCGGGATGGCCGAAGATCCAGAAGAGGTGCTGCCAGAGGTGGAGATCGGCGCCCGCGGCCACGTCGTAGAAGCGTGTGCCGAAGAAACGGTCGAACATCAGGAAGATCAGCCCGACCGTGATCGGCGGGAAGGCGAGCGCGATCAGGAACTGCACGACCAGGGTCATCCACACGAACACCGGCATCCGCATCATGGTCATGCCCGGCGCGCGCATGTTGAGGATCGTGACGATGAAGTTGATGGCCGCGATCACGGACGACACGCCGAGGATCTGCAGGCTCAAGAGCCAGAAGTCGACGCCGGGCCCGGGCGTGTAGTGCCTCGAGGTCAGGTTGGCGTAGCCGAACCAGCCCACGTCCGGCGGGGTTCCGGCGAGCAGGCTCGCGTTGAGGAGGAGCCCGCCGGCCAGAAAGATCCAGTAGGAGAGCGCGTTGAGCCGCGGGAACGCGACGTCGCGCGCGCCGATCAAGAGCGGCACCACGTAGTTGAAGAACGCCGCGTTGAACGGCATGATCGCCAGGAAGATCATCGTGGTGCCGTGCATCGTGAACAGCGCGTTGTAGGCCTGCGCGCTTACGACCGTGTTGTTCGGGACCGCCAGCTGGAGCCGGATCAGCAGGGCCTCGAGCCCGCCGAGCAGGAAGAACGCGAAGCCCGTCACGCCGTAGAGAATGCCGATCCGCTTGTGATCGACGGTCGTGAGCCAGCTCAAGACCGTCGCGGGCGTCTCGACCCCGGCCAGGGCCGAGGGCGGCGCGTGCAGGACGCGACCCGAAGAGTCCGCGCTCATCATTTGAGCCCGATCAGGTAGGTGGCGACGGCGCGCGCCTGCTCGTCCGTGAGGCCGAGCGCCGGCATCTTCGCGTCCGGTTTCAGGGCCGGCGGATTCTTGAGCCAGGCGGCGACGTTGTCGACGGAGATCGGGAGGAGCCCGGCGGCCAGGGTATGGCGGCTTCCGAAGGTGGTGAGGTCGGGCCCCAGCGCTCCGCTCGACACGCCGCGGATCGTATGGCAGCCGACACAGGCGCGTCCCGCGAAGATCGCCTTGCCTTCCGCGGCCAGCCCGGCCGGCTCGGCCAGCTCGGTCTTCTGCGCGGCGACCCAGCGCGCGAACGCGTCCGGCGCGTCGACGATGACACGCATGCCCATGTTGGCGTGCGAGACCCCGCAGAACTCGGCGCACTGTCCGCGATACTCGCCTGGAGTCTCGGCGGTGAACGTGAGTCGGTTCAGACGCCCGGGAATGACGTCGCGCTTGCCTCCGAGCCGCGGCACCCAGAAGCTGTGGATGACGTCGGGGCCCTGGAGCGTCAGCGCCACCGGTCGCCCGGCCGGCACGTGCAGCTCGTTCGCCGTGACGACTTGGAGCGCCGGGTACCGAAACTCCCACCACCACTGGTGCCCGTACACGGTGATCTCGAGCGCGTCGCGCGGAGGCGCCGCCTGCGTCCGGAAGATCACCTGGATCGTGGGGATCGCGATCGCGAGGAGCACGAGCGCGGGCGCGATCGTCCACGAGATCTCGAGCAGGGTGTGGCCGCGAGTTTGAGCCGGCACCCGCGAAGCGCCCGGCTGGTCGCGGAAGCGGACGATGATCCACGCGAGCGCGACCCCCACCACCAGCGCGATGCCGATGGCCACCCACGTGACGATCCCGTAGACGTGCAGGATCTCGCGGGCGTAGTCGGACCGGGCGGCGAGCGTGCTCATCGGAGCGTCCCATGCGCAGCCGCCTAGCGCGAGCGCGACCGCGAGCGCCGCTCGAGTTGCTCGCCGAGACGAGCTCATGCCGGCCGTCGGGCCGCCCAAGACGAACACTGCGTATTCGTGTGGGACACGAAGCCTCCTCGGCCGCCGTCAGGCGGTGACGTCGGCGAGTGCGAGTAGGGTGTGCAGGAGCGCGTTCGCGCCGCGCTCGATCGCATGCCAGTCGCTCATCTCGTCCACGCGATGGCTGCGCCCGCCCAGGGAGGGGATGAAGATCATCCCGGAGTCGGTCACGCGGGCCAGGTTCTGAGCGTCGTGTCCGGCCGCCGAGTAGAGCCGGCGGGTCGCGAGCCCGAGCGTCGCGCAGATTTTCTCGGTCACCGCCTGCACCCGCGGCGAGCACGGCGCCGGCGTCGTGGCCGACATGGGATGGATCTCGACCCCGACCTGGCGCGCGCCGGCGACCGCGCGCGCGAGCGCCGCGCATTCTTCGGCCAGACGCTCCAGCACGGAGACATCGGGGTCGCGCATCTCGTGGACGAGCTCGGCGCGACCCGGGACGATGTTGGAGGCGCCGGGATGCACGTGCACCACGCCGAAGTTGGTCACGCTGGCTTTGCTCCCGCGCGTGACGACGTGCTCGCGCACGCGCAGCGCGTAGTCGGCCGCGGCCAGGAACGCGTCGCGGCGGCGCTCCATCGGCGTCGTGCCGGCGTGATCGGCCTGGCCCAGGAAGATCACGCGCGAGCGCCGCACGCCCACGATCGCCTCGACGACGCCGATCGGGATGCCCGCCTCCTCGAGCCGCGGGCCCTGCTCGATGTGGAGCTCGACGTACGCGGCGACCGAGCCCGGCGGCACCCGCGCCTGCGGCGCGCGCTGCGCGTCGAACCCCGCGCGCGCCATCGCGTCGACGAGCCGCACGCCGTCGACGGCCGCCATGTCGTCGAGCCCGGCGCCCTCGAGCATTCCGCAGAACGCCCGCGAGCCGAAGAGGCTCCCGTAGCGCCCTTCCTCGTCGCTCCACGCCGCGACGACCAGCGGCCTGGCGTGGCGCGTGCGTGACTCGCCGATCGCCTGCAGGCACTCGAGACCCGCGAGGACGCCGAGGGCTCCGTCGAGGATCCCGCCCTCGGGAACCGTGTCGATGTGGGAGCCGGTGAGAACGACGGGTGTTTCCGGACGAAGGGCGCGGATACCAGTCGCCCCGAAGATGTTGCCGGCCGGGTCGACCCAGGTCTCGAGGCCCGCCGCCCGCATCTCGCCCAGGAGCCAGGCGCGGGCTTCCTCGTGCGGGGGCGACCAGCACATGCGCGTCACCCCGCCCCCCGGCAAGCCGCCGAAGCGAGCGAGTCCATTGATGCGAGAGGTGAGGCGCGGCAGCGAGATCGAGATCACCGTGGGACGGAGTATAAGCCTTGACTTAACCGATGAAGGATTCGAGAATGAACCACCGTTCAGTTGCTCGTCGGGCCCACCTTCAGGAGGGGAAATGGATCTCTCACTGACTCCAGAACAGGAAGCGTTCGGGGCGACCGTCCGCGCCTGGCTCAAGACGAACATCCCGCCTGAGTGGAAGTCGATCGGAAGCTCCGAGATCCCGCGGGCGGAACAGTACGAGTTCCTCCGGCGCTGGCAGCGCACGCTCTTCGACGCCGGCTTCATCGGTCTCACCTGGCCCAAGGAATACGGCG
>QHSQ01000042.1 GCA_003221615.1 Candidatus Rokuibacteriota bacterium | reverse complement strand
ACCGACAGGCCGACGTTCACGGCCGGCCGGATGCCGCCGTAGAAGAGGTCGGACTCCAGGTAGATCTGCCCGTCCGTGATCGAGATGACGTTCGTCGGGATGTACGCCGACACGTCGCCGAGCTGCGTCTCGATGATCGGCAGCGCCGTGAGCGATCCCCCGCCGAGGTCATCGTTGAGCTTCGCCGCGCGCTCCAGGAGACGCGAGTGGAGATAGAAGACGTCGCCCGGATACGCCTCGCGACCCGGCGGGCGCCGGAGCAGGAGCGAGAGCTGGCGATACGCGGCGGCGTGCTTCGAGAGGTCGTCGTAGATGCAGAGCGCGTGACGTTTGGAGTCGCGGAAGTACTCGCCCATCGTGACGCCCGCGTACGGCGCGATGTACTGTAGCGGCGCCGGCTCCGACGCAGAGGCCACCACGATCGTCGTGTACTTCATCGCGCCGGCGTCCTCGAGCACCTTCACGACCTGCGCGATCGTCGAGAGCTTCTGACCGATCGCGACGTAGAAGCAGAAGACGTCCTGGCCCTTCTGGTTGATGATCGTGTCGACGCCGATCGCGGTCTTGCCGGTGCCCCGGTCGCCGATGATCAGCTCGCGCTGACCGCGCCCGATCGGGATCATGGCGTCGATCGCCTTGAGGCCCGTCTGCAGGGGCTCCTTCACCGAGCGGCGATCGACGACCCCCGGCGCGTAGCGCTCGATCGGTCGGAACTCCGTGGTGGCGATCGCCCCCTTGCCGTCCACGGGTTGACCGAGCGCGTTCACGACGCGACCGACCAGCGCTTCGCCGACCGGCACCTGCGCGATGCGGTTGGTGCGCTTGACGATGTCGCCTTCCTTGATGAGCTTGTCGTCGCCCAGGAGCACCGCGCCGACCTGGTCCTGCTCGAGGTTCAGGACCATCCCGACGACGTCGCCCGGGAACGTGAGCAACTCGCCCGCCATCGCCTTCTCGAGCCCGTGCACGCGCGCGATACCGTCACCGACCTCGATGACGCGGCCGACCTCCTGCAGGTCGACCTCCGCCTCGTAGCCCGCCAGCTGGCGCTTGATGATTTCGCTGATCTCTCCGGCCTTGATCATCGCCCTCTCCTGTCCCCCTACCCTTGCGCGAGGCGTCGGTGCATTCGCGCGAGCTGACCGTCCAGGCTTGCGTCGACGAGCAGGCTTCCCACCTCGGCCACGAAGCCGCCGAGCAATTCCCGGTCGGCGATCTCCTCGAGGATGACCTGCTTGCCGCCGAGCACGTGACTCAGGCGGCCCGTCAGCGCCGAGCGGTCGGCGTCGCTGAGCGGGACCGCGGTGCGCACGCGAGCGCGGACGCGGCCCTCCGCCTCGTCGTGGAGCTCGCGATACGCCGCCGCGATCGCCTCCAGATGGTCGGCGCGTCCCTGCGCGGCGACCAGCGCGAGAAAGTCGCGCGCGAGCTTCGAGACCTGGAGCCGAGTCGCGATCTCGATCGCGATGTTGCGCTTGGCCGCCGCGGTGACCCACGGGCGCGCGAAGAGCGCGTAGAGCCCGGGCTCGCGCGCGAACTGCGCCGCGAGGGCCTCGAGCTCGCGCGCGATGACGTCCACCTGGTTGCGCTCGCGGGCAAGCTCGAAGAGCGCCTTCCCGTACGAGCGGGCGACGCCGGGCGAGGCCTTCACCTAGTTGCCGACCCTGGCAATCGCGTCGGCGACGATACGCCGATGGTCATCGTCGCGAAGGCTCCGGCGAACCAGCTTCTCGGCGACCGCGGTCGCCAGATCGGCGACCTCACGGCGGAGCTCTTCGCGCGCGCGGCGCACGTCGGCGTCCATCTGCGCCTTCGCGGTCTCGACGAGACGCTGCGACTCGGCGCGCGCGGTGTCGACCAGGCGCTTCTGTTCCTCGGCCGCGTCCTTCAGCGCCTGGGCGCGAATCGACGCCGCCTCGGCATGCGCCGCGCGAAGCCGGGTCTCGTTTTCCTCTTGCTGGCGCGCCGCCTCCGCGCGTGCCGCCTGCGCTTCGTCGAGCGACTTCTGGATGGCCTGCGTGCGCTCGGCCATCTTCGCGAGGAACGGCTTGTACAGCAGGCGCTGGAGGATCAGTAACAGGATGACGAAGTTCAGGAACTGAATGATCAGCGATTTGTCGAGGCTGATGAGGCCGCCGCCCTCGTGCCCGCCCTCGCTCGCCGCCAGGGCGATGCCCGGCGCCAGCAGCATCAGGAGGACGACGATGCGCGCGACGGTGCCGATCCATTCCCGTTCACGCTGATGCATTCGGAGGTCTCCTCGATCTCGAAGTGCCCGACGAAGGTTTGTGAAAACTATCACGCCATTCCGCTCGGTGTCAATCGCGGCGCTCACTCGCACGGCGTCCGCGCGATTACCCCGCCCCCGACCACGACGTCGCCGTCGTAGAACACCACCGACTGGCCGGGGCTCACGGCGCGCTGCGGCGTCTCGAAGACGACCTCGGCGGTGTCCCCGTCCAGCGCGCGCACTGTCGCCGCCGCGGGCTGGTGGCTGTGGCGGATCTTCGCCGCGACGCGCAGCGGTGAGCTCGGCGGCGCGCACGCGATGAAGTTCACGCAAGTCGCGACGAGCCGGTCGCGCTCGAGGTCCGCCGCCTCGCCCACCCTGACCGTGTTGCGCTCGGGGTCGAGGTCGATCACGTACAGCGGCCGGCCGGTCGCGAGCCCGAGGCCGCGCTTCTGCCCGACGGTGAACCCCGCGATACCTTCGTGGGCGCCGAGCGTGTTGCCGCGCCGGTCCACGATCGCGCCAGGCCGGAATACGTCGGGGGCTCGGCGCCGGAGAAACCCTCGGTAGTCGTCGTCGGGGACGAAGCAGAGGTCCTGGCTCTCCGGCTTGTCAGCCGTGGCCAGCCCGAGTCGGCGCGCCTGGGTGCGCACCGCGTCCTTGGTCAGTTCGCCGACCGGAAACCGGGCGGCGGCGAGCTGCGCCTGAGTGAGTGGCCACAGAAAGTCGGTCTGGTCCTTCCGCCTGTCCCTGGCCCGTAGCAACAAATAGCGTCCCGTCGTCCGATCCCGCTCGATCCGCGCATAGTGCCCGGTCGCCACGGCGGCGGCGTCCCAGGCGCGCGCGCGGCCGAGGAGCGAGCCGAACTTTAGGTTGCTATTACACGACACGCACGGGATCGGTGTCTGCCCGTTCCCATAAGAATCGACGAACTGGCCTATCACCTTTTGGTTAAATTCTTCATCCATGCTCAGGAGGTAATGCGGGATCCCGAGGGTACGGGCGACCTGGCGCGCATCCTCGACCGCCTCGGTGCCGCAGCAGCTGCCGAAGCGCTTCGTCGGCTCCTCCGCCGCCTGTCGAGGCCAGACGCGCATGGTGATCCCGACGACGTCGCATCCCTGCTCGACCAGCAGGGCCGCGGCGACCGATGAGTCGACGCCTCCGCTCATGCCGACGACGATACGCTCAGCCATCTCGCGTGGGGGTTCGCGATCCTCTCGTGGCGCGCGATCTCGGACGTGGGGCTCTAGTGCCGTGCGCCGAGCAAGTCGGACAGGCGCTCGAGCTCGTCCGCCGTCGCGTAGCTGACCTCGATCTTACCCTTTCGCTCGTTGCCGATGATCCGGACCCTCGTCATCAAGCCGCGCTGAAGCGCTTCCTCCAGCGCCGCCAGCTCGACGGACCGCCGGCGTCCTTTGCGCGGCGTGAGGCCGCGTGCCTCCGCAAGCGACTCCTTCGCCCGGATGGAATCCTCCGTCGTCCGGACGGACCAGTCATGGGTCAGGATCTCATCGCGAAGTCGAAGCTGCTCGGAGACAGTCGGCAATGCGAGCAGCGCGCGCGCGTGACCCATCGTGAGCCGGCCGCTTCGGAGGTCGGTCTGGATTTCCTCCGGGAGACGCAACAGTCGCAGACTGTTCGCGATCGAGGTGCGATCCTTTCCGATCCGCTGCGCTAGCTCCTCCTGCGTCCATGCGAACTCAGCCAGTAGCTTCTGATAGGCCTGAGCCGCCTCGATCGGGTTCAGGTCTTCGCGCAGGAGGTTTTCGACGAGCGCGAGCTCGAGGCTCTGCGCATCCGTGGCCTCGCGCACGATTGCAGGAATCCGATCGAGGCCGGCCTGACGCGCCGCCCGCCAGCGCCGCTCACCCGCGATGAGCTGATAGCCGCCGCCGACCCGACGGACGATGATGGGCTGGATCACACCCGATGCCTTGATCGAGGCCGCCAGCTCGTCCAGTGCCGTGAAGTCGAAGACCTTCCTTGGCTGGTTCGGGTTGACCTCGACCTGATCGATTGGCACGTCGACCAGCGCTTCCGCTTCGGTCGGCTCGGAGGACAGGAGTGCTCCAAGCCCACGACCGAGCCCGCGCTTAGTAATCATGATTCAACACCTCCCGAGTCAGTTCGAGGTATGCCGCGGAGCCACTGGATTTGAGATCGTGAAGCATGACCGGCCTGCCGTGGCTCGGCGCTTCCGTGAGGCGCACGTTCCGTGGAATGACCGTGTCGAACACCTGCCCTGGAAAATATCGGTTGACCTCGTCGCGGATCTGGAGGGCGAGGCTTGTGCGGCCGTCGAACATCGTGAGCACGATCCCCAACAGATCGAGCCTGGGGTTGAGCTTTTCCCGAACGAGCTTCACGGTCTTCCTGAGCAGATGGGCCAGTCCCTCCAATGCGTAGAACTCGCACTGTAGCGGGACGACGACGCGATCAGCCGCGACGAGCGCGTTGATGGTGAGGAGCCCCAGCGACGGCGGGCAATCGATAACGATGTAGTCGTACGAGGCCGAGACTGGTTCCAGCACGTCACGGAGTCGATGCTCACGCCTCTCGATGCCGACCAGCTCGATCTCGGCTCCAACCAGGTCGATGTCCGCTGGAAGCAGCTTCAATCCGGGTACGACGGTCGCCCTGATTGCCTTCTCGGTCGCTTCCCCACCCAGGAGCACGTGATAGATGGTCGGATGGAGACCGCTCTTCTGGACGCCCAGCCCTGTCGTCGCGTTGCCCTGCGGATCGAGGTCGACCAGGAGGGTCGGACGCTCCGCTAGGGCGAGCCCGGCGGCCAGGTTGACGGCGGTCGTAGTCTTCCCGACGCCGCCCTTCTGGTTTACGATCGCGAGAGTCTTCGCCAAACCTACCTCGGAGAGTGTTCCACGAGGCACACCGCCCTATCGTCATCTGTTAACCTGTTGCCGTCCTGTTCCACGAGCAACACTTTCCACAGTCCAGCGCGTACAGTCAAACTTTCCGTAAATTCGCGTCGGTCATTTCGTGATACCGCATTGAGGCCGCGGCTCGAGGCGATGTCGCCAGGCGCTATTCGGGCCCCATTGGTCAGCGTTCAGGAGCGAACCCCTTGGTATAGGTCGCGAACCGACGGAACATGCCTCGTCTCAGCCCGGGGACTGTGACCCAATCACCGATCGACAACGGCTTCGGATTCGGTGGACCCGAGGCGACGACGATGCCGTGATCGGCCACCAGATCGGCCGCGACCGGGATCATCACTTCGATGTTTCCAGCGCAGCGCATCACGACGGCGTCGAAGGCTCCTCTGAGCTCGCTGACGAAGCCTTCGACTCGGCCCTCGAGAACGCGCACACCCTCGAGCTTCATCGCCCGGACCGCGCTCGTCAGGAACATCGCGCGACGCCGACGCGACTCGATCAGCACAACATCGATATCAGGACACACGATCTTGATCGGAAGGCCGGGAAGGCCGGCTCCGGAGCCCAGGTCCGCCAGGCTTCGGGGCGAAGAGGGGAGCAGGCGGAGGAACAGAAGGCTGTCGAGAAAGAGATGTTCCACGATCCACATCGGGTCGTTGGAGCCCACGAGCCTGTGAGACTTCTGCCACTTCAGCAGTAACGTCAAGTATTTGCTGAAATTGTCCCGCTCGCGCTCGTCCAGGATCCGTCCCAGGATCGCCTTTGCCCCGCTTTCCAGGGCCTCGAGCGGCGTCACTTGCCTAGACAGAACGTAGAGAAGATCCGGTCGAGCACCGCGTCGCCGACGTCGACTCCCAGAATTGCGCCGGCATGCTCGAGCGCGCGCTTCAAGTCGACGAGCGCTGCCTCGAGCGGCCTGTCCGCGAGCGCGGCTTCGCCTGCGGCGAGCGCGTTCGCAAGGGAGTCGATCAGCTCGAGCTGGCGGAGCGACGCCACGATGCCGCCCTCGTCGCCGGCCGCGCCCGCTCGAAGCTCGACTTCCCGCGCCAAGCGCTCGAGTAATGCTTCGACGCCCGAGGCTCTGATCGTCGAGACTTCCACGGCGTCAGGCACTGCGAGGGCACCCGGGTGAATGGGGAGATCGCTCTTCGCCCGAACGAGAACCCGCGCGTGGCTGGCTGTTTCGGCCAGAGCGCGGAGATCTGGCGGGATGCTCGCATCCAGGACGACGAGGAGGAGATCGCTTTCCTCCATCGCGCGCCGACTGCGGCGGATGCCTTCCGCCTCGATGGCGTCTCGCGGGATGTCCAGGCCCGCGGTGTCGAGCAGTCGCACGGGAACACCCGCGATCCCTATCGTTCCTTCGACGATGTCCCGCGTCGTGCCGGGCACCGGAGAAACGATCGCGCGGTCGCGCCCCAGCAGCGCGTTCAACAGACTCGACTTGCCGGCGTTCGGCGGGCCGACGAGAGCCACCGTGATCCCGTCGTGGACGATGCGGCCGTGACGGGCCGAGGCCCGCCACCGCTCGACGTCGGCAGCGAGGCGGGCAATCGCGGCGCGCGCCGCTTCGAGATCGTGACTGATACGCTCGTCCGGGAAATCCAGCACGACTTCGAGGCCGGCGATGACTTCGACGATCTGATCGCGCAACGTGCGAACCCGTTCGGACAGGCCGCCTGCGAGCGCGCGCGCCGCGAGCGCGACAGCGCGATCGGTCCGCGCGCCGATCATCAGCGCGACGGCCTCGGCCTGGGCGAGATCGAGGCGGCCGTTGAGGAATGCCCGGCGGGTGAACTCGCCCGGCGCCGCCAATCGCGCGCCCCCGGCGACGATCCACTGCGTCACCATTCGCAATAACGCGGGGGAGCCATGACACGAGAGCTCGACGACGTCCTCGCCGGTGTACGAGCGCGGCGCGCGCATGACGGCGCAGAGCGCTTCGTCGACGCGCTCGCCGCTCTTCGCGTCGACAATTCCGACCCGGCGAAGTGTGTGCGCGGGAAACTCCGCGAGCGGGATCGCACTGCGGAGCAGGGGACCGACGATCGCAACCGCGTCCGACCCGCTCACCCGAATCACCCCGATGGCGCTCTCGCCCATCGCCGTCGCGATGGCGGCGATCGTGTCGTCGGCGCGCGGGGGCTCAGGCTCGGCCGGCGTCTTTGGCCTCGCGCGTCGCGCGGGTGCGCGCGGGTCGGTCCATGAGCTTCTGCTGCAGGATCTGGAGCACGTTGGACACGGTCCAGTAGAGCACGAGGCCGGACGGCAGATTGAGGAACATGAACGTGAAGATGATCGGCATGAACAGCATCATCTTCGCCTGCCGGGGATCGCCCATCGTCGGCGTCAGCTTCTGCTGCACGAACATCGTGATGCCCATAAGGACGGGCAGCACGTACGTAGGATCGTGAGCCGCCAGGTCACAGATCCAGAGGTCGACGCCGAAGAGTCGTCCGAAGCACAGAAATGGCGAGTTCTGGAGCTCGACCGACACCGACAGCGCCAGGTACAGGGCGTAGAAGATCGGCACTTGCGCGATCATCGGCAGGCACCCGCCCATCGGATTCACGCGATGCTTCTTGTAGAGCGCCAGCGTCTCGCGCTGGAGTGTCTGGGGATCCTTCTGATACTTGCTGCGGAGCGCGTTCACCTGCGGCTGAAGCGCCTGCATCGCCTTCATCGACCGCATGCTCTTGACGGTGAGCGGGTAGAACAAGACCTTCGACACGACCGTGAGCAGGATGATCGCGACGCCGTAGTTGCCGACGTGCTTGTACGTCCAGTTCATCAGCAACAGGATCGGCACGCCGAGCCACTCCATCGGCAGCCCGCCCCATTTTCGAGGCAAGGGGAACCCGCCGAAGTTGATCGTGCCCTCGAGGCCCAAGGCCTTGAGCCGCTCGTGCTCCTTCGGTCCGGCGTAGAGCGTGACGTTGCCTTCCCACGCCTGGCCGGGCGCGATCGTGGGTGTCGCCTTCAAGGCGACGGTCGCGCGACCCGCTGGAGTCCTGTCGCCGTTCTTGGGATCGGCCACCTTACCCTCGGTGGCGATCACCAGCTTGAATCCCGGGCTCCTCGGGACCAGAGCCGCCAGATACCAGACGCTGTCCAGTGCGACCCAGTCGCCGTCGACCACGATGCTGGTGGCGGCTCCCAAATCATCGATTCTATTGACCGATCCGTGCGACGCCCACACGATCTCGGTCGGGTGCTGGCCCTGGAATTTCTCCGGCACGGCATGCCACGCCTGACGCGTGAACCACGGAAGGCTGAGCCCGATCGTGCGCGAGGCCCCGCTTGCGTTTTCGACACGCAGGAGCGCGTCGATCGCGTACCCGCCTGGATGGAACCGCAGCGTCTGGCGGATCTTGAGCCCATCGGATTCGCCCGTCAGCACCAGGTCTACGGGTTTGTCCGTCGCGGTCACCACGTCCTTGTCGAGGTTCATCGAGATGACGTCGCCCGGGCCGTTACCGTCCGGGGAAAGAAGTAGCCCCTGTGGTCCGAGGTCGCCGACGATGACCATCGGTTTCTCGCCGCGATACCGGAGCACCAGCTCCTGGAGCTTTCCTCCTTCGCTACTGACGACGTCGCGATAGAGGGGCGTCTCCACCGGCGCAAGCCGCTGAGGCGGCCTGGGCGATTGCGGCGCGCGTGTGCCGGGCACGGCGGGAGCCGCCGCCGCTGGAGCTGAGGGCACCGGCGGGGCCGGTGCTATCGGCTGTGTCGCGGCTGGTGCAGGTGGCTTTGGCGCGACCGGCGCCTCAGGGAAGAAGAAGGTCTGGTAGACGATGAAGACCGCCGCCATCAGAACCGCCGCGAGAATCGCTCGTTTTTCCATCGTCAGGCCTGACGCGCCCTGGCGGGCGGCGGATCATATCCGCCCGGGTGGAATGGATGGCAGCGGGCCAGACGCCAGGCCGCGAGCGCCACGCCCCGCACCACGCCGTGCTCCACGAGCGCGAGACGCGCATACTCCGAACAGGTCGGCGCGAAGCGACAGGCACTCGGCAAAAAAGGGGAGATCAGCCCTTGATAGGCCGCGACGACTCCAAGCGCGAGCCGCGTCTGCAGGCTCACGAGCGCGGCCCCGGGATGGCGGTGAGCGCGTCATGTAGCTCGCCCGCCAGCACCGCGAACGGCTGTCGGAGTGCGGCCGGTCGGCCGATGATCACGAGCGCGGCGTGAGTGGGCGCCGCGCTCCGCATCGCGCGATATGCCTCACGCAGGCGCCGCCGCGCCCGATTCCGCTGCACTGAGCCTCGAATCTGCCGACTCACGGCGAACCCGGCGCGCCGCGGCTCTTCGGTCGCACGCCAGAGGACGATCATGGACGGCCGGTCAATCCGCTTGCCCCGCTGGAAGAGCGCTTGAAAATCAGCGCCGGTGGTCAACCGTTCGCGCCGAGGAAACCGGCCCGTCAGACGGTCAGCCGTTTCCGCCCCTTCGCGCGCCGACGCTTGAGCACCTTCCGTCCGCCTTTGGTTTTCATCCGCTCGCGGAAGCCGTGAGTCTTCTTCCGTCGGCGCACATTCGGCTGAAACGTCCGCTTCATGAACCGTATTCCCCCTGAGGTCGTCGAATCGACCAAGTGTAGACATCGCTCAGAGGTGAGTCAACTTGCTGTCGCCTTGCAAAGCCCCTTGCGACGCGTTTCACCGTCGTGCTAGAGTCCGCCATCCATCGTGCGACGGATCGGCGCGAGGAGTTTTGTCCTGATGTGCGCGCCTGGCGGCGCAAAACTCCGGCTGTACAAGATGCCCCGAGCTATCCACAGCTGTGGATAACTCTGTGTGTAAGTGAGGGCGACTCCGTGTTGGAAGAAGACCTCTGGGCGCGACTCGTCGACTCCCTCTCTCGGACGCTCCCCACGCCGGTTCTCGACAACTGGATTCGCCCGTGCCGGCTCGTCGCGGTCGAAGGGGATCACCTCCGAATCGGCGCACCGAACAAGTTCTCCCGGGACTGGCTGGCCCAGAACTATCTCGACGCGCTCCACCAGGCGGCCCGCGAGGTTGTCGGCGGACATCCCCGTATCACGCTGATCGTCGATGAGGTCGTCCCCGTCGAGCCGGCGCCGCCGCCGCGTCTAGAACGCGCGGTGGGCGGTGGCACCGTCGAGGGGCTCAATCCGCGGTACACATTCGACGCATTCGTCGTGGGCTCGTCCAACCAGTTCGCGCAGGCCGCATGTCAGGCGGTCGCCGAGCTCCCGTCGCGCGCCTACAATCCGCTGTTCATCTACGGCGGAGTCGGCCTCGGCAAGACGCACCTGCTGCACGCGGTCGGGCACCAGTGCGTGCGTCTCTTCCCCGGCATGTCGGTGGCGTATCTCTCGTCCGAGCGCTTCACCAACGAGCTCATCAACGCGATCCGCTACGATCGGACCGCGGAGTTCCGGGCGCGCTATCGGACGATCGATCTGCTCCTGATCGACGACATCCAGTTCATCTCGGGCAAGGAGCGGACACAGGAAGAGTTCTTCCACACGTTCAACGACCTCTACGAGTCGCGCAAGCAGATCATCGTCTCGAGCGACTCGTCGCCAAAGGACATTCCCGAGATCGAGGAGCGTCTGCGCTCGCGGTTCGAGTGGGGACTGATCGCCGACATCCAGCCACCGGACTTCGAGACGCGCGTGGCCATCATCAAGAAAAAGGCCGCGCTCGAGCGCATCCGCCTCGGCGACGACGTCGCGTATCTCATCGCGAGCCGGATCAAGTCGAACATCCGCGAGCTCGAAGGCTCGCTCACGCGGATGATCGCCTTTTGCGCCCTCACCGGCCGCGAGATGACCGTCGACCTGGCCCAGGAAGTCCTCGGCGAGCTGTGGGGCGAGGACGAGAAGATCATCACGATCGATCAGATCCAGCGGCGGGTTTGCGACTTCTTCGGCCTCAAGCTGTCGGACCTGAAGGCCAAGAACCGGACCAAGGCCATCGCGTTTCCGCGGCAGGTCGCCATGTTTCTGGCCCGCCAGATGACGCACTCGTCGCTCTCCGAGATCGGCCGCGCGTTCGGCGGGAAGGATCACACGACCGTGTTACACGCCGTGGACAAGATCCAGACGCTCTTGCAGGATGATCCCAAACTCCGCAAGACGATCGACGGGCTTGTCCAGAGCGTCAACCTGTGATCCCCACCGCCCCCCACGATCTCCACACGCTTATCCCCGTCACGAGCGTCGTCCAACTGACGCTGACGTCGTCGTTTCTCGCGGATCCTCCCGATCCACACCGCTCGACGGTGACTACGGCTACGAAGTTGTTTCTTTCTTTTTTACGACAACACTGGAGAACCTCATGGAAGTAGTGATTGATCGCGACGCGTTCCTCAAAGGCCTCCAGATGGTCCAGAACATCGTCGAACCGCGCCAGACACTGCCGATCCTCGCCAACGTCTTGCTCGAAGCCGATGGCGAAAATGTTCGGCTGACGGCGACCGATCTCGAGGTCGGCGCGCGGGTCGCGGTTCCGGCGAAGGTCGGGTCGAAAGGGGCGATCACGGTGTCGGCCCGGAAGCTTGCCGAGATCGTGAAGGAGCTTCCGGCCGCCGCGGTGGCGGTCAAGGTGACCGACAACGTGACGGTGAGCCTGCGCTGCGGTGGTGCGACCTATCGGATGGTCGGTCTGGCGCCCGACGATTTTCCGCCGGTCGTACCGGCGTCACCGCAATCGTGGGTGAGCGTCGAGGCCAAGACGCTGCGCGAGATGCTCACTCAGACGAGCTTCGCTGTGTCGCACGACGAAACACGCTACGCGCTCAACGGCGTCTTGTTCGCGTTTCAGGGCAAAGACCTTCGCATGGTGGCGACGGACGGACATCGCCTGGCGCTTTCCATGCGGAGCCTCGGTCAAGCCGTCGCGAGCGCGACCGGCATCGTTCCACGGAAAGCGGTCACCGAGATCATGCGTGTCATCGGGGCCGGTGAAGAGGTCCAGCTCGCGATCACCGACAATCAGTTCGTGCTCCAGATGCCGAACTTCGTGATGACGGCGCGTCTGATCGAAGGTCAGTTCCCGAACTACGAAGCGGTGATCCCGCGCACGCATCCCGGACGCCTGACGACCGGCCGCGGCGCGCTTTCGTCGGCGCTTCGACGGGTCGCGGTGATGGCCGAGGAACGCAACAAGCCCGTGAAACTGGCGCTCAGCCCGGCGTCACTGAAGGTGAGCGCATCCAGTCAGGAGCTCGGTGAGGCGGAGGAAATCCTCGACGTCGAGTACGCCGGTGAAGAGATGGTGATCGGCTTCAACTCGCGCTATCTCCTCGAGGCCATGGCGGCTCTCGAGAAGGACCAGGTCGTGCTCGAAATTAAGGATGCCCAGAGTCCCGGCGTGATTAAAAGCGTCGAGGGCGAAGGTTACTGCTGTGTTATAATGCCAATGCGGATATAGACGTTGTTTTATCCTTTAAAAACAGAGGCTTACAGGGTTGCAGATAGGGTGCGTCCAGTTGCTGGAATTTCGCAATTATCGCGCCCTATCGTGGTCGCCAGCACCCCATCTGAACGTCGTCACCGGGCCTAACGCCCAGGGCAAAACCAACCTCCTCGAGGCCCTCGGTTTTCTCGTCACCGGGCGGTCTTTCCGCACCTCCCGGAGCGCTGAGTTGGCGCGCTGGGGAACGGAAGCGGCGACCCTTTCGGGCGACCTCATCCGGGCAGAGACACGGCGCACGATCCGTCGAGGGCTGAGCAAGCTCGAAGACGGCACGTGGCAGACGACCGGCGAAGCATCCCCGGAGTGGGCGCGAGCAATCGCGTTCGGGTGGCAGGATCTCGAGATCGTGAACGGTGGGCCGGCCGCGCGCCGGAACTTCATCGATGGGTTCGCCGCGCGGCTCTACGTGAACCACGTGCCAACCCTCATTCGGTATCGCCAGATACTCGCGCGCCGGAACCGTCTTTTGCAGCAGCGCCCGGTCGACGCCGGACTGTCAGCGCGCCTCGGGCCATGGAACGAGCAGCTCGCGACGGTCGGGATGGAGCTCTTGGGCCGGCGGCGGAAGGCGGTCGCCGCGTTTCAGACCGAGCTCGCGCGAGTCTACGCTGCGTTGTCAGGGGCGAGGTCCAAAATCGAGATTCGCTATCGAACGGCGCTCGGCGAAGCGGCCGAGCCGACGGCGCTTCTCGCGGCGCTCGAGCGGCGTCAGCGCGAAGAGATTCGTCGAGGTCAGACACTGGTGGGTCCGCACCGTGATGATCTGGCGATCGAGATCGACGGCGTCGACGCGCGCGCATTCGGCTCTCGAGGTCAGCAACGGCTCACCGCGCTGGCGCTCCGTCTCGCCGAAATCTTGCCGGTGACCGAGGCGGCGGGAACCGCGCCGATCCTGCTCCTCGACGACGCGCTGTCGGAGCTCGATCCGACTGTGAGAGGCCACGTCCTCCACGAGATTCAATCCGCCGAGCAGGTGTTTCTGACGACGCCCGATATCGCGGCTGTGGACGGGGCCGCGGTGTTTCACGTCAACGGTGGGAGCCTCGGCCTCGCATGAGCGGCGAGTCCTACACCGCCAGCGACATCAAGGTCCTCGAGGGGCTCGAGGCAGTCCGCAAGCGCCCCGCGATGTACATCGGCGATACGGGCGCGTACGGTCTGCACCACCTCGTGTACGAGGCGGTCGACAACTCCGTCGACGAGGCGCTCGCCGGTTACTGCGACAGCATCAAGGTCATCCTGCACTCCGACGGCACCTGCTCCGTCGGCGACAACGGCCGTGGCATCCCCGTCGACATCCACAAGGAAAGCGGCAAGTCGGCGGCCGAGGTCGTGCTGACCGTCCTGCACGCCGGCGGCAAGTTCGAGCACTCCGCCTATAAGGTCTCCGGCGGTCTTCACGGCGTCGGCATCTCGGTCGTCAACGCGCTCAGCGAGTGGCTCGAGGTCGAGATCCGCCGGGACGGTAGGGAGTGGACCCAGCGCTACGAGAACGGTGTCCCGACCGGTCCGCTCGCGGCGACCGGGACCACGAAGAAGACCGGGACGATCATCCGCTTCAAGCCGGCGGCGGCGATCTTCGAGGACACGACCTTCTCGTTCGACACGCTCAGCAACCGCCTGCGCGAGCTCGCGTTCCTGAACCGCGGCCTCAAGATCGTCATCGAGGACGAGCGCGACACGCGGAGCCATACGTTCCTCTACAAGGGCGGGATCATCGAGTTCATCAAGCACCTGAACCAGAACAAGACCCCGCTGCATCCAAAGGTGCTGTTCTTCGAGGGCAAGAAGGGCGACATCGAGGTCGAGGTGGCGCTGCAGTACAACGATGGCTACCAGGAGAGCGTCTTCTCGTTCGCGAACAACATCAACACCCGCGAGGGCGGAACGCATCTGACCGGATTCCGCGCCGCGCTGACCAGCACGCTCTCGACCTACGCGCAGGCCAACGGCTTCCTCAAGAACTTCAAGGGTGGCGTCAGCGGCGACGACGTCCGGGAGGGGCTCACCGCGGTCGTCTCGGTGCGGCTGCCGGAGCCGCAGTTCGAGGGGCAGACCAAGGCCAAGCTCGGCAACAGCGACATCAAAGGCCTGGTCCAGCAGATCGTAAATGACAAGCTCGCCGAGGCTTTCGAGGAGGACCCGACCACCGCGCGGAAGATCGCCGACAAGTGCGTCCGGGCCGCTCAGGCGCGCGAGGCCGCCCGCAAGGCGCGCGAGCTGACCCGCAAAAAGGGCATCGACGACGAGGGGCTGGCCGCGAAGCTCGCCGAGTGCTCGGAACGCGACCCCCAGTATCGCGAGCTGTTCCTGGTCGAGGGCGCATCGGCCGGCGGCTCGGCGAAGGAGGGACGAGACCGCCGCACGCAGGCCGTCCTGCCGCTGCGCGGCAAGATCATCAACGCGGAGAAGGCACGCTACGACAAGGTCCTGTCCCACAATGAAATCCGGCTGCTCATCTCGGCGCTCGGCACCGGCATCGGTCCGGAGGAGTTCGACGTCAACAAGCTCCGGTACCACAAGATCATCCTGATGACCGATGCCGACGTGGATGGCGCCCACATCCGGACCTTGCTCCTGACCTTCTTCTTCCGGCACATGGTGTCGGTCATCGAATCGGGCTATCTCTTCATCGCCCAGCCGCCACTGTTCAAGGTGAAGAAGGGCAAGGTCGAGAAGTACCTGAGGCACCAAGCGCGGGATCGGGCACGCCGAGATCGCCGAGGCCGTGGTGCGCGCGGCGGCGACGGTCGACGGATACGACATCAGCGTCCAGGCCGGCGAGGCCAACGAGGGGCACACCGTGACGATCGCGGGCACCCCCGCGCGCTCGTTCAGCACGGATCTCTTCAAGTCGCCCGACTACACGAGCCTCGCCGAGCTGTGGGAGAAGGTCGCTCCGGTGGCCAAGGGCCCGACCGCGATCATCGAGGGCGATCGCGAGACCGCGGTGTCGTCGCTCGACGAGCTGCACCGGATCGCGCTCGAGCACGCCAAGGCCGGCGCGACGTTCCAGCGGTACAAGGGCCTCGGCGAGATGAACGCGGAGGAGCTGGCGGACACCACGATGAACGCCGAATCGCGCACGCTCCTCAAGGTCACGATGGAAGACGCCGTCGGCGCCGATCAGATGTTCACGGTGCTGATGGGCGACGCCGTCGAGCCTCGCCGCGAGTTCATCGAGAAGTACGCGCTGGACGTCGCGAACCTCGATATTTAACCCCGTCGGCGGCTTCGGCCGTCGGTGTTGAGCAGTGACGGAGTCCCGCGATGCCGAACGAGCGCCAGGTTCCGGTCCCGATCGAAGAGGAAATGCGGAAGTCCTATCTGGACTACGCCATGTCGGTCATCGTCGGCCGCGCGCTACCGGACATCCGCGACGGCCTCAAGCCGGTCCATCGCCGCGTCCTCTATACGATGCAGGGGCTCGGGCTCAACTGGAACCGCGCCTACAAGAAGGCGGCGCGCGTCATCGGCGACTGCATGGGCAAGTACCATCCCCACGGCGACGCCCCGATCTACGAAGCCCTCGTCCGCATGGTCCAAGAGTTCTCGCTGCGCTATCCGCTGGTCGATGGCCAGGGGAACTATGGGTCTGTCGACGGCGATCCGCCGGCGGCGATGCGCTACACCGAAGCGCGCCTGGCCAAGATCGCCCACGAGATGCTGGCCGACATCGATCGGGACACGGTCGACTTCGTGCCCAACTTCGATGAGTCGGAGCAGGAGCCGGTCGTCCTGCCGACGCGTATCCCGAATCTCCTCATCAACGGCTCGGCGGGCATCGCGGTCGGCATGGCCACCAACGTGCCGCCGCACAACCTCACCGAGGTCATCGATGGTCTCGTGACGTTGATCGATAGCCCGGAGACGACGATCGAGCAGCTGCTGAAGATC
>QHSQ01000041.1 GCA_003221615.1 Candidatus Rokuibacteriota bacterium | reverse complement strand
GATTGAAGAAGACGATCGGATCGCACGCGATGCGCGTGTCGAGCGGCAGCTTCAGGTCGCGGCGCGTCGTGGTGCCGTCGGCGTAGCGCAGGTCGGCCCATCCCACGCAGGTCGCGCGCGCGTCGAACATGTGAAGCGCGTAAAGACGGCCCTGTCCCGTCAGGGTCCGGTCGCCCGGGAACGCGTACGGCACCAGCTGGAGCAGCGAGAACAGCGCGGCGAGCGCGTACACCGACCGGAGCGCATGGCCTCTCCAGAGCGCGACCAGGAGACCTTCGGACGGATCCCGCGGCTCGACGAGGCGGCTCAGCGGGAAGACCGTGAGAATCGCGAACATCAGCAGTGGGTAGAAGAAGCCCACGACCTGCCACGACAGCGCGTGGAAGACCAGGAACTGCGCGAACGAGGTCCAGAAGATCCAGGCGCGCTTGGCCAGGAGCCCCCAGGCCACGCCGAGCTCGAGCACGAGCACGTAGGCGCACGCGAGGACGACCCCGACGCCGGAGAATGGCCACATCGGTCGATAGAGGCCGGCGCCCGAGATCCATTCCCAGTTGAGCTTGAGCGTGCCGGCCCAGAAATAGAAGAGCGTGACCAGCACGCGCAGCGCATCGCGCTTGCCGGGGACCAGCAGGTACGCGAAAGTCGCGAAGAACCCCATGTAATGCTGGTTCATGCGCAGGCGGTAATCGAGCAGCATGACGCCGAGCTTGAGGAGATTCACCAGGACGAGGCCGGCGTAGGCCCAGGGCACCAGCCGCCGCGAGGCGAAGAGCAGCCCGGCGCCGATCGCGGCGGCGAAGTATGCGCGCAGCAGCAGCGCCACGCCCGCGGCCGACAGCACGCGCAGCTTCTCGCACTCGAGCACCAGCGGCCAGCAGATCGGCTCGGCCTGCGCGTGGACGAATGCCACGACCCGCTGATCGACCCAGTACAGATAGGTGACGACGTGCAGGAAGGCCAGCGCCACGCCGTACCAGCGGAGCGCGGCATCGCCCTCGATCTCGGCGATCTGCGTGCGCAGGAACCCGAGGGCCGCCGGCATGGCGGGAGCCTAGCCTATGCCCGGCGCCAGGACAAATCGGGCCGCCAGCTCGAGGTTTCCAGGGTGATTGACCTGTCCTCCCGCCGGGGCTAATCTCGACCCGCTTTCAGACTCCCGCCGGCCATCGACCACCGAGGTGCCCATGCGTCTGATCGGGTTCGTTCTCGCTCTCGGGCTCACGCTTGCCACGCTCGGCGCAGAGGCGCAGCAGGCCGAGAAGATCCCGCTGATCGGCTATGTAGGAAACTCCACGCCGTCACTGGAGCCGAAACTTCTCAGCGCCTTTCGTGACGGCCTGCGCGAACTCGGCTATGTAGAAGGTCAGAACATCCTCATCGAGTACCGATGGGCCGAAGGGCGATACGAGCGCTTTCCTGACTTCATGACAGAGCTGCTCCGGCTGAAGGTCGCCGTCATCGTCGTGGCCGGCACGCCGGCGACCCTGGCGGCCAAACGGGCGACGAACGTCATTCCGATTGTGATGGCCGTCATCGGGGACGCGTTAGCGGCTGGCATCGTACCGAGCCTGGCGCGACCCGGTGGCAACATCACTGGACTGTCTACCGTGGTGCCTGAGTTGGAAGGCAAGCGGCTGGAGCTCCTCAAGCAAGCGCTGCCGAAGCTCTCGCGTCTCGCCGTTCTCGCGAATCCGGCGAATCCGTTCGTCGCCGTTGCCTGGAGGGAGACTCAGCGCGCCGCCGATACCTTGCAGATCAAGCTGCACCGGGCTGACGTGCGGCAGGCCGAGGAGTTTGAAAACGCGTTCAGCGCCATCGTGAACCAGCGCCCCGACGCCCTGACGGTCATCGCGGACCGCTTCATGCTGGCTCACCGATCGCGGATTATCGCCTTTGGTACCAAGAATCGGCTGCCGGGGATGTTCCCGTACTGGGAATTCGTGGAAGAGGGCGGGCTCATGGCCTACGGCCCGAGTTATGCCGACATGTTCCGGCGATCGGCGAAGTACGTCGACAAAATTCTGAAGGGCTCGAGAGCCGGGGACCTCCCAATCGAGCAGCCAACGAAGTTCGAGCTGGCGATCAATCTGAAGACTGCCAAGGCGCTCAGGTTGACCATCCCGCAATCGGTGTTGCTCCGGACGGACCAGGTAGTCGAGTAGCCAATGCTCGACCCACATCACGGCCCTGTCGCATCGCCCTCGTCGGCTACTCTGCTGGTGGCAGGGGCTCGCTAGCAGTCGCGACGCAGCTCGAAGTCCCGATCCGCGGCGTCGCCACCGTTGCGAGCAGGCGGGGCGGACCGGATTAGCAGCGGCCCTTCTTCGCTTGCCCCGGAGGGCACCAGCCCGCTGAAGCCGGACCTGCTGGTACAGCCGCTCGACGCTCCATCTTCTTGGCGTTGCCCGGAGGGATCTTGTAGTAGGTCGCCGGCACCGCGACGACCGGCCTGGGTACCCGCTCGGGCGCCACGAAAACCCACGGGCCGCTATGGCTCTTGGCGTAGAACCACGAGCCGTCGTGAAAGGCGTAGTACTGGCCGCCGTAGACGAAGAGATTGAAGTTCACGCTGGGAACATAGGAGACGGGGGTGTTGGGTACGACGACGACCGGCGGAGGCGCAGGCAATACGATTCTCGGTGGCGCCGGTACGCCAATATTGATTCCGACGTTCACCTCACCAGCGACGGCTCCGGTGATCGGGAGACCGGTGGCCACTACCGCGAGCACCATGGCGAGCAATCTTCCGTTTGGCACAGACGCCTCCTCTTGTTCTCCGTCCCGACGGTGCAAGGGGAGGGCCAGGCGTGGCCGTATACGTGGCGCGGAGTTCCGAACCGCTGTGCCTGCGAGGCATAGTGTCGCAATGTAACTCTGTCATCTCGCGCGGGGCAGGGAGGGCTACCGGGCCCGCGCGTGAACGTCCAACCCGAGCCGCGCTCTACGTCGGGTCGCGAAACGCTCCGAAACCTCTGGAGGTGTCGCGGAGCTGGTGACAGACGCCATCCGAGCCAGTGGCTTCTGCGGTATGAGATTCGCGCACGTCCGCGCGTGGGCGACGACGGACTCTCTGAGATCGAATCCGCAGTCGCAGAGATAGCAGCCGTCGCCGATCTTGGTCCCGAGCTGCTCGGGCGTGTAAGTCCGGTGGCATGTTCCGCACAGTGCCACCGGATGGTCCGGACACAACGCGAAGAGCAACGATCTGAGTCGAATGAACACCAACACGACGCGCGCATCGTCGTCCTCGACACACGAGCCTGTCAAGCCGGGCGGCGAAATAATTTGGTGGAAGGTGTGGATTTCAGTGGATAAGCTCAGACCGCCGCCCACTCTTCTTCATCTTCTCAGCCGGATAGCTCTATCCCCGTTTTGCGGGACTTGTCCACCGCGCCCGCGCCGCTTTGCGGTCGAGGCTCATTCCGGTGCAGCCGTAGCCTTGATCCTCTCCAACGCTTCTTTCTCACCGATCGTGACCGGGCCGAGCACGGTCAAATCGGCGAAGAAGCCTTTCAGAGACGCGGGCGCAAGCCTCCGTGCGTCACCGACGAGCGGATGCGTGCCGGTGCGGTCAGCGATTCGACTGATCGCGTCGGCCATCTCCTCGCTCGTGTGAAGTCCCTTCACCCCCGCGACGATCAGCGCGTGAACGCCGGTGTCGACATGGCTCGTAGCCAGGTGCATGTATTCCGCGACGACCCGCTCGATCCGGTCTTCGCGCGTCGAGGTCGTCACCGGGGCGCGAGCTTTGCGCCGGTGCCTGATGAGGAGCCACACGTTCACACCGAAGAAGACGACGTTGAGAATCAGAGCGATGAGGTTGAGCTTGTCCATCAGCCTGCGTCCTCTTCGACCTCGCCCACCGCGCTGCGGATGAAACACGCGAATCGACTGGACGGTGGCCCGCTCCTGCGACATCGCTGTGATGGCAGGAGACGCCGTGCGGCCGACTTGATGCGTGGGCGTCTCAGTCCGGCCTCAGTCTACATTGCGCAGCCAGTTGTTGGACGAAGAGCGAGATTCTGCCGATCGAGCTGGGCGAAGTATTGGACCGAGTGGCCTCCGCGCGTCTGGATAGCTCGACTCGCAACCATGCGATACTTCGGCGGGCGAGAGTGGCGAAACTGGCAGACGCGCTGGACTTAGGATCCAGTGGGCGAAAGCCCTTGGGGGTTCGACTCCCCCCTCTCGCACCAGCACTGAAAACAAGGACGTTACGTGTCACTTGGTCTCTCATTCATACGAGCAGGAACAGGGCGGCTGTGCTGGGAATCGGCCCTTTTGTGCTGGTTCGTCGTGAAACCGGCTTCGACCCGAGCTAACGGTGCCCGCTGATCCTCTTCTCTGACGACTTCTCTGACGACGTGATATCGCTCGTAAACAGAATCGGTGAGGTGGCCCGTGATCGACTTGGCCACCTGCGGCGCTCAAGGTCGAGGGGCAGCCCAGTAAGCGTGCACGACCAAGGCCGGGGCGTGGATTTCGGTGGTGTTCGATTCAAGGGCTCTGTGGTGCCGCCGGATACCACGGGGTTACCAGGTAGATCTCGAATGCCTGGATCCGCCGGCTTGGCCGGAGAATGAAGCCGACGACCCGCACGTACTCGTTCCCGCGGAACCCGGTGTAGTCGCTCTGACGAAGGCGGTGAAGGTCTATCGAAACGGTCGGGGTGTTGTTGGCCGGAGCCAGTGCCAGCGTCTGGCTGCCAAAGTCAATCCAAAGGACCCGGCCTTCGATGACGAGCGGCGGCTCCGGTATGGTCGGCGGTTGGGACGCCGCCTCCGATGCGATGATGGCCAAGAGCAGGCCGACGATGGCGACGCTCGTTACCCTCGTCCGATAGCCCACCACATCTCCCCAAGTTGACGGCATTGTGAGGCCAAGGCTGCTACCGAGGAATTGTAGCTGATGGAACAGGAGACGTTGACGTAACACTGTCGCCCAAGTGGCTTCCCGACATGCTCGACCAACGTGGCCAGCTCCTCCGAGCTGCAGTCGGCTTTGCCGGGTGCTCCATGCTCTCGTATGACCGTGCTCTCTGTGCTCTCCGCTCCTCGCGTGACTCGTGGACTTGGATTGGGCACGTGGCCGTGGGGATGCACCGTCAGGGCTATGACCTGCAATTGACTCAATATGAGGAGCGGGGCTGGAGAGCTACGTTCTACACGACCGGGATGGAGCACTCACCCACGAGTGCGACGGGCACGGGATGGGAACGCACGCCGGTGCGCACGCGCATCTTTTCTTCTTGGTCGAAGCGCTGACCACACTACTTGACCCGTTCGTAGTCTGCTCTGCCGTAGGTGGAGTCCTCGGGCATCACGGTGAGAGTGGTCTTTCCTTTATCTTCGGAAAGTCTCGCCGTCCCTGTCGTTCGCGACGAGCGATATCGCAGCTTGCCGTCTTGAAGATAGAACCGGCCTTCGGACGTGGAGCCACGCGTGGTCGAAGCTTGGTAGGTTCCGTCCGCTTGGACTGTCATCGTTGCGCGCTCGTCTCCCATTTCCGCCGTGACCCAGCCCCGCCAACTTCCCGCGAGTTCCTTGACGTCAACGATCTTCTTCTCTTGGGCGACTCCACCAAGCGGGGACAGTACGAACACGGCAGCAAGCAATAGAGCAAGATACATCCTCATCGCTGATCTCCTTCGCTCGTGTACGGGGAAGGTCGCCGAGAGCACCCGGCGAAGCCGACAGCCGCGCGCAAAAGGGTTCACCAGATCTTCCACCACGGCTTCGCTCTCTTCAGACTGCGGACGAACTCCAGGGCTGGAACTCCAGGCAAACGCTTTTGGTGCTCGTACCACGGGTCCGTCAACCGAACAGCCTCAGCCACAAACTCGCAGATATCATCCGGTGGCCCCCTCGCTGGAGGGTGGCTGGCGGGAGTTTAGCAGAGGCGGCTGGGTGTGATGAGGGAATCTCCCCTCGTTTCTGTAGGGAATCACCCGGCAGACCAAGGTCTATTTCCATCCGACAGTGCTCGTGTATGGACTTCGATGTTGTTCGTTTCATGATTCGGCACCGACTCCTGGAGCGTCGTCTGCCGCACGAAAGAATGACGAATGTCAGGCGTACTCCAGGCGGCGGACAAACATGCGAAGCCTGCGGTGCGAACGTTAGGCCGGGACAGATGGCGATGATTGGAGTCCCCTCGGCAGGCGGCTGGCCCCGTCACTTCCACACGCTCTGTTTCCGGATCTGGGATAACGAGAGGAATCTGCTGGACTGGCTTCACGAAGTAGCGCGCGCCGAGGGCCATCCTTCTCGCATTGGGGTGGCTGCCGGAGGTCTAGCCGAACGCTAGGACACATACCAGCGCACAGGGCCTAGTTCGACCCCGCCGCCCGCAGCAGATCCAGTTCATCAGCGCCATGAACCTCTCCAAACCACCACGATGTCCGGTATATACCAGGGCGATGCGAGAGGACCGCGAAATGGTCGTCGCGACGTTCCTTGCGCGTCTTTGGAGCCGAGCTGAGTTTCGGTGTGAGACCCTCGCCGCCGCGCTCGCGGTGATCGCCGTCTTCGTGCTGTCGGCGATCGCGCTCGTCGACCCGGGTCTGGCCGACCGGGCCACCGCCGAAAGCGGCGTGGTCGAGTGGTTCCAGGTGCTGCTGGACGCCGCGGCGGCCGTGCTGTTCGGCAGGCATCTCGTGCGAAACGCGGCGCGCGCCGGCCACGTGTCGCCTCTCGACGTCGTGATCGTCGCCTCGCTCATCGGGCTGGTCATCGGCGAGGTCGATCTCGACCGGCTCGTGTTCGGGACGAAGGTCATCTCGACCCGCTTCTTCGTCAACCCGAGAGTGGCGCTGCCGTGGCGCGTGCTCGCGGCGGTCGTGGTCGTGGGCGTGCCCGCCGCGATCGGAATCTTCGCGCTCGTCCGGATTCGCCTCTTCTGGAGCGAAAGCTGGATCGCGATCGCCGAGCCCTGGGGACGGGTGCTCGCGGCGAGCGTGGCGCTGGCCGTCTTCACCGAGCTCTTCGAGCGCCAGCTCGGCCACGTCCCGGGCGTGCCGCGCTACTTTCTCGAGGAGGTGTTCGAGCTGGTGGCCGGGATCGGGTTTCTCGTATCCGCGGTCGCCCGCCGCTCCGACGTCTAGAACCTCACTCCACGACCTGATCAGCCAGCAGCAAGATCGACTGTGGGATCGTCACGCCGAGCGTTTGGGCCGTCTTGATATTGCAGATCAGCTCGAACGTGGTCGGTTGCCCGATGGGCAAGTCCCCCGGTTTCGCGCCCTTCAGAATGCGATCGACGTAAGTCGCCGCTTGCCGGAAGAGATCGGTCGCCTTCGGGCCGTAGGCGATGAGCGCGCCGGTCTTGGCCCACTTCGAGCTGTCGACGATCGTCGGGAGACGATGTTTCACCGCGAGATCGAGGAGCTGGGGCGCGACCTCGTCGATGGCCGTGTCCTGCCAGATCAGGACCGCTCCGTCGCGTTCTCGCCGCATCTCGGCGAATATCCCGGGGAGCTCGTCGGCCTTCTCGAAGCGAACGTGGCGGACCTTGATCCCGAGCTTCTGGGCGGCGTCGTCCGTCGCCTGCTGATACACGGCGAGAATTCCCGGATGCCACGAATACCGCCGGAGCACGGCGACGCGCGACAGCGTCGGGTTGATCTCTCGCAACATCTGCAGACGCTTGCCCATGATTTCCGGCGCGTAGCTCTGCATGCCCGTGATGTTGCCGCCGGGCCGGGCGAGGCTCGGGACGATGCCGGACCCGACCAGATCTCCGGCGGCCAGGGTGACGATCGGAATGGTCCGCGTCACCTGCTGGACCATGGCCGCCCGGGCTCCGCCCACCAGCACGATGACGTCGACTTTCTTGCGCGCGAATTCCTCGGCTGCCTGCTGAATGCCGGTCCTGGTCGAGGTCATCCGGTGCTCGAACACGAAGTTCTTTCCTTCGATCCAGCCGAGCTTCTTCAGCCCTTCGAGGAACGCCGGCCAGGCGCGCTCCGCCATAGGATCGGGCTGGTCGAAGTCCGCCGGGGCCACGTGCCCGATGCGATAGACCTTGCCGGCCTGCTGGGCGTGCGCCGTGAGTGAGGCCAGCAGAAGGCTCTGAGCGAGCAGGACCAGTCCGATCAGTCGCATGAGCGCCTCAGGATGTGCTCCGCTGGCCGCGAGTCTAGCAGAGGGGCTCCGCGCGGCGGCCTCGAGAGGGCGCGGGTGCGGGCGCCGAAATGTCTTCCAGCGTCGGGCGTGGTACCATGCGAGGGCTCGTGACGCGAACACTCGAATTCACTCTGGAGTGTCGATGAAAGTCGCGGTCGAGGCGATCGAAGGTTGCAAGCGGCGCCTGGCCGTCGAGGCGCCGGTCGACGTCGTGAAGCAGGAATGGGAGCGCGCGTACGGTCGCGTGCAGAAGCAGGCGCGCCTGCCCGGATTCCGGAAGGGCCACGTGCCGCGCTCGCTCGTGAAAGTCCATTTCTCCGACGACGTGCGCCGCGAGGTCGCCGAGCATCTGATTCCCGACGTCTATCGTCAGGCGCTCTCCGAGGCGAAGCTCGATCCCGTCAACGAGCCCGATCTCCAGGAAGTCCGTCTGGAGGAGGGGGCACCGCTCAGCTTCGTGGCGGTCGTCGAGGTCAAGCCCGCGATCACGCTCGCCGAGTACAAGGGTGTCGAGATCGAGCACGCGCCGACGCCGGTCACCGCCGACGACCTCTCCACCGCGCTCGACCACATGCGCGAGCAGCAGGCGCAGTTCCACGCGGTCGAGCGTCCGGCGGCCTCCGGCGATCTCGTCGTGGTCGACTACACGCTCGCCATCGACGGCCACGACCCGTCGAGCCAGACCGGCTACGAGTTCCTGGTCGGCGCGCGCAACGTCCTGCCCGAGATCGACGACGCCGTGGTCGGCCTCCGCGCGGGCGAGGAGCGTCAGGTCACGCTGCGCTTCGCCGACGACCATCGGCGCGAAGACCTGCGCGGGCGCGGCGGGAACGCGACGGTGAAGGTGGTCGAGGTCAAGGAGAAGGTCTTGCCGTCGCTCGACGACGACTTCGCGAAGTCGCTCGGCGAGTTCGAGACGCTCGAAGCCCTGCGGACCGAGCTCAAGAAGCAGCTCGAGGTCCGGCGCGAGCACGACGAGCAGCGGGCGTTGCAGGAAAAGGTCGTCGACGCGGTGATCGCGCGGCACGAGTTCACGGTGCCGGACGCGCTGGTCATGCGTCAGGTCGCGCACCGGATCGAGCACGCGCGCGAGTCCGTCCGGCGGCAGGGGATCGATCCGGAGCGGATGCCGTGGGACTACGAGAAGCTCATCGCCGAGCTCCGGCCCGGCGCCGAGAAGGCCGTGCGCCGCGCCCTCCTGCTCGAGGCCATCGCCGACAAGGAGGCGATCGCGCCCACCGAGACCGACGTGGACGCCGAGGTCGAGAAGCTCGCGCAGGCAAGTCAGCGGCCCACGCCGGCCCTCCGGCGTATGATGGAGAAAAGCGGCGACCTCGAGGGGCTGCGCCAGGGCATCCGCGATCGCATGACCCTCGAGCTACTGGTCGCCAACGCGAAGGTCAAGGCTTAACGCGAGGTGAGCTGATGAGCAGGAGATCTCCGATGGCTCTGGTTCCGATGGTCGTCGAGCAGACGCCGCGCGGCGAGCGCGCGTTCGACATCTTCTCGCGCCTCCTGAAGGAGCGGATCATCTTCTTGCCGACGTTCATCGAGGACGATCTGGCCAACCTGGTGATCGCCCAGATGCTCTACCTCGAGGCGGACGATCCCGACAAGGACATCAACCTCTACATCAACTCGCCCGGCGGGTCGGTCACCGCGGGGATGGCCATCTACGACACGATGCAGTACGTGAAGCCGTCGATCTCTACCATCTGTATGGGCCAGGCGGCGTCGATGGGCGCCCTCCTGCTCTGCGCGGGCGCCCGGGGCAAGCGGTTCGCGCTGCCGCACGCGCGGATCATGATCCACCAGCCGCTTGGCGGCGTGCAGGGGCAGGCGACCGACATCGACATCCAGGCCAAGGAGATTCTCCGGATGCGCGAGGAATTGAATCGCATCCTCGTGCACCACACCGGGCAGGGCATGGACAAGATCCAGCGCGACACCGATCGGGACTTTTTCATGACCGCCGAGCAGGCCAAGGAATATAGAATCGTCGACGAAGTGATCTCCTCGAAGCCGACGACCCGACCGGTGAGCGAGGCCGCCGCGCTCACGATCCAGAAGTAGCGAGCGCATGGCCCGGCCGCGCGAAGGCAACGGAACCCTGCGGTGCTCGTTCTGCGGCAAGAGCCAGAACGACGTCCGAAAGCTGATCGCCGGGCCGACCGTCTACATCTGCGACGAGTGCATCGAGCTCTGTAACGACATCATCGCGGAGGAGTGGGAAGAGGAGAAGTCCCGCGAGCTCCGCAGCCTGCCGAAGCCCTCCGAGATCAAGACCGTCCTCGATCAGTACGTCGTCGGCCAGGAGCGGGCCAAGAAAGTCCTCGCCGTCGCCGTGCACAACCACTACAAGCGGATCGAGTCGGGCAGCGAGACCAGCGACGTCGAGCTGCAGAAGTCGAACATCCTCATGATCGGCCCGACCGGCTCGGGCAAGACCCTGCTGGCCCAGACCCTCGCCAAGATGCTGCGGGTGCCGTTCACGATCGCCGACGCCACGACGTTGACCGAAGCCGGCTACGTGGGCGAGGACGTCGAGAACATCATCCTGCGACTGTTGCAGGCGGCGGATTACGACGTCGAGCGCGCCGAGCGCGGCATCGTCTACATCGACGAGATCGATAAGATCGCGCGCAAGTCCGAGAACCCGTCGATCACGCGTGACGTCTCCGGCGAAGGCGTGCAGCAGGCGCTCCTGAAGATCCTCGAGGGCACCGTGGCCAACGTGCCGCCCCAGGGTGGCCGCAAGCATCCGCACCAGGAGTTCATCCAGGTCGACACGTCCAACGTGCTCTTCCTGTGCGGCGGCGCGTTCGTCGGCCTCGACAAGATCATCGAGAGCCGCGTGGGGCGCTCGGGCATGGGGTTCGGCGCCGAGATCAAGAGCCGCGACGAGCGGCGCATCGGCGATCTGCTGGCGATGATCCAGCCGGAGGACCTCCTGAAGTACGGGCTGATCCCCGAGTTCGTGGGCCGCCTGCCGGTGATCGCGACGCTCCACGACCTCGACGATCAGGCGCTGGTGCGCATCCTGCGCGAGCCGAAGAACGCGATCATCAAGCAGTACCAGAAATATTTCGACCTCGAGAAGGTCCGGCTCAAGTTCACCGACGACGCGGTGGCGGCGATCGCGCGCGAGGCGCTCAAGCGCGGCACCGGCGCGCGCGGGCTGCGCGCGATCCTGGAGGAGGTCATGCTCGAGATCATGTATGACCTGCCCTCCATCCAGGGCCTGAAGGAGTGCATCATCACCCGCGAGGTCATCCTGAACCGCGAAAGGCCGATGCTGGTCTCCGAAGCGAAAGAACAGACGGCCTGAGCGGCACCCTCTTTGTAGTCGCGACCCCGATCGGCAACCTCGAAGACATCACCCTGCGCGCGCTCCGCGTCCTGCGCGAGGCCGATCTGGTGGCCTGCGAGGACACGCGGCGGACGCGGGCCCTCCTGTCGCACTTCGACATCCACAAGCCGACCGTGAGCTACTACGAGCAGAACAAGCTCACGCGCGGGCCGCAGCTCTTGCGCGACCTGGCCGACGGGCGCACGATCGCGCTCGTCACCGACGCGGGCACGCCGGGCATCTCCGACCCGGGCATCCTCCTGGTCCGCGAGGCGCGCGCCCAGGGGATCCGCGTGATTCCCATCCCGGGCCCGGCCGCGGTCGTCACGGCGCTCTCGGCCTCCGGGCTCGCCGCCGATGGGTTCGTGTTCGACGGCTTCTTGCCGGTGAAGCCCGGCAAGCGGCTCAATCGCCTCCGCGCGCTGCGCGAGATGGGCACGACGGTCGTGCTCTACGAGTCGCCCCACCGCATCGTGGCCGCCCTGGGCGCGATCGGCGAGGTCTTCGGCGAGGTCGAGCTGGTGCTCGCGCGGGAGCTCACCAAGCAGTACGAGGAGATCGTGACCGCGACACCGGCCGTGCACCTGGCGCGGCTGGCCGCGGCCGCGCCGCGCGGCGAGTTCACCCTGGTGATCCCGGCGCGCGGCTGACGGAACGCCGCCCCAGCGAGGCGTGTATACTTCGAACGTCTATGGGCGTACCCAAAGCGCTGACGATCGCCGGCTCGGATTCCGGCGGCGGCGCGGGCATTCAGGCCGATCTGAAGACCTTCTCGGCGTTCCGCGTCTTCGGGATGAGCGTGATCACCGCCGTGACCGCCCAGAACTCGCTCGGCGTCCAGGGCGTCTTCAATCTGCCTGCTGAATTCGTGCGCCGCCAGCTCGACTCGGTGCTCTCGGACCTCGGGGCCGACGCGATCAAGATCGGCATGCTCTCGACCGCCCCCATTATCGCGGAGATAGCGGAGCGCCTGCGCAGTGACGCGCGGGAGAAGATCGTGCTCGACCCCGTGATGATCGCCAAGTCCGGCGATGCGCTGCTGCAGCCCGAGGCGCGGGCGGCGCTGATCAAGGAGCTGCTGCCCCTCGCCCTGGTGGTCACCCCGAACCTGCACGAGGCGGAGGCGCTCGCGGGGATGCCGGTCGCGACCGAGAGCGACATGGAAGAAGCCGCCCGGCGAATCCTGGCGCTCGGCCCGCGGAACGTGCTGGTGAAGGGCGGGCACCTGCGGGATTCGGCCACCGACATCCTGTGGAACGGCCGCGACTTCGCGCGCTTCACCGCGCCGCGCCTGGCGTCGACCAGCACCCACGGGACGGGTTGCACGCTCTCGTCGGCGATTGCGGCGTGTCTGGCCCGCGGCCACGTGCTGAAGGACTCGGTCAGCGAGGCGAAGGCCTACGTGACCGCGGCGATCCGCGAGGGCTTTCAGGTCGGCGGGGGCGTCGGCGCGCTCCGGCATTTCGTCGCGAGCTGGTAGGGCATGCCGCTATCCATCGACGACGCCAAGATGTCCTTCATGGAGCACCTGGGCGAGCTCCGCGTCCGGATCGTCCGGGCGCTCATCGGGCTCCTGATCGGAACCGTGATCGTCCTGCCGTTCAGCCAGTACATCGTGGACTGGTTGGCAAAGCCCGTGACCAAGCTCAACTACACGCTGGTCTTCACGGCGCCGGCCGAGGCGTTCTGGGTGCAGATGAAGGTCGGCCTCATCGTCGGCATCTTCCTCTCCGCGCCGGTGATCCTGTGGCAGGTGTGGGCCTTTATTGCTCCAGGCCTCCACAGCCACGAGAAGAAGTACGCGTTGCCCTTCGTGATCATCGGCTCCTTGCTCTTCGTCGGGGGAGGCGCCTTCTCGCTGTTCGTCGTGACGCCGTACGCGATCCAGTTCCTCCTGAGCTACGCGCGCCCGGGGCTCCAGCCGATGATCACGTTGCAGAATCACGTCGACTTCCTGCTGAAGTTCACGCTCGCCTTCGGCGCCGTGTTCGAGCTGCCGCTGGCCCTCACGATCCTCGCCCGCGTCGGCGTCGTCAACGCGAAGATGCTCGCGCGGAACCGGAAGTACGCGATCCTCGGCGCCTTCATCGCCGGCGCGGTCCTGACACCCACGCCCGACGCGTTCAACCAGACGCTGATGGCCGGCCCCTTGATCATCCTCTACGAGGTCGGGATCATCTGCGCCCGGGTCTTTGGGCGTAAGCCGGCGCCAGCGCCGGAAGCCGCGCCCGCCGAATCGGCCTGATGGATTTCGCCTCTCTCGACCTCCCCGAGCCCGTCATGCAGGGGATTCGCGAGGCGGGCTTCGTGACCGCCACGCCGATTCAAGAGGCGGCGCTGCCGCTGGCGCTCCGCGGCAAGGACGTCGCCGGCCAGTCGCAGACCGGCACCGGCAAGACCGCCGCGTTCCTGATCGCGGCGTTCACCAAGATGCTCCGTACGCCGGCGCCTCCGCCGCCTCCGGGCGCGGGCGCGCCGCGGATGCTCGTGATCGCGCCCACGCGCGAGCTGGTGGTGCAGATCGAATCCGACGCGCGGCAGCTCGGGCGGTTCACGCCGTTCCGGACCCTCGCGGTCTACGGCGGCATCGACTACGCCAAGCAGCGCGAGACGCTCGCGGCGGGCTGCGATCTGCTCGTCGGCACGCCGGGCCGGCTGATCGACTATCTCAAGCAGCACGTCTGGACCCCGCGACGCGTGGAGATCCTCGTCATCGACGAGGCCGACCGGATGTTCGACATGGGCTTCATCGCCGACCTGCGCTTCATCCTGCGGCGTCTACCGACGCCGGATAAGCGACAGTCCTACCTCTTCTCCGCGACGCTCTCGTTCCGGGTGCTCGAGCTCACCTGGGAGTTCATGAACAACCCGTCGCAGATCACGATCATGCCGCAGCAGAAGACGGCCGAGCGCGTCGAGCAGTCGCTGTTCCACGTCGGCCGCGAGGAGAAGTTCCCGCTGCTGCTGGGACTCCTGCGGCGCGAGGGCGGCGATCGCATCCTGATCTTCTCGAACACGCGCGAGGAGGCGCGGCGCCTCGAAGACCGGCTGACGCGCAACGCCTGGGAGACGCGGGCGCTCACCGGCGACGTCGACCAGAAGCGGCGGCTCAAGATCCTCAACGACTTCAAGGAAGGCCGGCTGCCGATCCTGGTCGCCACGGACGTCGCCTCGCGCGGGCTGCACATCGAGGCGGTGAGCCACGTCGTCAACTGGGATTTGCCTCAGGACGCCGAGGACTACGTGCACCGCATCGGCCGCACCGCGCGCGCCGGAGCCGGTGGCAAGGCGATCAGCCTCGTCGACGAGTCGAGCGCGCTGGCGCTCGAGGCGATCGAGAAGTTCATCGGCCAGAAGATCGCGGTCGAGTGGGCCGACGACGATCTGTTCATGCCGGAGATCAAGCCGACGGCCGAGGAGCGCCGGCGCTACGCCGACGAGCGGCGCGCACGCCTGGCAGCCCGCGATCGCTTCGGCGACCGCGATCGCGGACGGCGCGGCGGAGGCGGGCGCCCCCACGGCCGACCGCACGGCGAGCCGCCGCAAGCGAGCCGCCCCCCGTCGGCCGCGCCGCCGCCACCACCGCCGTCGAGCGAGGGCAGATCCGACCCGCGCCGCCGTCGGCGCCACCGCCGGGGTGGCCGCGGGCCGCGTCCGGAGGGATCGCCGCCGCCGTCGTAGCGATGGCGGCTCTGGCCCTCTCGGCGGCTCTTCTGCTCGCCGCCACGTCTCTGGCTGCCGTTCTCCGGAACCTACGGAATCGGCCCGGTGCGGCTCAGCGTGGAGCGCACGGCCATGGTGACCGGGATGTCCACGCCCCTTGTCGCGAGCGTGTGGCATGCGGAGCGCCAGGCCGCCGGTCCGTGGCGCGAATCCCCGGCCGAAATCTTCAAGCTACTCGACGAAGCCCTATCCGAGTTCCTCGACGCCTACCACCGGCGCTGACCCACGCCCGAGACAGCATTCGCGGCCGTGGCCCCGAGGCGCCCCGGCGCCCACCGCGACGCGAGGCTAGAGTGAGACAGCGGCGCGTGCGCGCCCGTATGCGGGCTGGTCACTACGGGTCAGGTCAGGGTTGACGCCGCGCCGAACGGCCGAGTGGTAGATGAAGAGCTGCAGCGGCACGATCGTGAGGATCGGCGAAAGGAGCTCGTCGATCTCGGGGATCGCGATCGTCTCGGCCGCCAGCGGCGCGATCTGGCGGTCGTCTTCGCGCACGAGTGCGACCAACGGCACCCCGATTTCCTTGGCGACGCGCGCGGCCGCCAGACACCGCTCGTAGGCCGGGCCGGGCGGGGCCACCAGGAACACGACGTCCTCGCGCTCGAGCGCCGCCCACGCGCCGTGCAGGAACTGCTCGCAGTTGAAGCCGACCGCCTGGGCGTGGCTGGCTTCGCTCATCTTCAGCGCCGCTTCCCACGCCGTCGCCGTGTTCGGTCCCCCGCCCACGAACCAGTAGCAGCGCCGATCGCCGTAGCGCTCGGCGAGCTCCTCCCACGATTCCTGACCGAGGAGAAAGGCGAGCATATCGGGGATCGCGTCGAGGCTTCGCGCGGCGTCGACGTTGCCGCCGGTGGTGGCGGCGAGCGTCGCGAGAAGCGAGAGCGCCGCGGTGTAGCTCACCGTGTGAGCTCCCGAGCTCTCCTGGTCCACGGTACGGAGCGTCCAGTCCGCCTCCGACGGCGCCTCCGGCCCCTTGCCCGTGACGACGACGCCGGCGCCGCCTGAAGCTTTCACCCGGGCCAGCGCTTCTCGCGAGTAGCGTCGGGTGCCGCCGTGGCTCAGCACGATGGCGCCCGTACGCCCCTGCGCCTCGGTCCAGTAGCTCGCGAGCTCGAACGCGTGAAATGCCCGAGCGCGCAGACCGAGCCCGCCCAGGCGCGCGAAGAGAAGCTCGGCGACCAGCGCCGCGTGCCACGAGGTGCCGACGCCGGTGAGGAGCAGGTGGTCGAGCTCGCGCAGCCGCGCCGCCGCCGCCTCGATCGCGCCGCCCTGCCCGCGGGCGACGAGCCGAAGCGCGCCGGGCTGAGCAAAGATCGCGTCGTGCATGTAGTAGGGATGACCGGTGCGCGGCGCCGGCTCGTTCGCGGTCACGCTGTCGGTCTCCGCTACTTCGTCGAGGGGAAGACGGGCGTGCGCTTCTCGCGAATCGCCCGGACTCCCTCGTGCACGTCCGGATACGAGAACGAGAGCATCTCGAGAGCGAGCGACTGGTCGAAGATCGGCCCGGCCTGGCGCAGCCAGTTGTTGAGCGCGCGCTTGGTCCAGCGCACCGCCAGCTGACTGCCGCGGGCGAGGCGATCGGCGACGTCGAGCGCCTTGGGCAGGACCTCATCCGGTGAGACGCACATGGTCACCAGGCCGATCCGCTCGGCCTCCCGGCCGTCGATGAAGTCGGCCGTGAGCAGATAGTATTTGGCCTTCGCCATCCCGCAGAGGAGCGGCCACAGGATCGCCGCGTGATCGCCCGCGGCCACGCCCAGCCGCGTGTGGCCGTCGGTGAACCGCGCCGTCTCGGAGATGATGCTCACGTCGGCGAGCAGCGCGACGACGAGCCCCGCGCCGACGGCGACGCCGTTGATCGCCGAGACCACCGGCTTGTCGAGATTGATCATGTTGTAGACGAGGTCGGAAGCCTCGCGCATCGTGCGCGTCAGCGCGTCCGGATTGCCCGCCATGTCCTCGACCAGCGCGAGGTCGCCGCCCGCCGAGAACGCCTTGCCGGCACCGGTGACGACCACGACGCGAGTCTTCGGATCGGCGTCGACGGTGGGCCAGATTTGGGTGAACTCCCAGTGCAGGCGCGCGTTGGCCGCGTTCAGCACCTCGGGCCGGTTGATGGTGACGAGGAGCACCCCGTTCGGCTTGGACTCGAACGTGAGGTGCCGGAAGTCGGCGTAGTCCATGATGACGCTCCTCAGGCGAGCTCCGGACCGACGCCGCCGCCGGTCCACGAGAACGAATGCGCGGTCAGCTCCGCCGGCAACGGCGCGGCGGGCGCCTCGACCGCGGTGCGGACGTACGCGAGCACGGTTTCGAACAGCTCGAGCGTGTTGATGCGCCGGAACCACAGCGGCCGGCCGTTGAGGTACGCGAAGACCACGTTGGCCTCGCTGCACGGCCCGAGGCACTCGGAGAACGCGAAGCGCACTTTCCCCTGGAGCCCGGCCGCGTCGAACACGCGTCGCGTCGCCGGCCGGGCGATGCGGGTGGCGCCGTTGTTGGTGTGCCCGCAGCAGCACCCGAAGCAGGCGAACATCAGTCCGGCGTCAGCCATGGATTGCCATGGTACCCGAGCTTCGGGCGCGCGTGAGCAGGAGTAACGCGGTGAGTGCCAGCGCCGTCGTCGAGATCGCGGGCAGGATGCCGCCCAGACGCATGCCCAGGACACCCGAGAGAAACGGGCCGAGGAAGATCCCGCCGTCCACGCAGACGCGATAGAGTCCGGTACGCCACGCGATGCGCTCGGGCTCGGTATCTCTCCGCAGCAAGGTCAGCGGCAGCATCCAGCCCGACATCGAGAGGCCGAACAGCGCGCAGCCGGCGACGACCACGGGAAGCGCGCCGAAGCCGATCATCGCGTTGCCGGCCGCCATGAGCAACAAGACGCCGGGAAGCACCCGGGTGGCGCCCTGACGATCGGCGAGGATGCCGGTCGGGATGAGCGCCGCGATGTCGAAGACCTGCTGGACCATGAAGAGCCGCGCGACCCCGGCGCGCTCGAGGCCGAATTCGCGGCTTCCGCGCAAGGGCACCACGAACTGCTCCATCGTCGAGTAGGTGAGGGCGACGAGCCCGCCGGCCGCGAAGGCGAGCGGCACCATCGAAGCGCCTCCGCGCGGCCGCGTGAGCGTGGCGGCCGGCGTGCCGCTTGGCGCCTGCCGCGCGAAGAGCGACGCCGCACTCGGCTGAGCCGGGAGCGACGACAAGAGCCTGGGCACGATCGCGATCGCAGCGAGCTGAGGCCCGCACGCGACCAGGAACGCGGTGTTCCAGGCAAGCTCCGCCGGTAGGGTGCCGATCAGCGCGGCGCCGCCGAGCATGCCGATCATCGCGGAGAGCTCGTACGCGGCGAGCGCCGACGCGAGATTCGTGCCGGACTGGAAGCGAAGGATCACCGTGAGGCCCGCGACCATGCTGAGCGCCTGGCCGAGCCCCATCAGGAGCCGTCCCAGGACGAGCATGGCAAAGCCGCCGGCACCGACGACACAAAGACCGCCGATCGCCAGCACGAGCGGACCGATCCACAACGCGCGCCGCAAGTTGTGCGTGAGAAACAGTCCGAGCGGAATGTCCGCGACCATCCGCGCGAAGCCGAACGCCCCCGCGACGATCCCGAGCTGCCAGTCGGCGAGCGCAGCGCTGCGCGCGATATCGGGGAGGACCGCGGGAAAGGCGCCGCTGGCGACGAGATTGGAAAACGTCGTGAGGCAGAGCAGAGCGGTCAGCGACGTCACGAGGCCTTTTATGGTAAACCATTGCCCGATGACCGAGGCCACGATCCGGCTGGACGTGCGGGGTCCCGTCGCTCGCCTGACGTTCGACCGGCCGCACGTGCTGAACGCGGGCAACGCGCGCTTCGCCACGGATCTCGGCGAGGCGGTCTCGACGATCGCCGCGCGGCGCGACGTGCGCGTGGTCGTCATGACCGGCGCCGGCCGGGCGTTCCAGACCGGCGTCGACCTCAAGGCGCTCGCGACCGGCGAGCTCACGCAGCCAGACCTGATCCGCTGGGAAGACGCGATGACCGCGATCGAGCGCATGGACAAGCTGGTCATCGCCGGGATCAACGGCCACTGCATCGGCGGCGGGCTCCAGCTGGCGCTGGTGTGCGACTACCGGCTGGCGGTCGAGGACGCGTTGCTCAGCCTGCCGGCCGTCAAGGAATGCCTGATCCCCTCGATGGCGCTGTACCGGCTGCCACGGTTGATCGGTCTGGGTCGCGCGAAGGAGCTTATCTTGTTAGGCGAGCCCATCACCGCGCGCGAGGGCGAGCGCATCGGCCTCGTGAACCGCGCGGTAGCGTCCGCCGATTTCGCCAAGGCGCTCGACGAGATCGTCGAGAAGTTTCTGGCGCTGCCTCCGGTGAGCGTCACCGCCAGCAAGCGCTTGAGCACGTCCGCCTTCGACCTCGACTTCGAGACGTTCCGCCGCGAGATGAACACGGCCCTGGCCGGGTGCTTCGCGTCCGACGAGCACCAGCGCGCGATGGCCAACATCCGATCGAAGAAACGGAGCTGACGATGAAGATCCTCTACACGCCGCTGATGATCGTGCCGTCCGTCTCGCCCGAGCAGCGCGCCGCCATCCTCGACGCCGCCGGCCCGGGCTCCACCTTCGTCGAGGCGAAGGACGCCGCCGCCCAGCGCCGCGAGATCGTCGACGCCGACGCGCTCTTCGGCCGCGTGTCGCCGGACATCTTCCCGCTCGGCAAGCGGCTGCGCTATTACCAGTCGATCGGCGCGGGCGTGGACTCGATCCTCACGCAGGAGCTGGTCGAGAGCGACGTGCCGCTGGCCAGCGAGAAGGGCGGCGTCGGCATCCACCTGGCCGAGCACGCCTTCGCGCTCCTGCTGGCCCTCACGCGCGGCCTGCACACGGCGATTCGCCAGCCCGACTACTCGCTGCGCGAGCCGATCCGGCTGCGGCAGCTCGAGCTCTACGATCTGACGATGGGCATCGTCGGCTTCGGTGGCACGGGCCGCGAGGTCGCGAAACGGGCGCTCGGGTTCGGCATGCGCGTGCTGGGCGTCGATATCGAGGACGTGGCCCCGGAGCCCGGTGTCGAGGCGATCTGGAAGCCCGATCGGCTCGGTGACCTGCTCGGCGCCTCGGACGCGGTGGTGATCTGCCTGCCGCTCACCAAGGCGACGCACCATCTCTTCACGCGCGATCTCTTCCGCAAGATGAAGAAGACCGGCTACCTGATCAACGTCACGCGCGGCGCGATCGTCTACGGCGACGATCTGCTCAAAGCGCTCGATGAAGAGACGATCGGCGGCGCCGGGCTCGACGTGACCGATCCGGAGCCGCTTCCGGCCAACCATCGCCTCTGGACCCATCCGCGCGCGATCGTGACCCCGCACACCGCCGGCGGCTCGCCGCGGCGCGCCCAACGTGTCATCGACACGTTCTGCGAGAACCTGCGCCGCATGCGCGCGAACAAGCCGCTGATCGCCCTGATCGACAAGCGCAAGGGTTACTAGGCCGCACGGTCGGTTCTTTGCGCGCGGCCGCCGGAGGCGGGCGGGTCCTGTCGCAGGGGTCGCGCTCCCCCGGCGCGGCTACGTCACCCGCTCGCCCGAATCGCGGCTCTTCGAGCCGCGGACGGGACGAGGGGGGCCCACTTCGCCGCGCCGGGGGAGCGCGACCCCTGCGCCACCCGCCCGGCTCCCGGGGCGGCGTCCATGAACGGTCCGGGCTACACTGGCATAGGCAAGCGCAAATGATTTCGACGACCTTGCTTCGAAGCGGTTCGTTGCGGGTGGTCGATCGGCGGTGCGAGGCGTTGCCGAGCGACGCGCCGTTCGTCGAGATGCACGGCGACTTCTCGCTGTCCTACGTTCGACGCGGCACGTTTGGATATCGCTGCCGGGGGGCAGCGTTCGAGCTCGTCGCCGGGTCGATCCTGGTCGGCTACCCCGGTGACGAGTACGTGTGCACCCACGACCACGCTCGCGGCGACGGCGACGAGTGCCTGTCCTTTCACATGACCCCGGCGCTGGTGGAGGCGATCGGCGATCGGCCCGAGGTCTGGCGACGAGGCTGTGTACCGCCGCTGCCGGAGCTGATGGTGCTGGGCGAGCTCGCGCAGGCGGCCGCCGAGGGGCGCACCGACGTCGGCCTCGACGAGATCGGGATGGCCCTCGCCTCACGCTTCGTCGATATCGCCGCGGGGCGGTCGACGGCACGGTCCGAAGCCCACGCGCGTGACCGCGGCCGTGCGGTGGAAGCGGCCCGCTGGCTCGATGCGCACGCGACCGAGGCCATCGACCTCACGAGTGCGGCACGAGCGGTCGGGTTGAGCCCGTTTCATTTCCTGCGGGTCTTCGCGAATGTGCTCGGCGTGACGCCCCATCAGTATCTGGTCCGCGCCCGGCTACGTCGCGCGGCCCGGCTGCTGGCCGACGACAGCCGGTCGATCACCGACGTCGCGTTCGACGTGGGCTTCGGCGATCTCTCCAACTTCGTGCGCACGTTCCATCGCGCCACCGGCGTCTCCCCCGGAAGCTTCCGCCGGGCGGCCAGGGGGGACCGCAAGATTCTCCAAGAGAGGCTGACCGCACGCTGCCTAGGATGACCTCCTGAGGGAGGGAGGACATCATGGCTTCTATCCGCAAGGAGATCCTGCTCGACGCTCGCGCCGAGGACGTGTGGGACGCGGTGCGTGACGTCGGCGCGTTGCACACCCGCCTCGTGCCGGGCTTCGTCACCGATACTCGCCTCGAGAAGGGTGCTCGGATCGTCACCTTCGGCAACGAGATGGTCGTCCGTGAGCTCATCGTCGACCTCGACGACACGGCGCGCCGCCTCGTCTGGTCGGCGAGCGGGGGGCGCCTCTCCCATCACAACGCGTCGGCCCAGGTCTTCGCCGACGGCGACAAGCGGAGCCGGCTCGACTGGACGGCCGACCTCTTGCCCGATGAGCTCGCCGGCGAGATTCGCACGATGATGGAGCACGGCGCGGCGGCCATGAAGAAGGCGTTCGAGAAACGATGACGCATCCGCTGGTGACCCAGCTCCGGTTCACGCGCGGCGAGTGGATCCGGGGACTCAAGCCCGTGACGGCCGCGGAGGCGACGCGGCGCTTCGCGCCGATCAATCCGATCGCGTGGATGATCGGTCACCTCGCGTGGCAGGAGCAGCTCTACTGGCTGGAGCGCGCGCAGGACACGATCGTCGTCCCCGAGGTCAAGCAGTTCGGGTACGGCAAGCCCCTCACCGTGCCGCCGCTCGCCGAAGCGTGGGCCTGGTGGCGGGCGGTCACCCGCGCCGCCGACCCGTACCTCGACAGGCTCGCCGGTGCGGATCTGACCCGGCGCTGGAAGCGCGAATCATCGAGCGAGACGCCGGGCACGAAGCTGCACCGGACGACCTATCACTACTGGTTCCATCTGGGCGAGGCGCAGGCGGTGCGTCAGCTCCTCGGACATACGCGGCTGCCGACCTTCGTCGGTGGCTTTGGCAAATCTCAGTACCGACCCGAAGGCCTCGCAACTCACACCCGCCGCTCGAAGCCGTACTCGCGCGTCTGATTGAGGTCGTCCGGCAAGACTCGCTCACCGGTCCGCTGGAAGCCCATCCGCTCGTAGAGCCGATGCGCCTGGTCGAAGCGAGTATCCGACCAGAGGATCAGGCGCGGAACGTTCTGCGACCGGCACCACTCGAGCACCGCCTCGACGAGCGCGCGGCCGGTGCCGCGGCCGCGCAGGCGCGCGTCGAGGTAGAGCCGATGGAGCTCGGCGCTCCCGTCGTCCAGCCGCTCGACACCGACGGAGCCGACGACCGCGCTGCCTTCACGTACGACGAAGAAGGCGCCACGCGGCGCCGCATAGTGCTGGTCGAATCGATAGAGGTCGGGGACCTCGACCTCGGGCACGTACACGAAGCCGTATTCCAGGTACACGCGGCCGATGAGCTCGACGACGCCGGGCACGTCCGCGCTTCTCCCGAGGCTGACCGCCAGCGCGCTCCCGCGCGACCGAGCGCGCTTGTCCATCATCATGCGATCCCACGGCAGCACGATCACTGCGATCCCGAGAAGCACGAGGGCCATCCCTGCGAGCCGCAGCAGTCCGAACCGCTCGCCGAACACGAGCGCCGAGGAGTAGCCGCCGACGAACGGCACCAGCAGGGCGAACGGCGTGACCGTCGCCGCCGGGTACCGACGCAGGAGCCGGCCCCAGATGGCGTAGGCCAGGATCGTCGCGACGACGCCAAGATACAGCGCGGCTGCGACCGCGAGCCACGAGGCGCTCGAGACGGCCCGCGGGAACCCCGCCGGGCCGTCCAGCATCAGCGAGAGCGCGAGCGCCGGCAGCGGCGGAACGAGACTGAGCCACACGATGAGATCGAGCATTTCGACGTCGCTGATTCGCTTCAGGAGGACGTTGCCGATGGCCCAGCTGACTGCTGAGCCCATCGCGAGGCAGAAGCCGGCGACCGTAAGGTCCTGACCGATCGTGAGGACGATCAACACCAGGCCGCCGAAGGCCACCGTCACGCCCGAGACCTGACGCGTGGTGGGCCGCTCGCGCATGGCCATCGCCGCGAACACGATCGTGAAGAGCGCCTGAGTCTGGACGAGCACCGAGGCCAGCCCCGGGGGCAGGCCATTGGCGATCGCGAAGAACTGAAGCAGGAACTGGCCGGCGAAGAGCGTCGATCCGATCGCGATGAGACGCGACCACGAGAGCGCCGGACGCGGCAGCACCAGAGCCGGGACGGCCGCGATCAGGAACCGCAACGCGGTCAGCTGGGGTGGCGAGAAGCTCTCGAGCCCGATCTTCGTGGCCACGAACGCCAGGCCCCAGATGACGACGACCAGCAGCGCCAGCGAGACGTGCGAGAGACTCAGGGCGCCGGCCCTAGCTCAGGATGGCGCGGCGATAGTGGCTGGGATAGACGATGCCGGCGCGCGCGGGCAGTGTCGCCAGATCCTGAGCGATCTGCCAGCCGAGCGCCTTGAGCGCCTCGACGTCTGAGCGCTCGCGGGTGGCGAGGAGCGTCCAGGCCGTCGCCTCGTCGGGCGCCGCGACGATCACGGGCCCGATGAAGTCGTCGTCGGTGATGCGCTCGAAGAAGTAGAGCGTCACTCGGGCTTGAGGTCGGGACGCTTCAGCGCGAGCGCCGACCACTCGAGGGTCGCCCGGCGCTTGAACTCAATCGCCTTCTCCCACTCGTCGAGCGAATAGCAGTCGCGCTCGTCGACGCAGCGGATCTCGGTCACCGTGCGCTCGTCGAGCCTGACGCGCTCGGCGATCTGCTTGTCGGAGAGGCCGGGCTGGTCGATCTTCTGGAACGAGTT
>QHSQ01000256.1 GCA_003221615.1 Candidatus Rokuibacteriota bacterium | reverse complement strand
GCGCTGCGGTGTTCATGCTGACCGCCGGATTGGGTGTCGCCCTGATGTTGGTTCCAATGGAGGTCAGGATTCCGAGAGCGGGCGGGGTGGCGATGATCGTCAGCCTGCTTCTGTTCATGATGTTCGTCTGGCCTGATGGGGACGTGAGTCGCATCGAGGGCGTGCTGCTCCTGCTTGTCGCCGCTGGCCTAATGGTATGGCTGTACAGGGCCTCGCCGGTCTTCAAGCGGCAGCGCGAGGAAGGCGAGGCCAAGGAATCGTCCGGCGTCAAGCCGATCGTCCTGCTCGCGCTTGGCACCGGCGTAATGATCGCGGGTGCTGAACTCGTCGTGCATGGCGTACGCGGACTTCTGACCACTGTGATGCTGTCGGAGACGTTCCTCGGCATGGCTGTTGTCGGGATGGGAGAAAGCCTCGAGGAGACGGCTCGGATGGTGACGCCTGCACGGCGCGGCCATCCCGAGTTGGCGTGGGGGAACGTCGTCGGGACGATCGTGGTGCTTCTGACTTTCAACCTCGGCGTGATCGCCCTGCTACGCCCGGTCGCCGCAGACCCTTTCGTGCTGCGGTTTCACGTCCCGTACCTGGCCCTGTGCACGCTCATCGTCGCCATTGTTCTACTGATAGGGCGGAAGGTCGGACGGCGGACAGGAGCGGTCCTAGTGGTGCTCTACGTCGTCTATCTCGCGGTCAACCTCGCGAACATGTGGGGCTGACTCTTTGGCGGGTCCGCGCTGGAGTTGCCCCGGTTTCGTGGACACCCCAGAGTTGGGGCGGAAAGGAGCGTCCACGATGCCGAAGAGCCATCGACCGTACCCGCCAGAGTTTCGGGCGCGGCTCGTTGAGTTGGTGCGGAAGGGACGAACGCCAGAGGAGCTGGGCCGGCAGTTCGAGCCCTCCGCCCAGGCGATCCGGAACTGGGTGAAGCAGGCCGCGCTCGATGCTGGCCAGCGCACGGATGGCCTCACGACCGAGGAGCGTGAGGAGGTGCGACGGCTCCGGCGCGAGGTGCGGCAGCTCCGCGAAGAGCGGGAGATCCTAAAAAAAGCCGCGGCCTGGTTTGCGCGGGAGACCACCTCGAGCCCGTCCAAGGATTCGAGTTCGTGACCGCCCATCAGGCCTTCCATCCGGTCGCCGGGCTGTGCCGCGTGCTGGGTGTCTCCCCCAGCGGGTACTTCGCCTGGCGCAAGCGGCCGCTGTCGGCCCGCGCCCGGGCCGATGTGGAATTCGCCGCGGAGATCGAGGCGATCCATCGCGAGTCGCGCGGGACCTACGGCGTCCCCCGGATTCATGCCGAGCTCGCCGCCCGCGGCCTCCACGTTGGCCGTAAGCGGGTGGCCCGGTTGATGCGGGGCGCCGGGCTGCAGGGCGTGAGCCGGCGGAAGCCGTTCCGCACGACGGTGCGCGACGAGACGGCCCGGCCGGCGCCGGATCTCGTCGACCGCCAGTTCACCAGCGCGGGCCCGAATCAGCTGTGGGTCGCGGACATCACCTACGTGCCGACCTGGGCCGGCTTCCTCTATCTCGCCGTCGTCCTCGATGTCTGGAGCCGACGCGTGATCGGCTGGGCGATGGAAGCCCATCTCCGGACTGAGCTCGTCCTGGCCGCGCTGGATATGGCCGTCGCGCAGCGTCGGCCGACGGACGTCATTCATCACTCGGATCAGGGCTGCCAGTACACCTCGGTGGCCTTCGGCAAGCGGTGTCGCGAGGCCGGCGTCCGGCCGTCCATGGGTTCGGTCGGCGACGCGTACGACAACGCGCTGTGCGAGAGCTTCTTCGCGACCCTCGAGTGCGAGTTGCTCGATCGGCAGCACTTCCGCACGCAGGCCGACGCGCGCCTCGCGGTCTTCGACTTCATCGAAGGCTGGTACAATCCCCGACGCCGTCATTCCGCGCTCGAGCATCTGTCGCCGATGATTTTTGAGCGGACGCACGTGAGAGACGATCGCACAGTGCCCGCAGGATCGACGATCGACCAGGAGGGTGCTATCGCCCTATCCCCCTCGGAGTCGCTGCGGTGAGTATTCTCGAAAGCAGTTCACCCTCCACCAAACCGGGGCAACTCCACGCACCCGCCTGGGCGAGTCCTAAGCCCTTGGTGGCGTTCGGTTGAGCGTGTGAAGCAAATAGCCGAGGGGAAACGATGTGAGCCCGAGAACAGCACTCCCGAAATCGAGGTAATGACCAGGGCTAAGTTCGAGTCCCCACTCCATCGACGGAAACAGATGAAGCGCCTCGCAGATATGAGCAAGAACGACGACCACCAGACATCCGGCACCGAGCAGTTGCAGGAGCGAGGACAGTGCCTTTCCTCGTAGGAACAAGGCGAGCGCACCCGCGAATAACATGCCCACTGGCACCGACGCGACCAACGCGCGCATCAAGGTGACCTGAGATTCCATGATTCCTTCTTCTCCTGCGTTCATCCGATGCAAACGAGTCTGGAACGATTGTGGCGTAGCGAGAGAGCGGGGCCACCCCGAGCTCGTTTATCTCAAGCCACGTGCGGCGATGCGCTCCCGGGTGATCATCGGTCAACTCGGATCTTCAGGGCGGTGTTGTGTCCTTTGGTGCGACGGCCGGGCGAGCAGATGAAGTTGCCGCCGCTCGCCTGCGTGAATCACTGTTGGAATACAGCGCGTCGATCATCGCACAGTGCGAGCCGCCCCCCGTCTTACAGCGCGCGATGGTGTTTGCGAGCACCCGTTCCATCGCCTTCAAGTCGGCGATCTTTCCTTTCACGTCCTCGAGATGTGCTGCCGCGACTGCGCGCACCTCGGCACACGGGCGTCTCCGCTGGTCCGCAAGCGCCAGCAGTTTCCTCACCTCAGCGAGCGGGAACCCGAGCACTCGCGCACGCCGGATGAAGCTCAGCCGCTTGAGGTGATCCGTCCCGTAGAGGCGGTAGCCTCCCGAGCTCCGAGCGGGAGCGGGCAACAAGCCGGCGCGCTCGTAGTAGCGGATGGTCTCGATGTTAGCTCCTGTGTGCCTCGCCAGAGCCCCGATGGCGATCCGCCGCGTCTCTTCCATGCTCCGGCCTCCCCTGAAAATAGTCCTTGAGTCTGGAGTTACTACAGACTCTACCTTCAGTTCAGTGCGAGAGGAGGGCGATTTTGGCGAACCTCATGATCCTCACGGCTGACGAGCTGAAGTCCCTCAATCCGCTTGAGCGGCAGGCCGCTCGCCGGGCGGCTCGCCAGCAGCCCCTTGTCCGGCTGATCCTGAAAACCTTCCTCAAGCGAGGTGGGCCGATCCCTGTCGAGGGCATCATCGCGGCCTCGCCTGACGGTCATGCGACGGCGCTCCACGATGCCCTCGTCGCACTTGACGATGATGACTTGATCCGGGTCCGCGCTGGTCAGATCGACATCGCCTACCCGTTCTCAGGCGCGCCAACGCCGTTTCGCGTGCGCCTGTCAGGCGGACGCGAGCGTTACGCCTGTTGCGCGACCGACGCGCTCGGCATTTCGCCAATGGTCGGAGAACCTATTGAGATCGCGGCGTCCTGCCACCACTGCGGCGAACCTCTGAAGCTCGCCGCAACGCCGCACGGGGTGGCGCCGGACGCCGAGGGAGTGATGGTCTGGTTCGGAAAGCGCGGTGACGAGGGGTGCAAAGCCTTCGACTCCCTCTGAACGACGATCAACTTCTTCCGGTCGGAAGAGCATCTGAGAGCGTGGCGGGACGCGAACCCGGCGACGGAGGGCGCTGGAGCAACTAGCACTGAAGCGTTCAAACTCGGCCACTGGATCTTCGGTGGCCTACTCACGGGAGACTGACGTGGCGAAGAGGCAGATCACCGTCTACTGGTCTTCAACCTGACAGTCTTGTCACGCGGCGAAAGAGTTTCTTTCGTCCCATGGTCTCGACTTCACGGCCAAGAACGTTGCGGAGGATACGGCGGCGCGCGAGGAGTTGATCGCACGGACTGGGCGGATGGCCGTCCCGGTCATCACGGTAGACGACGAGGTTGTCGTGGGCTTCGACCGCGGGCGGTTGCAGCGATTCCTGGGGATTCGCTGATGCGCGTCGTCCGCCTGCCCGGATTGTGGCGCGCCCATTGAGTTGTCCGAGGGAGCGCGCGCGGGCGACTTGGTGGAGTGTCCGAACTGTGCGGGGCACGCCCTGCGAGTGCAGGAGGCTGCCGGTCGTTGGTCCTCGACGCTCGCCTACCGGGTAAGTTGCCCCGAGTGCGATGAGGTCATCACACTCCCCGACGACGTGAAGCCCGGAGACACCGTTCGATGCTGCGGTCGCACGTATCGTCTGACGTTCGAGTATGGGGCGTACGCCGCGGAGGAAGGGTAGGAGGGGCACCCATGAGACTTGCGGCGCTCACTGCGGGTTTGTCGCGGGGGTCGGGGGCCGCGCTAGCCTCGCTCCGCCGTCTTCTCCCTCTCGCGGTGATCGTGCTGAGGCTCGGGAGTGGCGCGTTCATGGCGACGACGATGCAATACCGTTGGCTGCGGGTCCCGGCCCCGGATGATCGGCATCGTCAGTGGCTTCGTCCTTGTCCCGGTCACAAACCTCATTCGCGGGCGCGCCTGACCTGTCCTGCTCGAGCCGGTGATCCGCGTGGGCGAGGCGCTTGTTGGCGAGGCGCTTGTAGGTCCGAGAAAGTGCGCGCCGCAGCGTTGGCGCATGTCGACACCGGCTGCAGGGCCAAACGACGGTATCGACAGACGATAGCCTGTCGGGACGGATGATCGCGGTGTGGCGGGCAAGCGCAGACCGAGGGCCTGTCAGGCGGCGCGACCGGGACAGCTGTGTTCGTCGTACTGTCCCTGCTGTGGAGCTGGGGCGTCGACGGGATCGCGCCAGACCAATACGACGCCGTCGGAGCGCTGCTGTGCCTGCTCGGCATCGCCTTCATCATGTATGCCCCCCGCCCGAACTGAACCTGGACTGAGTACCCATGGAGACATACGGCATGGACTCTCACGAGCACGCAACCGCGCTCGCCTGCATCGTGGATGCGATACCGTCGACGGAGCGATCGGCGCACTTCT
>QHSQ01000040.1 GCA_003221615.1 Candidatus Rokuibacteriota bacterium | reverse complement strand
TGTCGGCCGGCGGGCGCTGGTCGCGCGGCTTGAGCCGCATGAAGATGCGTCCAGTGTTCGGGACGACGTTGATCGTCGAGGCGCCGATCGAGGACATGATCTGGTCGATGTAGGGCTGCTTCAGCACGATCGCGGCCGCGGCGCGCTGCTTGTCCACCATGGCGTCGAAGGAGATGTCCTGCGCGGCCTCGGTGAATGCGAAGATCTGCCCGGTGTCCTCGGTCGGGATGAAGCCCTTGGGGATGATGACGAAGAGCCAGGCGGTCAACAGGAACGTCAGCAGCATCACGGCCATCGTCAGGCGCCGGTGGCGCAGGGTCCACTGGAGCGTGTGATCGTACGTCCGGAGCATGCCCTCGAAGAAGCGCTCGGAGGCGATGTAGAGCCGTCCATGCGACTGGCCCGGGGGCTTCAGGAAGCGGCTGCAGGCCATCGGCGTCAACGTCAGCGAGACGAAGCCCGACACGAGGACCGCGGCGGTGATGACCACGGCGAACTCGTGGAGGAGCCGCCCCATGACCCCACCCATGAACAGCACGGGGATGAAGACGGCCGCCAGCGAGAGGGTCATCGACATGATTGTGAACCCGATCTCCCTGGCGCCGATCAGCGCGGCCTCGCGGCGGCTCTTGCCGTCTTCCATGTGGCGCACGATGTTCTCGAGCATGACCACGGCGTCGTCGACGACGAACCCGACGCAGAGGGTAAGCGCCATCAGGGAGATGATGTCGATCGTGTAGCCGAGCAGGTACATGACCGCGAAGGTGCCGACGATCGAGAGCGGGACGGCGAGGCTCGGGATGATCGTCGCCGACACATTTCTCAAGAAGAGAAAGATGACCAGGACCACCAGGGCGATGGCCAGCGCCAGGGTGAACTCGACGTCGTGGACCGATTCGCGGATCGCGACCGACCGGTCGTAGAGGACGTTCAGGTTCACCGCGGCCGGCAGCTCCTGACGGAAGCGCGGCAGCAACGCCCGGATCGAGTCGACGACCTCGACGCTGTTGGTTCCGGGCTGGCGCTGGATCGCCAGGATTACCGCGCGCTCGTCGTTGTACCAGCTGGCGACCTTGTCGGTCTGCACGCCGTCGATCACGCGCCCGAGCTCCTCGAGCCGCACCGGCGAGCCGTTGCGGTAGGCCACGATCAGCGGCCGGAAGGCCTCGGCGTTCTGCAGCTGACCCGTCGCCATCACGTTGAACATCTGGTGCTGGCCGTAGAGGGTGCCGGTGGGCAGGTTCACGTTGCTGCGGCCGAGGGCCTGCTGGACCTCGTCGATGCCGATGCCCCGCGTCGTCAGCGCGCGGGGATCGAGCTGCACCCGGACCGCGTACTTCTGCGAGCCGAACACCTGTACCTGCGCGACGCCGGTGATCGTGGAGATTCGCTGCGCGAGGTTCGTCTGCGCGTACTCGTCGACCGTGTAAAGCGGCAAGGTCGGCGAGCTCAAGGCCAGGTAGAGCACCGGCTGGTCCGCCGGATTCACCTTCTGGTAGGTCGGTGGCGTCGGCATGCCGGGAGGCAGGAGGGGCGCCGACTTCGCGATCATCGCCTGGACGTCCTGAGCGGCGGCGTCGATGTTCCGGTCGAGACTGAACTGGATCGTGATCTGCGTGAGCCCGAGCGCGCTCGCCGACGTCATCGAGTCGATGCCCGCGATCGTCGTGAATTGCTTCTCCAGCGGCGTCGCCACCGCGGAGGCCATCGTCTCCGGGCTGGCGCCCGGCAGCGCCGCGGCGACCTGGATCGTCGGAAAGTCGATGTTGGGCAGATCGCTCACGGGCAGGAGCCGGAAGCCCATGATGCCGAACAGCAAGATCGCGCCCATCAGGAGCGTGGTGAGGACCGGCCGCCGGATGAAGAGCTCGGTGTTCATGACGCCTTGGGCGGGCGGGCCTCGATTCGGGAGCCCGGCACCAGCCGGAGCTGGCCGTCGGTCACGACGCGCTCCGACGGCTTCAGGCCTTTCTCGACGATCGTCTCGGCCCCCAGCCGCACACCGGGTGTGATCTGTCGCGTCTCGACCGTCTGGTCTGGTTTCACGACGAAGACGTAGGGGCCTTGCTGACCCGGCTGGATCGCCTGCGAGGGCACCACGATCGCCGTGCGGCTCGTGAGCACCATCGACACGTCCACGAACTGGCCCGGCCAGAGCACGTTGTCCTGGTTCGCGAACGTCGCCTTGAGCTGGATGGTCGCGGTGGTCAGATCCACGGTGTTGTTCACGAACGTGAGCTCGCCGGTCGCGAGCGTCTCCTGCTGGCGCGGCGGTCTCGCGACGACCTTGAGCATGCCGGCCGCCCGGTACTTCTTGATGTCGGCCAGGTGCTGCTCGGGCACCGCGAACGACACGTAGATCGGATGGATCTGGTTGATCACGACGATGGGGTTATCGTCGTTGGCCTTCAAGATGTTGCCGTTCTGGACGAGCAGATTCCCCGTGCGCCCGTCGATCGGCGCGCGGATCGTCGTGTAGCCGAGCTGGAGCCGGGCGTTGTCGACGTTGGCCTGCGCGGCCTGGAGCGCCGCGCGGGCGTTCTCGACCGCCGCCTTGTCGGCCTCGACCGTGGCCTCCATGGCCGCCATGTTCGTGTTGAGCTGGTCGTACTGCTCGCGCGCGATCAGCTCCTTGGCCACCAGCTCGCGATAGCGACGCTCCTGCACCCGCGCGTTCGCGAGCTGCGCGGTGTCGCGCTCGACGGTCGCCTGCGCCTGGCGAACCTCGGCCTGGCGCTGATTCAGCGCCGCCTCCGTCTGGCGCAGCGCGGCCTCGAAGGGACGAGGATCGATGACGAAGAGGAGATCGCCCCTCTGGACGTCCTGTCCTTCCTTGAAGCGGACCTCCACGAGCTGCCCGTTGATCTGCGACTTGATCCCGACCGAGGTGTAGGGCTGCGCGTTGCCGACGGCCGTGAGCTGGACCGGGATGGATTTCTCGACGACGTCGCCCAGGGACACGGGCACCGGCGGCAGCTGGACCCGCGCCTTGCCGGCGGCGTTGTCCGAGCACGCCGCGAGGAGCAAGAGGGCTCCCAGGGCCCAGGCGGCGAAGGTCAGGTGGCGCGCCGTCATACGCTCGCCCTCCGGCCGCGGGCCGGTCGGGCGTCATCTTCCGGCGCGCCATCGGCCGCGTCGACGAGCGCCACCAGCCCCGTCAGCACGCGCCGTCGGTCGTCGGCCGACATCCGCGCGAGCACGCGCTCCATGCCGCGCAGGCGGATCGCTTCGAGCTCCTCCACCAGGGCCTTGCCCGCCCGCGTCAGGTCCAGCACGTAGACGCGCCGGTCGGCGGGATGATCGCCGCGGGTCACGAGCCCTTTTTCTTCCAGCCGATCCACGATGTGCGTGACGGCGGGGAGGGTCACTCCGAAGGCCTTGGCCACGTCGCCCATGTGCGAGCCCGGGTGCTCGGCGAGCCGGAAGAGCACCTGCGACTGGGCGTAGGTGAGATCGAGGTCGGAGGCTTTCTGCCAGAGCAGCTGCCGGAAAATCGAGCCGCCGAGCGAATTCAGCAGCTCGAGCATCTGGTGCGCTTCGCTGGTCGTCGCCCGCTTGGTCCTGGTCGCCATACCTTTCGCCCGTGATCTTTTGACTAAGTTAATAGTTTAGCCAATAAAGGGACCGAGGGGAACAACGTTAGAAGCCGACGCTCGAGAGCAGTCGCGGAAGCTCCCGCATGTCGTCGAAAACAACGGTTTGCGGGCCCTCCAGCGAGCGCCGCGGGGCCAGCCCTCCGGCATACCCGAAGGCCCGCATCCCGGCGGCCCGGGCGGCCTGTACCCCATACGAGCTGTCCTCGACGACCGCGCAGCCCGCGGGCGTCACCCCCATGCGACTTGCCGCGTGCAGGAAAAGATCGGGGGCCGGCTTGCCGTGCGCCACCTCGCTCGCGCTGAAGATCCGGCCCGCGAAGCGGTCGTAGAGCCCGGTGAGCCCCAGCGTGTAGCGAATCTTCTCGTGAGTTCCGCTCGACGCGACACACGTCGGGATCGCGATGGCGTCGAGCGCCTCGAGAATCCCGGGTACCGGCGCGAGCTCGGCGGCGAAGGCCTCTCGATACAGATGTCGGAATGGCTCTTCCCAGCTCGCCGGAAGCGACCGACCTAGGTGCGCCTCGATCTGTCGGGTCATTTCCTCGTCGCTCTTACCCATGAATCGCTCGATCACTTCCGCCTCGGTCATCGGCCAGCCGAGCTCGGCGAGCACGGCGACGTCGATCCGCACGGCGATGCGCTCGGTGTCCACCAGTACGCCGTCGCAATCGAAGATCACGAGTGAGATCGGGACACTCACCTGGCGGCGCGAGGTAGGGCGGCGGCCCAGCTCAGTACGTGCCGCCGAGCTTTCGGTGATCCCAGGAGACGATGCGGGTCGGCATGAAGCGGAGCAGGACGCGCTTGGCTGCTTGCTGCAGGACACCGGCCCGCGCCTCCGGTGAGAGCTCGGCGCCCGTGTAGCGGGCCATCAGCTTGAGGCCGAACTCGCCCACGCGCCCGGGGTCGCGCTCGATCGTGACGTCGCACTCGAGCATCGCGCCGCGCAGCTGGCCGTACGTGTCGCGGCCCGCCTCGAGCTGCACGGTGGCGCGCCCGTCGCGCTCGAGGTTGCGCACCTTCTGGGACTTGCCGTATGTCCAGGCGAGCAGCGCGCTCCCATCGCGTACGTACCAGAGCGGCATCAGGTGCGGGCGTCCGCCCGGCCCGATCGTCGCGCACGTGAGCACGCGCTCCTCGTCGAGAAAGTGCATCAGCTCCGGCTCGGACATGGTGATGGTGCTGCGTCGGGACGGCATGTCAGTACCCCAGGGAGCGGTCGACCACGTGGCGAAGCGGCCGGCCGGCGAGATAGCGGGCGAGGTTGTCGTTGAAGACCGGCGCGATCTCGTCGGGCGTGCTCGGCCCGGAGATGTGCGGCGTGACCACGACGTTGTCGAGCTTCCACAGCGGGTGGCTCGGCGGAAGCGGCTCGCGGTCGAATACGTCGAGGACGGCGCCGGCGATGCGGTGCTGCTCGAGCTCCGCCAGCAGGGCCGCCTCGTCGACCACGGCGCCGCGGGCGATGTTGATGAGCCACGCGGTAGGCTTCATCGCGGCGAGCGCGGCGCCGCCGATGATCCCACGCGTCTCTTCGGTCAGCGGTAAGAGCACGACGACGAAGTCCGCCTCGCCCAGGGCGCGGGTGAGCGCGCTCACCGGGTAGACCCGTGCGGCCTCGCGCACCGGTCGCCCGCGTCGGGTCACGCCGAGGACCCGCATCCCCAACCCGCGCGCGATGCGCGCGATGTCGCGCCCGATGTCGCCGAGGCCCACGATGGTGAGCGTCTTGCCGAGCAGGCGATCGGGAAGCACGTGGTCGAGCCAGCGACGCTGTCGCTGCGCGTCCCGGTAGACGCGCATTCGCTGGGTCACCCACGAGCACCAGCCGACGACGTATTCGGCCATCCACGGCCCGAAGACGCCCGGCACGCGGGTGACCTGCACGCCCGCCGGCAGCTCGGGCACCAGCGCCCAGTCCACGCCCGCGCCCATCACCTGGAGCCACTTGAGCCGCCCGGCTTTCGCGTAGAGCTGCGGCGGAAACTTCCACGCGTAGAGGATCTCGGCCTCCGAGACGGGCTCGGCGGCCTCGCGCGGCGTGGCCGCGGTGCGGATGAGCGCGCCGCGCTTGGGCACGCGCATGAGCTCGACGTAGCGCGGATCGGCGTGGTAGACCAGGACCGTCGGGCGGGTCACCGCAGGCGCGCGTCCTCCGCCGAGAAGTCGACGTCGCGACGATCGAGCCCCTCGCGCACGTACCATTCGTAGGTTTGCGCGAGCCCGGCCGCCAGCGAGTAGCGGGCTCGGATGCCGAGCTCGGCGCGAATCTTCGTCGTCGTGTACACCGCGTGGCAGTCGTAGACCAGATTCTGGCCGAAGGCGACCGGCTTGTCGCCATGCTCCGTCTCGACGTGGACGAAGGTGACCGGCCGCTTGAGGACTTCGCCGATCAGCTCGACGAAGCCGACCTGCGTCACGGCCTCCTCGCCGGTCACGTTGTACGCTTGACCGAACGACGCCGGCACGCCGAGCATCGCCGCCATGGCATCGGCCAGGTCTTCGACGTGACCGAACTGGCGAAGCCAGCCGCCCGCGCCCGGAACGAGGATCGGCCGGTTGCGGACGAGCCGGTCGAAGAAGAACGTCTCGTTGTTCCGCGTGTTGAGCGGGCCGTATACGTGCGTCGGACGCACGATCGTGACCGGCAGCCGCCGCTCGCGCCAGCGCCGCATCAGCACGTCCTCGCCCGCGATCTTGTTCCTGGCGTAGTCGCCCCAGTAGAGGTTGCGCGGCGTGTCCTCGTGATAAGGAATCGGCAGCGCGTGATCGTGCACGCGTCCGGTCGAGACGAACACCGCGTGACCCACGCGGCCGTCGAGCGCATCCACCAGCGCCTCGACGTCGGCGCCGCTCGTCGGCGCGTAGGCGATGTCGACCAGCGCGTCGCAGCGCTCGCTCGCGAGGGTCTTGCGCAGGGCCGCGTGGTCGGTGCGGTCGCACACGATCGTCCGCACGCCGGCCGGCAGGCGCGCGGGATTCCGGCCCCGGTTGAGGACGGCGACCCGGTGGCCATCACGCAGCAGCGCCCGCACCAGGTGCAGGCTGATGAACTCGGTGCCGCCGATGACCAGGACCTGCATCTAGCCGATCGCCACCGCGAGACACGTGGTCGTTCGGGTTACTCGATTGAGGGCGATCTCCCTGTGGCCCTGCATCTAGCCGATCGCCACGGCGAGACAAGTGGTGGTGCGCGTCACTCCGTCGATCGAGCCGATCTCGTCGGTGACGAGGCGGCCGACGGCGTCGAGCGTCGGGCCTTCGACCACCGCGATGAAGTCGAACGGGCCCGTGACCGCGTCGAGGTTGGCGACGGTCGAATCGGTGCCCTGGATCGCCGCCAGCTCCTTCTTGACGGCCTTCGTCTTCCCCGGCGCCGTTTCGATGAGGACGTACGCGCGCATCTTCTTCGATCCGCCCTTCGTCATCTCGCACCTCCCGTGGGCGCCCGTCGGCGTGGCGTGGGATCGGGCTTGCTCCGACGTGACGCGGGTGAGTCTAGCAGATAGGCGCGGAGTAGCGATCGGTGACAGCGGGCCGCGTCGGAGCAGCCGCAGAACAAGGTGACCGTGCCGTCCTTCGCGGCGGCGCGCACCTGCGCCAGCTGGGCCTGCGCCTCCGGACGCTCGAGCCCCGCGAGATAGCGCCGCGTGTACTGGGCCCAGGTGAGCTCGCCGCCTCGAAACGCACGGAGCAGCGGCAGCACCGGGCCCAGCTCCTTCAGCCAGACGTCGACGCGGCTCTTTTTGATGCCGCGCGGCCACAGGCGCATGATCAGGACCCGCGTGCCGTCCGAGTCGCTGGGCGGGTCGTAGATGCGCCGGGCCGCGATCACTTTCCGATCGTCTCCGTCGATGTCTTGAGCTTTTCGCACGGGTCGGCTTCGTCGACCTTCGGCGTGAACCAGACGTAGTGGAAGGGGAGCGTGTCAATTCCGAATCGCTTGGCGTAATCGCCGGGCTTCTCCGCCGCGGCGTCGACCTCGACGAAGGCGACGCTGGTGATCGCGACGTCCTGGATCTGGCGCCCCAGGTGCAGCGGTACCCCGCGGTCGGTCCGGACGTGGCCGGCCCCCGCGATGAGGACGGCACCGTCGCGCTGGCCGCCGCGCGCCAGGCTCGCGGCGATGCGCGCGTCGCGCGCCCACTGGATGTCCGCCATCCGGTCGATCACGTCCTCGGGGATCTGGCCGCAGTGGGATTCGCGAAGCTCGCGCGTCATCGCCAGCCGTGTGTCGGGCGTCGGCTCGGCGAGCCGCAGCTGGCTCATGAGCGTGGGGCCGAGCCCCGGGAGACCGTTGCGCCGGACGGCGTCGGTGGCGGCGCGCGAGAGATTCGTGGCCACGATCGGCACGCTCGCGTCGAGGGCGACCTGCGCGATCGGCTGGTAGAAGCGCCACTCGGGCCAGCCGGAGCGCGACCAGTTCACGGCGTCGCCGAGCCCGGCGGCGTCCTTGGGGCTTCGCGCCAGATAGCGCACGATCGCGGGCGCGTCGTCGGTCGCGAGCATCTCGAATCCGACCGCCGGGCGCCGTCCCGCCTCGACCATGGCGCGGACCAGCTTCGCCTGGAGCACGTGATGATCCGGGTTGTCGTGCCGCTCGCCGAGCAGCACGAAGCGACTCGCGACCAGCCGCGCGACCAGCGTGTCCTCCGGGATGAACGTCCCGGCCTTCACGTCCCAGATCCGCCCCACCAGCGGATGCGCCCGCTCCGCCTGGCTCTCCCACTCGATCTTGCCCCCCTTCGCGCAACCCCCGAGGAGAAGCACTGCAATCAGAGCGGGAAGGATCGCGGGCCACACCGAGCGATACGGACGGGTTTGGGGAGTCATGCTCCGATGCTACACACTGTGAGCGCCCTCACCGAGCTTCATCGCCAAGCGTTCCCTCGGGAGTCGTCGCGGTCAGCCCGGCATCGATGACGAGAGTTTGTCCCGTGACCCAGCGCGCCTCGTCGCTGGCCAGGTAGACGGCGCCCCAACCTACGTCCCACCCGGTCCCCTCGGTCCCCAGCGGGCTCGCGCGTCGGCGCCTCTCGCGGGCGGTTTCGCCGAGCTCTTGCACCATCGGCGTCCACACCGGCCCGGGCGCGATCGCGTTGACGCGAATGCCCTTGGGGCCGAGCTGAACCGCGACCGAGCGGACGAACCCGATCACGCCCGCCTTCGCCGTCGCGTACGCGGTGCGACCGTAACCGCGCAGTGCCGCGATCGACGAGACGCAGATGACCGCGCCGCCGCCGCGCCGAACCATCGCGGGCACGGCCGCCTGCGTCGCGAGGAACATCGATTTGAGGTCGACCGCGATCACGCGATCCCATTCTTCTTCGGTGGTATCGAGCAGGCCCTTGCGCGACTCGATGCCGACGTTGTTGTGCAGGATGTCGACGCCGCCCCAGCGATCGACCGCGGCCTTGACCACCGCTGCGCACTCGGCGGGGCGCGTGACGTCCGCGGCGTGGGCCACCGCTTCGCCGCCCTCGGCGCGAATCGTCACCATGGTCTCCTCGGCGCGGTCCTTCACCTGGTCGACGCAGAGGACTTTGGCGCCCTCGCGCGCGAAGAGGATGGCGGTCGCTTTGCCGTTGCCGAGGCCGGGGCCGCGCGAGCCGGCGCCGGTGATGATCGCGACCTTGCCGTTCAGCCGTCCGCTCACCGGGCTCTCACTTCAGAGAGCGCGGACCGGGATAGCCGTCCCACGAAAGCCGCGGGCCATCGGCGCTGAAACCGGCCGCGACGAGCGGCTCGAAGATCGCGCTGCCGCGCACGGGGCCTCCGTCCCAGGTGGTGATCTCGAGCCGGCGCACCGGCCTCTGCAAGAGCGGCCGCTCCATGAGGGACTGGAGCGCGGCGATCACTCCAGGCAGATCGACCTCTTCCCAACCCGCGAGCGGCGTGAGGTCACGGCCGTAGCCCTCGGCGAGAAGTCGCGGCCGGCCCTGACGGAACACGAGCCAGTTCTGGGGCAGGCGCGGAGCCGTCACGCGCGCGCCGTCGCGCCGCGAGAGGGCGAAGACGCGGCCCCAGAGGTTCGCGGGGTCGACCACGTTGACCAGCACGTGGGGCTCGGCGCGGCGCGAGGGAGCATCGAGGTCGCGGAGCGCGTCGGCCAGCGCGTATTGCTCGCCCGACAGGCCGGCCACGAAGTAGCCGCGCACGACCTCGCCGCCATACTCCATCCGGAGCAGTGTGTGCCGTAGCGTGGCCCAGTCGCCCTGGGCCAGCTCGCGCGCCACGACGCCGTAGCGCGCGAGCAGCAGCTGGGCGCGCGCTTCCTCGCGCTCCTCGGGCGAGAGGCGCTCGTCGTCGCCGAGCACGCTCCAGCGTCCGATCACCGGTAGGCGCGCGAGGACGCCGCGGGCTTGACCGCGGCGCCGCCGGCGCTGGGCGCCGCCGTCCGGGGCGCGCCGCGGCGGCGTCATGCCGGCCACGATCGCGCTGAAGGTGTCGGGCGTCACGAGGCCGGCCCAGAAGAGCTCCCACAATGCCGCGAGCACCTCGGGCGTCGCGAGCCCGGTCGCGCGCCCGAGGTCCTGGGCGAACGAGGCGCCGCGAAGCTGGAGGTGCAGGAAGACGTTCTTGACGCGCGCGTCCATCTCCGGAGGCGCTGCCGCGCCTTCGCGGAGCCAGCCGACGTTCTCGCGGAGGGCGGTGCCGACTCGCGTGGATCGGCCGCGGTCGCCCGCCGCGCGATCGAACACCGTCCAGACCATCTCGCCGGCGAGTCCCAGACGATCCAGCCACTCGCGCTCGTAGTTCTCCACGCGCGCGGGCAGGAGGTCTTGCTCCCAGACCCGCACCGGCAGGTCCTCGCCCTGCAGGAGCTCGACCGCCGCGAGCACGCCCGGCGGCCCGATCAGGCGGTGGTCGGGATGAAGATGATGGCGGCGCAGCAGGAAGGCCGAGAACTGCTCGGCCGAGGCCACCGGACGGGGAACCCGGCGCGCGTGAACCTGCCGCCGCTGGATCTCGTCGAGCACCGCGATGTGGACGAACTGGGGAGCCGTCACGTCCGCGAGGTAAGAGCCCTGGCGGACGAGCCCGCGTGCCGCCAGCCGCTCGAGCGCTCCCGTCGTCGCGTCGAGGGCCAGGCCGTAGCGCTCGGCGAGCCACGCGGCCGTCACCGGCCCGCGCGTGCGCAGAAGGCGCAGGACCAGGCGCTCCAGCCCTTCGGCGGTGTCGAGCGATCGATAGAGCGCGGCGTCGGTCGCCCCGATCCACGCCCGTCGTCCGCTCGCGAACTCGAGCAGGCCGATCCGTTGCGCCTCGGTGAGGGCGCCGATCAGCGCCGGGGCGTCGGCGACCACCCGCGCGGCGATCTCCGCGTCGGTCAGATCGCCGAGATCGTCGAGGATTCCCGCCAGCTCGTTCGCGTCCCGCGCGCGCCGATCGGGCGCGGTCTTCTGGAGCTCCGCCTCGACGGCCTCGACGATCTCCGGCCTCAGCGGACCGGGCGCCACCGACCAGGCCTTGCGCATCGTGACCGCGTCGCTCCGTCGCTCCTCGGCGTGGCCGGCGCCCAGGTACGCCCAGTCCCACGCGAGCAGGAGCGGATAGACGAAGGGCGAGGGCAGCGGCGTGTCCACGTGGCGGCGCCACATCTCACCGTCGTGCACCCGCTCGAGCAGACGGCGAAGCCGCGTCACGTCGAGGGCGTCGTTGAAGCATTCGCGAAGGGTCTCGGCCACGATCGGGAACTCGGCCTGGCCGCCGACCGACTCGAGCAGCGCGTCGGCCTTGAGCCGCTGGAGATACGCGGGCGTCCGCTGGCCCCGGTACATGCGCGGGATGAAGAGCGCGCGGATCGCGCACTGACGGAAGCGCGTGCCGAAGAGCGGCGTGCCGATCAGCGCCTTGCCGAGGAGCGTGTCGACCTCCTCGGGCGCGATCAAGGTCACCAGGCGCTCGGGGGACGGCGGCACCTGACCTGGGGCGAACGAGAGGAGAATGCCGTCGTCGACGTGACTGGCCTCGGCGACGAGGCCGGCGCGCCGCAGCTTTTCCTTCAGCACCATGCCCCACGCGCCGTTGACCCGCATGCCGAAGACCGAGTGGATCATCGCGTGGCGGCCGCCCATCTCGTCCGAGAACGACTCGACGACGATCCCCTGATCGTCGGGAACGCCGTCGAGCACCTCACCGGCCTTCACGAGCCAGGCGTGCATCGCCGACGCGGCACGCGAATCGAGACCGCAAGCCTGCGCCGCCCACGCGGTAAAGTCCGGGGCGTCGAGACGCTCGGCCGCGTCGCGGCGCAGTCGCCCGACCGCCAGCCCGAGCTCCCACGAGCGCGAGGGATGCTCGCCCTTCCAGAACGGGATCGTCGGGGACATGCCCTGCGCATCCTCGACCAGGACCCGATCGGCGCGCACCTTGACGATCTTCCACGAATGCGAGCCGAGCAGGAACACGTCGCCGGGCAGGCTCTCGGTCACGAACTCCTCGTCGAGCGTGCCGACCTTCAGATCGGTCTCGGCGACGAAGACGTCGTAGAGCCCGTTGTCGGGAATGGTGCCGCCGGAGGTCAGCGCGAGGAACCGGCTGCCCCGGCGCGGGTGCAGCCGGTCGTTCACGCGGTCCCACAGGATTCGCGGCGCCGCGCCCTTCACCTCGGCGGGGAGCGGCTCGGCGAGCGAGCGGATGACCGCGACGAGCGCCTCGCGCGAGAGCTCGCGATACGGCGCCGCGTTCCGGAAGCGCGCGTACACCGCGTCGATCGTCAGCGACTCGGCGGCGACGGCCGCGACGATCTGCTGCGCCAGCACGTCGAGGGGCGCGTCGGGCATCGCGATTCGATCGAGGTGTCGCTCGTGGATCGAGCGGACGACCGCCGCCGCCTCGAGCAGCTCTTCGCCCTTGGTCACCACGATCCGGCCCTTCGAGGTGCGGCTCAGCAGGTGACCGGCACGGCCGACCCGCTGGAGGGCCGCCGCGATGTTGCGCGGCGACTGCAGCTGCACCACCAGGTCGATAGCCCCGACGTCGATCCCGAGCTCGAGCGACGAGGTTGCGACGAGCGCGCGCAGCTCGCCGTCCTTCAGCCGGTTCTCGGCCTCGAGGCGGGCGCGGCGCGAGAGCGAGCCGTGATGGGCTGCGACGCGACCGTCGGGGATCCGGTCGTTCAGATCGCGCGCGAGCCGCTCGGCGGCGCGCCGGCTCTGCGCGAAGACGAGGGTCGTCCGGTGCGCCTGGACCAGCTCGGCGATCTGCTGGAGCGCCGCTTCCCAGATGGTGTCACTCGGCGCCGTCAGGAAGTCGTCTACCGGCGCGATCACCTGAAGGTCGAGGTCGCGCGTGAAGCCGGCGTCGACCGTGATGGCGTCGGTCGCGGTGGCGCCGGTCAGGAAGCCGCGAGCCGACTCGATCGGGCTCACCGTCGCCGAGCAGCCGATCCGCTGCGGGCGGCTCGCCGTGTCGCGCGCTTCGACAACACCCTGGAGGCGCTCGAGCGAGAGCGCCAGATGGGCGCCGCGCTTGGACCCCATCAACGCGTGAATCTCGTCGACGATCAGGAACCGGGTGTGGGCGAGCGCCGGGCGGAATCGCTCGCTTGTGAGCAGGATGAACAGCGACTCGGGCGTCGTGATCAGCACGTGCGGGGGCCGGCGCGTCATCGCCTGCCGCTGCGCGGCCAACGTGTCGCCGGTGCGCACCGCCACGCGGATCTCCGGGAGCTTCAGCCCGTCGGCGGCGGCCGCGGCACGGATGCCGGCCAGGGGAGCCCGGAGGTTCTTCTCGATGTCGTTGTTGAGCGCGCGAAGCGGCGAGACGTAGACGACGTAGACGCGGTCCTCGAGCTGGCGGTCTAGCCCGAGGCGACAGAGATGGTCGAGCGCCCACAGGAACGCCGCCAGGGTCTTGCCGGAGCCGGTCGGCGCGACGATGAGCGTGTCGCGACCGGAGGCGATCGCCTCCCAGCCCTCGCGCTGGGCGCGGGTGGCTTCGGCGAAGGTCTCATCGAACCAGCGGCGGACGAACGGCAGGAAGTCGGCCATTCAACTGAATCTTACGCCTCAGCGGAAGCCCATCTGACGCAGCAGCAGGCGGCTCAACGTGGTGCCCGGGTCCTCGAGCTCCGCGAGGATCGAGAAGTGGTTGTGCGCGGGCATGTCGAGCGCCTGGCAGGGCAGGCGCCGGGTGCGCCACACCGCGGCCATTTCCTCACCCTGGCGGTGATATTCGGCTCCCTCGAGCTCGCCGACCGCGAGCAGCAGCGGTCCCGAGCGCGCCGGCGGGCAGTGCACCGGGCTCAGGCGGCGCGCCGTCTCCGGCGTGAGCTTCAAGACCTCGTTGAGGTACGAGAGCCGGATCGGCTCGAGGTCGTAAAGCCCGCTGATCCCGCACCCGGCCTTGATGACATCGGCGGGCAAGCCCGCGAAGGCGCTCCAGTCGGTCGACATCAGCATGGCGGTCAGATGCCCGCCGGCCGAGTGGCCCGACACGAAAATGCGATTGGGATCGCCGCCGAACGACGCGGCGTTGCGATGAACCCAGACGATCGACGCGCGACACTGGCGCACGAGCTCGTCCATGTCGACCGTGGGGATCAGGGCGTAGTTGACCACGACGACCGCCGCGCCCGCGGGCTGGAACGCGCGCGCGACGAAGCTCGAGTCGGACTTGTCGAGCCGGTGCCAGGAGCCGCCGTGGATGAACACGTGCGCGGGCGCCGGGCCACCGCGGGCGGGGAAGACGTCGAGGCGCTCGCCGGGGTGCGCGCCGTAGGCGAGATCGAGCCGGCAGTCGAGCGCGGTGCGCGCCTCGGCGCTGGCGACCGCGTACCGCGACAGCCAGTCGGCGCTCTCCTTGACCTTCTCACGGTTGTTGTACTCGGCGTCGAGGGCGTGCTGGTCGTAGTCGCGATAGACGCTCTTCGCCATCTGGCGGCGACTATGCCCAAGGCGCCGGGGGCCTGTCAACGAAGCCGTCTCAGGGCGCCGACCGCGATGCTCGGGAGAGGAGCCGGCATCAGGAGCGCGTCAGATCCATGCTACGATGACGCGAATGTTGCGTCGCTTCACTCTGGCATCGCTGCTGGTGCTGGCTGTCGCCATCTTCTGGGGCACGCCGGCGTGGGCGCACCCTGCGCTCGAGGCCGCGGCCGAGCTGCCGGCGGCTCCGCCGTCGACGATGGCCTGGTCTCCCGCACCGACGCCGCCGGGAGTCCCATGGCCTGCGCTGCTCGGCGCGGCGGCGGCGCTGATCATCTCGTGGCGCCGCCCGCGCCGCGCGCTCGCGCTGGCGGTCGTCCTGATCCTGGGACTGTTCGCGTTCGAGAACGGCGTTCATTCGGTTCACCACCTCAACGATCTCCGTCATCTCGACGATCTCCGTTCAGGGCCGACGTGTTCCGTGGCGGCCGCGACCGCCCATCTCGCCGGAACCCAGGTCGACGGCACGACACAAGAACACCTCGTCCTGACTTCCCAGGAGCGGGTCGTCCTTCCGCAGCAGCTCAGCTTCGACGCGTCGAGCCTCGCGGCCCATCAGGGTCGCGCCCCTCCGATCTCCGCTTAGCTCGCATTCGTTCCGTGCGCAGACCCGGCGTGTCCGGGTCCTGATTCGCTCCACATTCAACCAAGCGAGAGGCGGATTTCGCGGGCTCATGGCGAAGGTAGTATCGCTGCACCGCTGCACGACCCTCGGCGTGTCGTGCCTGATTCACGTGGCGCTCGTCGGTGCCGCGATCGCCATCGGTCGCGACCTCGTCATGCCCAAAGTGCCCGCGGTTCTCATCGCCGACCTGACCCTGAGCGAATCGCCTCGCCTCGTCGACGCTCCGGCGCCCGGCGCTCCCGCGCCGGCCCGGCCCAAGCCCGCGAAGCTCACGTTGCCGAAGCCCATAGTGATGCCGATGCCAGTGCCCATTGCGGAGAAGGAAGCCGTCGAGACTCCGCCGCCGGTCCCTCCGCCTCCGGCCTCTGAGGCCGCGAGGGAGCCCGCCACAGTGCCGGCTCCCGCGACGTCGCTCGAGGTCGCGGGGGGCTCGTCCGCCGTCCAGCTACCGATCGACACGGGCCGAGGCGGATCGAATATGGGTACTGAGCCTCCGCCGAAGAGCGTCGCGACGATTCCCTCCGACGGCATCACCAAGACGGCGATTCCCCGCGGCGGCTACCAGGTGCGTCCGTCATACCCGAGTAGCGCGCGGCGCATGGGGATCCAGGGAATGACGACCTTGCGTGTCTACGTCGCCGCCGACGGACGCGTTACGGAGGTGCTGATTCACGACTCCGCCGGCCATCCCGACCTCGACAACGCAGCAGCCGAAGCCGTCAAGCGCTGGCACTTCGAGCCGGCCAGACGCGGAGCTGAAGCGGTCGGTATATGGGTGCTACTCCCCGTGGAATTTCGCCTTCGATAGGAGCCTCTATGCGAATCGTCGTGTCGATGCTCGTCGTGCTCCTCGCCGTACCAGCCATGGCTCAGCAACCGACCGCGCCCCCGACGCAACAGGCGCCCCCCAGGCTCGAGCCGGTCGTGGTCGAGGGCGTCCGCGTGCCGGCGGACCGCACGCGCACCGACCAGGAGGCCAGCGAGGAGCTCTCGCGCGTTCCCGGCGGCACCGCGGTCATCGACCAGACGACGATCGAGCAGACGCGTGGGGCCAACCTCAAGGACGTGCTCGACTTCGTGCCGGGCGTCATGATCCGTCCGCGCTTCGGCGCCGCCGACGAGAGCCAGCTCTCGATTCGAGGCTCCGGACTCCGTAACAACTTTCACCTGCGCGGCATCAACGTCCTCATCGATGGCTTCATCTACGGACAGGCCGATGGGTTCAGCGACTTCGAGTCCCTCGAGCTCCTGACGACCAAACGCATCGAGATCTACAAAGGCGCCAACGCGCTCGCGTATGGCGGGTACACGCTGGGCGGAGCGATCAACCTCGTCACCAAGACCGGCTACGACGCGGGCCGCGTCGAGCTGCGCAGCGAGGCCGGCTCGTTTGGCTTCCTGAAAAATTACATCGGGACGGGGCAGGTCTATGGCCCGGTCGACATCTACGCGGCGTTCGCCGACACCGAGCTCGACGGGTACCGCGATCACAGCGAGCAGGTACGCCGGCGCGCCTACGCCACCTTCGGCTACGCGCTCCCGGGCGGCACCACCATTCGCCTCGATCTCGGGTACACCCACAGCGAGGAAGAGCTGCCCGGCTCCCTCACCCTGCAGGAGTTCCGGAGCAATCCGCGACAGCAAGATCCGAGCGTCGTCCAGTTCCGTCAGGAACGGAAACCTCCAGAACCTCAGCGGGCATCGCGGAGCCCTGACCAAGAATCAGATCAACATCGCGACGAACGTCGGCGCCTACGCCGAGGACCAGTTCGATATCGTGCCGACCTTCACGGCGGTCGTCGGGGGCCGCGCGCAATACGCGGTCCGCGAGGTCCGTGACCGCTTCCTGAGCGACGGCAACCAGTCCGACTCGGTGGACTTCTTCTCGTTCGTCCCGAAGCTCGGCTTCGTCTGGAAGGTGGCGCCGACGGGGCAGGTGTTCGCCAACGCGAGCCGGTCGTACGAGCCGCCGCTGGTGCTCGAGCTGACGGCGCCGGGCCAGATCGGCGGCGAGCTGAACGAGCTCAAGGCGCAGAAGGCCTGGCAGTTCGAGGTGGGCACCCGCGGAACGCTCGGCAACCGTGTCACGTGGGACGTCGCGCTGTACGACATCGAGCTCTGGGACGAGATCCGTAACGTGAACGTTCAGCCGTTCCCCTTCGCGCCGTTCACGATCCCGCGCTTCACCAACATCGATCGCTCGCGGCACACGGGCGTGGAGGCCGGCGCCGACGTCGTGCTCGTCCGGGACGCCGCCAAGAGTATGGGTCTGGGCGCCACGGGCGACGCATTGACCGCCCGCGTCGCCTACACCTATTCGCGCTTCGTTTTCGTCGACGATCCGACCTTTAACAACAATGATTTGCCGGGTGCGCCCCGTCACTTCGTTCGCGGTGAGCTGCGCTACGACCATCTCTCGGGCTTCTGGATCGCGCCGAATGTCGAGTGGGTGCCGACCGGCTACTTCGTCAACAGCGAGAACACCGTGCGCACGCCGAGCTACGCGCTGGGTAACGTCCGCGTGGGGTACGATCACAAACCGACCAACCTGAGCGTGTACTTCGAGGCGCGCAACCTCGCCGCCCAGAGCTACGTCTCGTCCGTGGTCGTGGACAACGCGAACGGACGGTTCTTCGAGCCGGGAGACGGCCGTGCCTTCTACGGCGGCGTGAGCTGGAGGTTCAAATGAGAGTTCTCGTCGCCGCCGCGCTCGCCGTTCTTCTCGTGGCGCCCCCGGCTCATGCCGCCGGACCCGCGCTGGCCCCCCGGCAAGAGCTGACGGTCTTCGACAAGCCCCACGAGGCGCACGTCTCGGCTCCGGCCGTGGCCGTCACGCGTGACGGCAAGACCGTGGTCGCCTGGATCGCCCAGCAAGGCCACGACCACAACCTCTTCGTCGCGCAGCTCGGGAGCGCGCCCAAGCCGGTGCGCGTCAACCCCGACGGGCTGTTCGCCGACTCGCTGCACCAGCCGCCCGGCCTGGCGCTGGGCCCCGGCGGTGAAGTCTACGTCTCGTGGTCGTCGGCCAAGCCGGTCCCCGAGGGCGGGCTCTTCGCCTCGGATCTCCGCCTGTCGCGCTCGCTCGACGGCGGCAGGACATTCGAGAGTCCCCTGCGGGTGAACGAGGACCGTCCGATCTCCCACTCGTTCGAGGGCCTCGGTGTCGCGCCCGACGGCACCGTCATCGTGTCCTGGATCGACAGCCGGGACGGTCCGAGCACGGCGGGTACGTACCTGGCTCGAATCACGGAGCGCGGATCGCGCGTCGAGAAGACGCTGAAGCTCGACGAGGGTGAGACGTGCGTGTGCTGTCGCATCGACGTCGCGGCGGGTCCGGGCGACACCGTCGCGGTGGCGTGGCGCAAGGTGTTCCCGGGCAGCATCCGCGACATGGTGGTCGGGCTCTCGCGTGACGGCGCTCGCTCCTTCAGTCTGGCGGGGCTCGTGCACGCCGATCGCTGGAAGATCAATGCCTGCCCGCATCGCGGGGGGAGCGTGGCGATGGATGGCCGTGGTCGCGTCTACCTGGCCTGGTACACCGAGACGGCCGAGGGGCAGCCGCGCATGCTCTTCGCCGCCAGCCCGGACGGGCTCCGCTTCGCGGCGCCCTCGCGCCTCAACACCGCGGCCGGATACATCCCCGACCAGGTGCGGCTCGCCGCCGATCCGGCGGGACACGTCGCGATCGTCTGGGAGGAGGCGACCGCCGTCCGGCGGCGTGTCCTGCTGCGCTACTCAACCGACGGAGGGCGGACGCTCAGCGCGCCGCAGGCGCTGTCGCAGGCCATCAAGGCCTACGCACCGGACGTCGCGGTGGCGCCGAGCGGCGATTTCGTGGTCGCGTGGCACGAGGAGCAGTTCCCCGTCTTGAAGACGGTGACGCAGGCGATCAGGCTCGTGAAGTGAGCATCGCCGACCGTCGACGCTTCCTTCAGGCCATGGCGGTGGCAGGCCTCGCCCCGAGCCCCGCGATGGCACAGAGTCCTGAGAGGACTCATCCCACGCCGATGATGAATGGTCCCCGGCGATCTCGGCGGCGCGCGAAAAGGCCGCGCGAATCGGGGCGAAATTCAGAAGCTGAAGCTCGCGACGTGAACCTCGGCTGACTGGCCTTAGAATCGAGGCGATGAGGATCGTCGCGATCGGGGGCGGCCCGGCCGGGCTCTACTTCAGCCTGCTGATGAAGAAGTCGGACCCCGCCCACGACATCACCGTCGTCGAGCGGAACCGGCCCGACGACACCTTCGGGTTCGGTGTCGTGTTCTCCGACGCCACGCTCGAGCACGTGGCCGAGGCCGATCGCGAGAGCCACGCGGAGATCACGAGTCACTTCGCTCACTGGGACGACATCGACATCCACTACCGCGGCGAGGTGCTGACCTCGACGGGCCACGGCTTCGCCGGGATGTCACGCCAGGTCCTGCTCGACATCCTGCAGCGCCGCTGCGCCGAGCTGGGCGTCCGGCTCGAGTTCCAGCAGGACGTCAGCGACCTCGCGGTGTATGCCGACGCCGATCTGGTGCTGGCCGCCGACGGCGTCAACAGCGTCGTCCGCAGCCGGTACGCCGAGCACTTCCGGCCGCAGATCGACTGGCGGCCCAACAAGTTCGTCTGGCTCGGCACGACGTTTCCGTACCCGGCGTTCACGTTCCTCTTCAAGGAAAGCCCGCACGGCCTCTGGCGCGTGCACGCCTATCGGTACGACGCCTCGATGTCCACGTTCATCCTCGAGGCGACCGAGGAGACGTGGCGGCGCGCCGGTCTCGATCACGCGGACGAGGACCAGACGCTGGCCTTCTGCGAGCGACTCTTCGCCGAAGAGCTGAAGGGGCATCGCCTCCTGAAGAACCGCTCGCTCTGGCGGAATTTCCCGACGGTCCGCAACGGGAGCTGGCGTCACCGCAACGTCGTGCTGGTCGGCGACGCCGCGCACACGGCGCACTTCTCGATCGGCTCGGGAACGAAGCTGGCGCTCGAGGACGCGATCGCGCTGGCGCGCGCGCTCCAGCGCCACGGCGAGGTCGCCAAGGCGCTGGCCGCGTACGAGGAAGACCGGCGCCCGGAGGTCGAGCGCCTGCAGCGCGCGGCACAGGTGAGCCTCGAGTGGTTCGAGGACGCCGAGCGGTATCACGGCCGCCTCGAGCCGATCCAGTTCGCGATGAGCCTCCTGACGCGGAGCCTGCGGGTGACCCACGACAACTTGAAACGCCGCGATCCCGGCTTCGTGACCGAGGTCGATCGATGGTTCGCCTCGCGCGCCGAGCGGCAAAGCCGGGTCGCGATCCCCGCCGCCCCACCGCCGCCTCCGATGTTCACGCCGTTCCGCCTGCGCGAGATGTTGCTCTCGAACCGCATCGTGGTCTCGCCGATGTGCCAGTACTCGGCCCAGGACGGGACGCCCGGCGATTGGCATCTCGTGAATCTGGGCTCGCGCGCGGTCGGGGGCGCGGCGCTCGTCGTCGCGGAGATGACCGATGTGAGCCGCGAGGGGCGGATCACCTCGGGCTGCACCGGCATGTACAAGCCCGAGCACGTCGCCGCCTGGAAGCGGATCGTCGACTTCGTCCACGCGGCCAGCCCGGCGCGCATCGCGCTCCAGTTGGGCCACGCCGGCCGCAAGGGCTCGACCCGACTTCTGTGGCAAGGGATGGACGAGCCGCTCTCCGACGGCAACTGGCCGCTCATCTCCGCCTCGGCGCTCCCGTACCATCCCTACAGCCAGGTCCCGAAGGCGATGGACCGCGCCGACATGGACCGGGTGCGCGGTCAGTTCGTGAGCGCGGCGCGCATGGCCGAGCAGGCGGGCTTCGACATGCTCGAGCTCCACATGGCCCATGGCTATCTGCTGGCGAGCTTCATCTCGCCGCTGACGAACGCGAGGACCGACGCGTACGGCGGCTCCCCGGACAATCGCGCGCGGTACCCCCTCGAGGTCTTCGACGCGGCTCGCGCCGTTTGGCCGTCGGACCGACCGATGTCGGCGAAGATCTCCGCGACCGACTGGGCCGAAGGAGGGCTCGACTTCGACGAGGCCGTGGCTTTCGCGCGTAGGCTCCGCGAGCACGGTTGCGACATCGTGACGGTCTCGACCGGCCAGACCGTACCCGATCAGAGGCCCGCGTACGGCCGGCTCTACCAGACGCCGTTCAGCGATCGAATCCGCGGCGAGGCCGAGATCCCGACGATGACGGTGGGCGGCATCGCCTCGTACGACGACGTCAACAGCATCCTGGCCGCGGGCCGCGCCGACCTCTGCGTGCTCGCCCGCGGCCATCTCTACGATCCCTACTGGACGCGGCACGCCGCGTACGAGCAGGGATGGGACCTGCCGTGGCCCGACCCGTACGTCTCGGTCAAGGGGTTCAACCCGCGGCTCGACTGAAGCCGAGGCGCGATTATGAAAGGACAGACATGAAGATCACCGGGATCGAGACGTTCGTCGTGTCCAACGGTTTCACGCCGCCGCGCCCGTGGCACTTCTGCGCGATCCGCACCGACGCGGGACTCACCGGCTACAGCGAGTTCGGGTCGGACGGGATCACGCGCGGCCTGGTCGGTCTGGTGCAAGACCTCGGTCATCGCCTGATCGGCAAGGATCCGACGGCCGTCGAGAAGCATTACGTCGATCTCTATCGCGCCGTCCGCCAGGCGCCCTACGGTGCGACCCAGCAGGCGATCGCCGGGATCGAGCTGGCGCTGTGGGATCTGGCTGGCAAGGCGTTGGGCGTGCCGGTCTACAAGCTCATGGGCGGGCCGCACCGCGAGCGCCAGTGGGTGTACTGGTCGCACCTGGCGACGTACCGCGCCAACAACTGGAAGCTCCTCGGCGTGAAGCCGCTCAAGACCCTGCAAGATCTCGCCGACGCGGCGCGCGAGGCGCCGGCTCGCGGCTACACCGCGTTCAAGACCAACATCATCTGGCCGGGTGAGCCGGCGCGCGCCATCTCACAAGGGCGGCTCGGCCCGCACGATCAGGTGGCGTCGCGCGACATCGTCAAGCAGTCGGTGGCGCAGATCGCGGCGATGCGCGACGCCGTCGGTCCGGACGTCGGCATCTGCCTGGACATCAACGTCAACTTCAAGCCGAGCGAGGCGATCCGCGTGGGCCGAGCGCTGGAACCCTACGACCTCTTCTGGCTCGAGATCGACAACCAGGACCCGCACGCGCTGGCCCAGCTGAAATCGTCGGTGCGCGCGCCGATTTGCTCGGGCGAGCAGCTTCAAACGATCAGACAGTACCGGCCGTACTTCGAGCTGCACGCGATGGACGTGGTGAAGGTGGACGTGCAGTGGCAGGGCTTCTCGGCGGCGAAGAAAGTGGCCGACCTCGCCGAAACGTTCGAGCTCAACATCGCGCCCCACAACTACAACGGCCACCTCAGCACGTTCCAGAGCCTCAACCTCTGCGCCTCGGTGTCGAACGTGCGGATCATGGAGAGCGATCCAGAGCAGACGCCCTATCGCGACGAGCTCTTCACGGCGCTGCCCGAGATCGCGGACGGCCACATGAAGATCCCGACCGCACCGGGCTGGGGTACCGAGCTGAACGAGAAATCGGCGAAGAAGTACGAGTGGACGGGGTAGTGGTCTAAGGCCTCGAGCTCACCCCCGATGTCGGTCAAGGCTTGACGCCCCAGCAAAAAATGTGGACGCGGCCGCCGAGAAAGTTGCCGGCGGCCTGCTCGGCGCGGAGCGCAGCGAGCCAACCCTCGCGCTCGGACTCGGTGATCGCCCCGGTCTGGGCCGCCACGTCGGCCGCCCGTACGGCAGCCCGTCCATAGAACCCGTCCGGCTCCCGCTCGAGGGGCAGAAAGGCGCGGGTCGCGACGTGCTGGAGCCCGGCTTGACTGAGCAGTCCCGGAAGACGGCGCACGAGCCAGCCATCGACGGCGGCGTGATCCGAGAACGCGGCGACGACGCGGCGGATGAGCGCGCGGTCCGGGTGGGAGTCTCGCGCCAGCTCGCGAGCGATCGTGAGAAACTCCGCGCTGGGATCGAGGCCTATCGCACGGCCCCCCGGCGACACCCGCCGTGCCATGTCGCGGGTGACTACCCCGCTCCCGCAGCCCACGTCGAGGACCTGCTGCCCCGGCCGGATCCCGAGGAGGTCGAGGTATTCGGCACGCGCCGCGACCTCGTCTGGAGACTTGCCGCGCGTCTCGAGGTTGCGAAACGCCAGCTCGCGCGCCCGCTCGCCATCGAGGCCGGCGGGATCGCGGAAGAGACTGAGGCGGCCGTACTCGGGGGTGTCGGAGTCCTTGCTCACGAGGTCTGCTGCTATGCGCCGAACGTGCGCGCGCGGGCGGGCTCGCTCACGGGAAGATGCCGAGCTCGAGATAGGTCGCGGCGACCTTTTTCAGCGCGTTGAGAAACGCGGCGGTCCGGAGATCGTCGGCCCGCGTGAACTTCCATAGCTCGTGGATCTGATGGTACGCGCTGATCATCGTTTCCTCGAGCCCGGAGTTGACCAGGTCGATCTCGTCGGCGCCGCGCGCGATCTTCAGGCGCTCCTCCGGCGGGAAGAACCGGCCCGTCGCCTTCTCGACGGCCGAGAGCATGCGATCGAAGGCGGCTTCCTCGAACCGTTTGCCGACCCGGCCGAAGCGGACGTGCGACAGGTTCTTGATCCATTCGAAGTACGAGACCGTGACGCCGCCGGCGTTGAGATAGATGTCGGGCACGATCAGCACTCCGCGGTCCAGCAGGATCTTCTCGGCCTCGGCGGTCGTCGGGCCGTTCGCCGCCTCCGCCACGATCTTCGCCCGGATGTTCGGCGCGTTCTTCTGGGTGAGCTGACCCTCGAGCGCGGCCGGGATCAGGATGTCGCAGTCGGCCTCCAGGGTCAGGTTGGTCGGTGTGATGTTCCGCGCGCCCGGGAAGTTCACGATCGAGCGCGTCTCTTTCTGGAACGCGAGGACCGCGTCGACGTCGAGTCCTTCGGGGCGATAGATGCCGCCCTCGCGCTCCGAAAGTCCCACGATGAGGCAGCCGGCCTCCTGACAGAACTTCGCGGTGTGGTAGCCGACGTTGCCGAGCCCCTGCACGATGACACGCTTGCCTTCGAGCCCGCGAGAGAGTCCGAGCGCTTTCATGTCGTCGGCCTGATCGCACACCTCGCGAAGCCCGAAGAAGACGCCGCGGCCCGTCGCCTCGACCCGGCCGCGGACCCCGCCCTGGGTCACGGGCTTGCCGGTGACGCAGGCCATCGCGTCGATCGAGCCCGGGTAGAACGCCGAGTACGTATCGTAGATCCACGCCATCTCGCGCGGGCCCGTGCCGTAGTCGGGTGCGGGGACGTCGATGCCGGCGCCGATGAAGTTCTTCTTGATCAGCTCGGAGGTGTAGCGACGGGTGATCTGCTCGAGCTCCTGCACCGTGTACTTCTTGGTGTCGATCCGCACGCCGCCCTTGGCCCCGCCGAACGGCACGTCGACGATGGCGCACTTGTAGGTCATCAGCGCGGCGAGCGCCTTGACCTCGTCCTCGTCGACCGTGGGCGCGTAGCGAATGCCGCCCTTGACGGGCAGGCGGTGGTGGCTGTGCTGGGCTCGCCAGGCGCTGACGACCTCGTAGCCGCCGTTTCGCCGGATCGGGAACTGAATGGCGTAGACGGCGTTGCACGCCTTGATCTGCTCGAGGAGCCCCTGCGGGTAGTCGGTGAGCGCAGCCGCCTTGTCGAAGTAGATGTTGACCGTCTCGAAGAAGCCGGGACCCGACTGCGCTCCTGCCATGTCAGCACCTCCCAGAAAGAATCTTCGCATGCCGAACCCGTGAGCGCGTAAGACCCCGTGCGACCGCCCCTTCTCCGGGCGGCGAGGGCTGGCGGTAACCGAGCCGAGGCGGTATCGTCGCGGGCGGCGGATAGACACGGCGGCTCTGAGGTGACGGGCCGGCCCCGTGGGACGAGGAGACGAGCATGGAACGCGAGAAGCTCGTGGATCTGGTGGTCGGCTTCACGGAGGCGTTCAACCGCGACGACCTGGACGGCGTGATGGCGTTCATGGCCGAGGACGCGATCTACGACGAGTTCAACGGGACGATCAACCGCGGCGCGGCGGCGATCCGGGCGGCCTTCGTGCCCCAGTTCCGCGGCGACTACGGCAAGCTGCGCTTCAACACCGAGGACCTCTTCGTGGACGCCATCGAGGGCAAAGCGCTGATCCGGTGGCTCTGCACGCTCGAGACCAAGCGCGGCCCGGCGGCGTGGCGGGGCCTCGACATCTTGCACGTCAAGAACGGCCGCATCACGGAGAAGCTGACCTACGCCAAGGCGAAGGCCCCGCTCCTGGGAGAGATCTCATGACCACCGCGCCCGCGCTTCAACGCGTCGCCGTCGCGCTCTTCGAAGGCTTCACCGTCCTGGACGTCTACGGACCCGTCCAGGCGTTCGCCTCGTGCCGGACCGTGCAGCCCGACGGCACCCGGCGCCCCCTGTTCGAGGTCTTTTCGATGGCGAGCGAGGCCGGGAAAGTCAAGGCCGGGGAAGGCCCCGCGAGCTGGGCCGAGTGGAGCTTCGAGAAGGCCCCCGACTACGACATTCTCTTGATCCCCGGCGGCTTCGGCTCGCGGAAAGCCGTCGCCGACCTGGCCTTCCTCGAGCGCCTCGCGGCCGCGAGCCGGCGCGCCCGCATCACGACCACGGTCTGCACCGGCTCGGCCCTGCTCGCGCGCACCGGCTTGCTCGACGGCCGGCCCGCCACGTCGAACAAGATCGCCTGGGACTGGGTGACCCAGCAGGGGCCGCGCGTCCTCTGGAAGCGCAAGGCGCGTTGGGTCGACGACGGCAACGTGCTGACCTCGTCGGGCGTATCAGCCGGGATCGACATGGCGTTGAGCCTCATCGCGCGCCTTCACGGCCGCGAGATGGCGCTCACGTCGGCGCGGAACATGGAGTACGTGTGGCGCGAGGGGGCGGAGGACGATCCGTTCGCGTGAGGCGCGGCGAGTGAGCGCGCGAGCCTCAGGAAGATAGGAGCGCGGGAGCCCAGTTCCTCCCGGTCGCGCCGGCTAGCATCAGGCGCATGGGCAGGAGCTCGCGAGTGAGCGGGTTCACCATGAGCCTCTCAGCGAGACGACTGTCGTCCAGCCCGATCTGATCTTTCTGGACTCTGCGCGGTCCTCGCTCGCCACCGCACGGGGTATCGAAGGGCCTCCGACACTCGCCGTCGAGATCGTGTCGCGCTCAACCGCCCAAGTTGATCGTGGCGCCAAGCTTCAGCTCTATGCGCGACATGGAATCGCACACTACTGGATCGTGGACCCCGCGATGCCGAGTATCGAAGCCTCTACGTTGACGGGGGGCGTTTTTCAGATGGCGGCGCGCCTCGGCGGCACTGATCGCGGTCCACTCCCGCCTTTCCCGAGCTTGACGATCGCAGTCCCTGCGCTCGTCCGCTGAAGGTCAGGCGCCACCGATCCAGCGCGCCGAGCGCGCGTAGTACGGGCCGCGGTCGCCCGACTCGCGCCGGCGCGCCATCTCCGCCAGGCGGCGCTCCTTCTCGGGCGTGCGCTCGGCGATCTCCTCCTGCGCGTCGCGCAGGTGCGCGTCATAGTCGCGCCCCACCGGGCAGACATCGACACAGCGCGTGCAGCCCGAATAGACGCCCACGCCGCGCAGGATCGATTGCCAGCTCATGAACGACTCCTTCGACTTCAGGAGGGCGAGCTGCGCGTCGCGCGGCGCTTTCACCAGGCGCTCGACGTGGCCCATGAGGTAGGTGAACCCGTAGGGCGACGCGAGCGGGGCGCAGCGCTCCTTGTCGAGCGTCCACTGGCCGATCGCGTCGGCGGGGCAGGCGAGGAGGCAGCGGCCGCACGGTTCGCCGAGACACAGCGCTTCGGCGATCGGCCGGTCGGGCTCGAGATCGGCGCTCGTGAGCACCGCGCCGAGCATGATCCGCGGGCCGTACTCGGGCGTGAGCAGCATGAGATTCAAGCCCAGCGTGCCGAGCCCGGCCTCCACCGCCGCGTGGGTGAGCGAGAGCGGACCGCGCGTGTCGCCCTTGGGATCGTACTGACGCGGGTCGAAATGCACGGGCGGTATCGTGATCGATGGGAAGCCCGCGTCCTCCAGGAAGTAGACGAGCTTCAGCTCGATCTCCTCGAGGTCGGTCAGGACGAGCTCGGTCGAGTACTGCTTGTGTCGATCGTCGTGGCCACGCAGACGGTTGATCCCGGTGAGGAGGCGGCGCGCCAGGACGACGACCGACTTCGCATCGTCGGGCGTGATGCGGCTCGGCGTCTGCGGGCGCGCCGGGTCGGGCGGATGGTGATCCAGCACCTCGCCACGCGCGATGCCGACGAGATCCGCGCCGAGCGCCTTCGCCTTTGCCTTGACCGCCGCCGCAGTGAGGCTCACGCGTGACTTCCGGCACGCCGGGCCGGCGGGCGATAGCCATCCTCGCCGATCCAGCGCACGCGCCCATCGGCCATGCCGCGGATCGGCTCGCCCCGCTTCCTGATGCCGAGCAGCTGGCGCGCCCGCGCGACCTTCTCGTCGGTCTTTTCGGGAATCTCGCGCTGGGCGTCCTTGAGGAACCGGTTGTAGTCGTCGCCGACGGGACAGACGGCGAGACAGCGCGGGCAGTCGCCGAACGCGCCGACCACGCGCAGCAAGCCCTGCCAGATGCCGAACCACTCGTGACCCGCGAGCGTCCCGAGCTTGGCTTCGGCGCCTTCCTGACCGACGAGCCCGCTGAAGACACGCAGGATCGTCGAGAAGCCGAACTCCTGCGCGAACGTGGCGCAGCGGCGCTTGTCGAGCCCCCAGTGCTGGACGGCGTCGGGGGGACAGGAATACAGGCAGCGCGAGCACGGCTCGCCGATGCAGAGCTGCTCGGTGAGCTTGCCGTCGGGCTCGAGCACCGCATCGGTGAGAACGACGGTCGTGTAGCAGCGCGGCCCCGCTTCCTTCGTGAGCAGATTCAGCTCGAAGCCGATCGTGCCCAGGCCGGCCTCGATCGCGACGTGGCGCGTCGAGAGATAGCCGTAGCTCGCGCTCTTCATCTCCCAGACGGTTTCCTGCGCCGCCGTCTGGAACGCCCAGTGACCGTGCTCCTCGAGGAAGCGCGCGATCCGGTAACCGACGCGGTCCATCTCGCGCAGCACGAGCTGATCGACGTGGTGGATGCACGCGTTGTCACGCGCGCGGAAGGCGCCGGCCGGAATGCGCTTGAAGAAGGCGACGCAGCTCTTGATCTCGGGCGAGACCCGCACCGGGATCTGCGGATAGGCGGCGTCCGGAGGGTGGGCGTTGAGCACGGCGGCGTCGGCGATGCCGACGCCATCGGCGCCGAGCTCGCGCGCCTTCGCTTTGACGATCTCGGCGGTCAGCGCCATGCGCCTATCATGGCACAGCTTGCGCTCGCCTCCCCACCTGGGCGAGACTGCCGAGAACACCATGGAGGGACCAATGGACGAGCTGAAGGTCGTTCGCCTCGACGAGACCGAGGTCGTGAAGTTCGGACCGGACGCGATCTACCAGCTGATCCTCGGCGACGACGAAGGGACCACGCCGATCCGGACGGGCATCCAGACTTCTCAACCCGGCTACGTGGCGCCCGTTCACTCGCATCCCTACATGGAGGTCCTGCACATCCTGGACGGTGTGGCCGAGGCGTGGGTGGACGGCCGCGAGGACGCGAAGGTGACGCTCCGTAAGGGCGACACGATCGCGATCCCGCCCCAGGTGCCGCACAGCTTCCGCGTGGTAGGCGACGAGGTGCTCCGCCTCCTCGGCACTCACGCCTCGCCCAAGCGGATCGTCAACTACAAGGACGGCGCGCAGAGTGACGCGCGCGGCTACCGGGTTTTCGAGACCTGACGGCTGGGCCGGCAATCGGCTGGAGTCAGACTCGCTCGACCTCCTGTCGACCGAAGAGCCCCCACGGGCGTACGAACAACGTCGCGATCAGCACCAGGTACGACGCGACGTGGCTGAACCCGCCCCCGACGATCGGATCCAGGTAGCCGGCCACGAGTGATTCCAGGATGCCGACGACGAACGCGCCGATGATGGTGCCCGGAAGACTGTCGAGCCCGCCGAGGATCACGATCGGGAACACCTTGAAGCCGAGGAGCTCGATGCCGAAGCCGCCGCCCGACGTGAAGCTCCAGAGCGTGCCGGCGAGCACCGAGAGGACGCCCACCAGGCCCCAGGTGATCGCGAAGTGGCGATGGAGGTCGATCCCGACGGCCAGCGCGACCTGCTGATCACTGGCCACCGCGCGCAGCGCGAGCCCGGTGCGGCTGCCGTGGAAGAACCAGCTGAGGGCGGCGATGCACGCGGCCGCGATCGCGGCGGCGGCGATCTTGTCGATCGAGACCGGCAGGCCGCCCACCACGAGCGGCTCGAGCGGAAACGGCGACGCGATCCGGGACGGGATGCCCGCGAAGACGACCGTTGCGGAGGCCCGCATGAACATGCCGACGCCGATCGTGAGCATGATCAGCGAGAGCAAGGATCGACGCCGCAGAGGGCGCAGCACGACCTGGTTGAAGAGGAGTGCCACGGCGACCATGGCCGCGCAGCCGACGCCGATCGCCCCGGCGAGGCCCAGGCCGAACATGTGGCTCGCGGCAGCGGTCGTCCGCGCGCCCAGCATCGTCCACTCGCCGACCGCGAAGTTGATCATGCGAGAGGCCTTGTAGACCACCACGAAGGCCAGGGCGACGAGGGCGTAGATGGATCCGGCCAGCGCCCCGTCGGTGACGAGAAACACGAAGAATGCCAGATCCGGCATCGCGGTCTCCGGCTATGAGACCACCATGGATGTCACGAGGCTATCGTCGAACGCGTACGTGTGCGTGACGCTCGACTCGGTGACCTGACCCGTCGCCTTGACCGTGACGACCTGCCGCACCCGTACGGCGACGCCGTCCGGACGCTCCTCGAACTCGACGGGCTCCACGTGCGGCTCGATCGTTTCGAGCTGCTTCAGCCAGTATGCTCGGACCGCCGCGTGCCCGCGAAGCTCGCTCTTCTCGAGCACGTTCGGCCACCGGACGGCAGGGCTCAGGGCTGCCAGGACCCGGTCGATCTCGCGCCGATTGAACGCTCGATAGAGGTCCGAGAGCCGCCGTACCTTGTCCTGGAAGGTCACGACGCCTCGCCCGTACCGAGGTACGCGCGCTGGACTTCCGGCGTGGCGAGCAGATCCGCCGCGGGGCCGGAGAGCACGACCTGCCCGGTCTGCAGCACGTATGCGTGCGCCGCGCACTGCAGCGCCATGCGCGCGTTCTGCTCCACGAGCAGCACCGCGGTGCCCTCGGCGGTGAGGCGAGGGATGATCCGGAAGATCTCACGCACGATGAGGGGCGCCAGGCCGAGCGAGGGCTCGTCGAGCATCAAGAGCCGCGGTCCCGCCATCATTGCGCGGCCGATGGCGAGCATCTGCTGCTCACCGCCGCTCAGACTGCCCGCCGGCTGCCCGCGGCGCTCGCCCAGCACCGGAAAGAGGGCGAAGATTCGCTCCATCTCTCCGGTCATGTCCGCGCGGTCTCGCCGCGCGAACCCGCCGATCCGAAGGTTCTCGAGCACGGTCATGCGCGCCAGCATCCCCCGCCCCTCGGGCACGTGGATCACCCGCCGCCGAACGATCTGATGCACCGGCAGTCCTACGAGGTTCTCGCCGCGAAAGCGCACAACGCCCCGGCGCGGCCGCACGATCCCAGAGATCGCCCGCAGCAAAGTCGACTTTCCCGCCCCATTCGCCCCGATCAACGCCACGACGGTCCCCTCAGGCACGGATAGACTCACACCCTGCACGGCCCGAATCCGCCCATAACTCACGTGCAGATCCTCCACCTCCAACAGCGCGCCGGAGCTAGGCTGCATGATTTGCGAATCGCGGATGGAGAAGCAGCGCGCGCTGATGGAACGGGGAGACGGGCGGGTGGCATCGGGGTGCTCCCGGGTCGGCGGGCGGAGTGGGACCCCCTCGTCCCGCCCGCAGCTCGAAGAGCCGCGAATCGGGCGAGCGGGTGACGGAGCCCGCCGGCCCGGGGGCACCCCGATGACAGGCCCCGCCCGCCTCAAGCGCTCCGCCAGCGTGCCCGCAGCGACTGATCCAAGTGCTATTCGCCACCAAGATAAGCCTCGATGACTCGAGGATCCCGCTGGACGAAAGCCGGTGGACCCTCGGCGATCTTCTGCCCGAAGTTGAGCACGGTCACAACCTTCGAGAGCTTCATGACGAGCGACATCTTGTGCTCGATCAACAAAATCGTCACGCCGCGGCGGTTGACCTGCACGATCAGGGCTTCGAGCTCGAGCGTCTCCTGTGTGTTCATCCCGGCGGACGGCTCGTCGAGCAGGAGAAGCTTGGGCGCGCTGGCGAGTGCCCGCGCGATCTCGAGCCGTCGCTGCTCGCCGTACGGCAGCTCGATCGCCGGCTGGCGGGCGCGCGCCGCGAGCCCCACCAGCTCCAGGATCTCCTCGGCTCGCGCCCGCGCGCTCGTCTCGGCGCTCGACGGTCGGAAGGGGACGCCGAACAGTGGGGACAGGAGGCCGCCGTGAGTCCGGCAGTGGAGCCCGAGCAGCACGTTCTCGAGCACCGTCATCGAGCCGAAGAGGCGGATGTTCTGGAAGGTCCGGCAGATGCCGAGCGCGGTGCGCCGATACGCGGGAAGGTCGCCGATCTCGCTTCCGTCGAAGCGAATGTGCCCGGCGTCGGCGCTGAGCGCGCCCGTCACCAGGTTGAAAAAGGTCGTCTTGCCGGCGCCGTTCGGTCCGATGATTGCGTGGATCCCGCCGGCCTCGACCGTGAGATCGAGCTTCGAGAGGACGACGAGCTTCCCGAAGATCCGGGAGAGCCCGTCAACCGCGAGCAGCGGCGCGCTCACCGCGCAGGGAGAGCCGGGCCAGCAAGGTCGGGTCGAGCAACCCTTGCGGCCGCACGAGCATCATGATCAGCACGAGGAGCCCGTAGAAGATCTCGCGCCAGTCCTTCACCCAGCGCAGGAGCTCGGGAAGTATCGAGAGGATCGTCGCGCCCACGACGGCGCCCCAGAAGCTCGCGAGGCCGCCGAAGACGGCGTAGAGCATCACGAAGAGCGACCGTCCGACGCCGAATGCCTCCGGATCGATGAAGAGTGTGTAGTGCGCGTAGAGCGCCCCGCCGAGCCCGGCGATCACGCCGCCGGCCGCGAAGGCCGCGAGCTTGACGTAGGTCGAGTTCACGCCCATCGCCTCGGCGGCCGCCTCGTCGTCGCGGAGCGCGGCGAACGCGCGCCCCATGCGTGAGCCGCTGAGCCGCGTGAAGAAATAGACGAGAACGATCAGCAGGCCGAGCACGTGCCAGATGGTGGTCTCGGGCGGGATCCCGGCGAAGCCGCCGGGTCCGCCAAAGGCCGGCGCGTTCAGGAACAGCACGCGGACCATCTCGCCGAATCCGAAGGTGACGAGTACCAGATAGAGCCCGCGCAAGCGCAGGGCCGGGAAGCCCACGGCGAGCCCGACGAGCCCACCGACGAGCCCGCCGGCGGCGAGCGCCAGCGGAAACGGCGCGCCGTGCTGCACCGTGAGATAGGCCGCGGTGTACGCGCCGAGCGCCATGAAGCCGCCCTGGCCGGCCGAGAGCTGCCCGGCCGACGCCGGCAGATAGAACGACAGCGCCATGATGACGTCGATGCCCGCGAAGATCAGGATCGAGAGGGTGTGATCCGAGAGCACGTGGCCTCAGCCGGTCTGCAGGCGAGCGCCGAAAAGGCCGGTCGGGCGCACCATCAGGATGAGGATCATGACCGCGAACGCGAACGCGTCCCGGTACGACGACGCGAGGTAGGCCACGCTCATCACCTCGACGACGCCGACGATCAGGCCGCCGACCATGGCGCCGGTGACGTTGCCGAGCCCGCCGAGCAGCATGATCGCGAGCCCCTTGAGGCCGACCTTGACGCCGAAGAACGGGCTCAGCCCGGTGAAGTTCCAGGCGAGCAAGACTCCGGCTGCCCCGGCGAGCGCCGAGGCGATCGCGAAGGTGATGACGATCGCGAGCGAGACGTTGATCCCCATGAGCCCGGCGACCGTCTGGTTCTCGGCGGTGGCGCGGATCGCCATGCCGGTCCGCGTCGAGCGCAGAAAGATCTCGAGCAGCGCCATCAGCGCCACCGAGGTGCCGAGGATGAGTAGCTGGAGCGTCGTGAGCGTCACCGGCCCGAGCGCGAGGGACGCCGACGCGAAGGGGGCCGGGAAGGCCACCGGCTCGGCGCCGAAGATCTTCACCACCACGTGCTGCAGCACGAGCCCGACCGCGATCGTCGTGATCAGCGGCGTGACGTGGCTTCCCCGGTTGCGCACCGGGCGAAACGCGACGCGCTCGACGAGAACCCCGAGCACGGCGGCCGCGAGCATGGCGCCGGCCAGGGTGACCCACGGCGAGAAGCCGGCGAGCGCCAGCGCCAGGCCCACGTAGGCGCCGACCATGAAGACCTCGCCGTGGGCCAGGTGGAGCAGGTTCAGCACGCCGAAGATGAGCGTGTAACCGATCGCGACCAGGGCATAGGCGCCGCCGAGCATCAGCCCGTTGACGAGCTGCTGGGCGAACATTGTGCGCGATGATATCACCTGGATTTGACAGGCCTCGGCCCCGCGTATTACCGTCGCCCAACCGATGGACGCCCCCACGAAGATCCGCATCTTCCCCACCGGCATGCGGCTGCACGAGTGGATCGCGTTCGAGGAGGGATTCTTCCGCGAGCAACGCCTCGATCCCGAGGTGATGTGGGACGTCTATCTGGGGCAGATGAAGGCGTGGACCGGGGGCTACAAGGCCCGCCCGCAAGACCAGCCATTTCTGGAAGGCGCGCAGGCGATCGGCAACGCGTGCGCCTGGGGCAGCGTCTGCAACGCGGGCGCCGGCATGGGGAAGTTCGTCCCCGACGCCTACGGCGTGGCGCGGCACGCGATCTGCGTGCGTCCGGACTCGCGCATCCGCCGGCCGGCGGATCTCGCCGGCGTGCCCGTCGCGGTCGGTCTCATGGCGGGAAGCCACTACAACGTCCCGTATCGTCTCGAGAGCCACCTGCCGCTGGCCGACATCAAGATCGAGCCGGTCGGCGGCTTCGGTCGCCGGCTCGACGCGCTGCTCAAAGGCGAGGTCGAGGCCGCGAGCCTTCTCGATCCACAGATCTACATGGCCGAGGAGCTGGGCTTGCGGAAGATCCTGGGCGGCGAGTTCAACACCCTGTGGTGGGTGGACGAGTCGAGCGATCGCGACGTGCTGCGCCGTTACTTCACGGCGCTGGCGCGCGCCGATGAGGCGCTCGACCGCGCTGTCGAACGCTACCTGCCGCTGTGGACGAAGTGCATCCCGCCCGAGTTCGCCGATCGGCAGTGGCGGGTCGATGGGTGGGGCGCCGGAGAGCGCTTCGTCTTCGCGCCGTATCCTCCGGAGAAGCTCGCGGAGGTCATGGCGGCCATCAATCGCTGGGGAATGGGGCGCGAGATGCACGTCACGGCGCTCGATCAGCTCGCGCTGCCACTGACGTGAGGCGCGCTCACAGAGTGAGAGGAGTCGGCATGACCCGGATGCGGCGTGGGGCGATCGGAGTCGTTCTCGTCATGGGGCTCCTCGCGAGCGTGGTCACGCTGGCCGTCGGCGCGAAGCTCGCAGGCGAGAAAGTGCGGCTCGGCGTCATCATGCCGCAGGCCGGGATCTTCGTGGACTGGGGCCAGCACGGGATCATCGGCGCCGAGATCGCGCGCGACGAGATCAACTCCGCGGGCGGGATCGGCGGGCTCCCGCTCGAGCTCGTCATGGTCGACGATCGGGGCGACCCGAAAGAGTCCGTGACCCTGACACGGCGTCTGGCGCAGACCGATCGCGTCCTCATGATCCACGGCTCGATCTCCAGCTCGAGCGCCGGCGTCATGTACCCCTTGTCGGCCAGCCTGAAGGTGCCGATCGTCTCGCCGACCGCGGCCGCGCCCGGCCTCACCGACAAGTTCCGTCCGTGGGCCTACACGATGAACCCGGGCGCCGCCCGCGCGCTCGGCACGGGGCTCGCCGCGCTCCGCAAGCACCACCCGGAGGTCAAGAAGGCCACCGTGCTCTATAACCAGGCCGACGCGATCTCCAAGGCCGAGGCGACCGTGGTGATGCCGCCGACCTTCCAGCAGGCCAACGTCGAGCTCCTCGACTCGATCACGTTTCAGACCGGCGACCTCGATTTCAGCGCCCAGGTCACGCGCGCGCTCGCGAAGCAGCCGGACATGCTCTTTCTGGGCTCGGCCTCGCGCGAGGCCGCGCTGATCGCCAAGGAGGCGCGCAAGCAGGGCTTCAAGGGGCCGATCCAGGGCGGCGTCGCGACCGCCACACCCGATCTCGTCACGCTCGGCGGCGACGCCGTCGAGGGCTGGTACACGACCACGTACGCCTGGAATGAGCGGCCGATCCCGCGCATGCAGACGTTCGTGAAGAAGTTTCTGGAGCGTTCCGGGGGCAAGCGCCCCAACTCGTCCGGCCCCGCGATGTACGACCAGCTCTTCATCGCCAAGACGTGCATCGAGACGACGGGCGTGACGAACAAGCCCGACGATCTCGAGAGCGACCGCGACCGCCTCGCGAAGTGCTGGGCGGGGCTCAAGGGCTACGACGGCGCGATCGGGGCGATCACGATGAACGAGGTGGGGGTGAACGTCGGACAGATCTGGGCGCTGACCGTCAAAAAGGGCGTCTTCACGCTCTCCGAGTAGCGACACGTGACCGCCTCGACGCTGCCGATCCTCCCCACGACCGTCGTCGGCAGCTACGCGATCCCGGCCTGGCTCTGGGCCGCGTACGAGAAGATCGAGGCGGGCGGCTTCGGCCGGATGGACGTCGCCGAGACCGAGAACGACGCGGTGGCCACCGCCGTCCGCGATCAGGAGCGCGCCGGCGTCGACGTGATCTCCGATGGCGAGATGCGGCGCCAGGGATTCATCGTCTCGATCTTCAAGTACTTCCACGGGCTCAAACCGATCGAGCCCCGCCGGAAGGTCGGTGTGCTCTCCTACGACGGCCACGTGCTCTACGAGCCGGTCGAGCGCATCTCGGCGCCCGACGGCCTGGGGACCGTGAGGGAGCTTCAATATCTGCGACAGGTGACGGCGCGCCCGTTCAAGATCACGCTCCCGGGCCCGCTGACGCTGGCGACGCAGATCACGAAGGGCGGACCCTACCGGGACCGCGTCGAGGTGGCCACGGATCTGGCGCCGATCATCAACCGGGAGCTTCGCGCGCTCGCCGCCGGCGGCGCCGAGAACCTCCAGATCGACGACGTCTACCAGAGCTTCATGATGGAGCCGAAGCGATTGGTCGAGCTCTATGATCGCTGCTTCGAGGGCGTGGCCGTCACGCGGCGCTTCTGGCACATCTGCTTCGGGACCCTCGAGGGGTTCGGCTTCGGCGAGCGGACCTACCGGCCGCTGTTTCCGATGATCTCGAGCGCCTCGGCCGACCAGCTCGTGTTCGAGTTCGCCAACCGGGAGATGGCCGAGACCGGGCTCTGGCGCGAGTTCGATTGCCCCAAGGAGCTCGGAGCCGGCGTGCTCGATCTCAAGAACTTCTACGTCGAGAGCCCCGAGCTGGTCGCGCGGCGCATCCGGAGAATGCTCGAGAGCGTGCCGGCCGAGCGGCTCTGGATCAACCCGGACTGCGGGCTCGCGCGGCTTCCCCGCCACCTCGCGTTCGCGAAGCTTCAGGCGCTCGTCATCGGCACGAGACAAGTCCGCCAGGAGTTGACCGGGCGTGCGGAGCCGGGTTGCACCACGGGTGAACGGGCGTGACAGAGCCGGGTCGCATAACGGGTGGAACGGGCGTGACGGAGCCGCTCGCACGACGGATGACCGGGCGTGCGGAGCCGGCTCGCATCTATCTCAGGCCACCCTCGATGGTTCCGAGCAAAAACCTCCGATAAATGAAACTTTACAAGCCAGTGGTCGAAGCCCAGAAGTTCTGGAACCCGCACACGCAGACGATGCCGAGGGCCGACCTCGATCGGCTCCATCTCCGGAAGCTCCAGACCGCGATCGAGTACGCGTACGCGCGCAGCCCGATGTACAAAAAGCTTCTCGATCGTCACAAGGTCAAGCCTGAGCAGATCCGGACCATAGACGACTTCGTCAAGCGTCTGCCGTTCATCGACAAGAAAGAGATTCTCGACGCGCAATCGGTCAGCCCACCGTTCGGTGACGCCCTCGCGATCCCGGAAGACTTCTTCCACCAGCGCTTCGCGACGTCCGGCTCGACCGGCGCGCCGCTGCACATCCCGCTCACGTATCACTCGGCTGAGCTGTGGGGCGAATCGTGGGTGTACCTCTATTGGGCGGCCGGAATCCGAGCGCGCCACTCCTTCTATTTCCCGTTCAACTGGGGAATCTTCGCCGCCTTCTGGTCGGCCTACATGGGCGTACGCCGGCTCGGCGCCACCGTCGTCTCCGGGGGCGGGCTCGACAGCAAGGCGCGGCTGCGCCAGATCGAGCAGTACCGTCCCGACGTCATGCTGGCGACGCCGACGTACGCGCTCTATCTCGGCGAGACCGCTCGCGAGATCGGCATGGATCTCGCGAAGACGTCGATCTCGATCGTGATCGTGTCGGGCGAGCCCGGCGGCAGCATTCCGGCGACGCGCCACGCGATCGAGGCTCTGTGGGGCGCCAGGTGCTACGAGCTCTACGGGATCGCCGAGATCGGTCCGACGAATCCGGGCTGTCCCTTGCAAGAGGGCGTCCATCTCTGCGAGGACTGGTATCACGCGCTCGTCGTCGATGAGTCGGGCAACCCGGTGCCGTACGGCGAGGTCGGCGAGCACATCGTCACGAGCTACATCCAGGACGGTCAGCCGCTGATCAAGTACCGCACCCACGACCTGGTTCGCTGGACGGACCGAGCATGCGGCTGCGGCACGACGTGGCTCTACTATCCGGGCGGCGTGCTGGGGCGCACGGACCACATGATCATCGTGAAAGGCGTCAACGTGTACCCGGCGGCCGTGGAAGCGCTGCTGCACCGGGTCGCGGGTCTGTCCGAGCACTACGAAGTCCACGTCGACCGCGACACGACCAACGACTTCGTGACCGTGAAGGCCGAGGCGCGGCCCGAGATCGACGGCGCGCGCTACGCCGAGCTCGGGCGCGATGCGGCAGGGGTCTTCAAATCGGTCATCGGCGTCAGCATCGACGTGACCGTGCAGGCCCCCGGCAGCCTGCCGCGCTACGAGCTGAAGGCCAAGCGCTTCTTCGACCACCGGCCGGCGGGGCACCGCTGGCAGCTCGCGGGCAGGGGGCAGGCGTGACCCGTGAGGAGACGCTCGAGCGCATTCGCGACGTGCAGGCGCGTGTGCAGGAGCTCCGGCAGGCGAGCGACAACCCCGCCATCGAGCGCACGATGCAGCTGCTCGACCTCTACTGTCACATGGCGCGCTGGGAGCTGGGCGACATCCGCGCGATGAACCCGGAGGCGGAGAGCCGATGATGGACTGGGCGGCTCTCGGCGACGAGACGGTCGATCTGCTGCGCCGCTATCTGACGATCGACACCACGAACCCGCCCGGAAACGAGATCGCGGGCACCCGGTTCCTGGCCGAGGTGCTGGCCCGCGACGGGATCGAGAGCGAGACGATCGAGGCCGCGCCCGGCCGGGCCAGCCTTCGCGCGCGCCTCGCCGGCGACGGCTCGCTCGGCGGGATCGTCCTGCACCACCACATCGATGTCGTGTACGCCGATCGCCGCTACTGGACCGTCGACCCCTTCGGCGGCGCGATCGCCGACGGCTATCTCTATGGCCGCGGCGCGATCGACATGAAGTCCACGGGCATCCTGCATCTCGCGGCGATGCTGGCGCTCAAGCGCGCGCACGTGCCGCTCAAGCGCGATCTCGTGTTCCTGGCCACCGCCGACGAGGAAGCGGGCAGCGAGTTCGGCGCCCAGTTCATCGCCGACCGGCGGCGCGAGTGGATCGCGGGGGCCGAGTACGCGATCTCGGAGCTCGCGGCGATCCAGACGCACCCGAGCCTCAAGGCGCCGCTGGGGGCCATCGTGATCTCGGAGAAGACCGGGCTCGCGCTGGTGCTCACCGCGCGCGGGGAGCCCGGCCACGGCTCGATGCCGTGGCCCGACACCGCGCCGAATCGACTCGTGCGCGCGCTCCATCGATTGCTCGAAGCCGAGCGGCCGACGCGCGTGCTCCCGGAAGTCCAGGAGTTCTTCTCGCGGGTGTCGGGGCTGATGACGGCCGGGAGCGGCGCGGGGTACGACGACCTCGAGCGGAGTCTGCGCGATCCGGAGTTCCGCGCTCGTTTCGTGTCGAACCGCCAGTACGCGGCGATGGTCCAGACGACCTTCGCGGTGACGATGTTGCGCGGCAGCGAGAAGAGCAACGTCATCCCGCCCGAGGCGACAGCCCAGATCGACTGCCGCATGCTGGCCGGGGACGACCCGGCGGAGATCGCCGCCTGGGTCCGCGGCGTGATCGCCGACGAGCACGTGCAGGTCACGATCGCCCGGGAGCCGAAGATTCCGAACCTCTCGTCACCGGACACCGAGCTCTACAAGGCCATGGCCGACGCGCTGCAGCGGCGGGCGCCGGGGGTCGTGGTGGCGCCGATGATCCTGGTCGCCTTCACCGACAACTGGGTGTTCCGGCGTTGCGGACTGCACGGCTACGGCTTCAGCCCCTTCATCCTCGACGACGCCGAGGTTCAGCGGATCCACGGCAACGACGAGCGCATCTCGCTCGAGAACCTGCGCGAGGGCGCGCGCATCTACACCGAGATGCTGATGAAGGTCGCGGGCGCGTAGCCCGGCTCCGGCGCGATGCGGGATTGGAGAGATCATGAGCGAATCGATCAAGTGGAAGAACGGCGCGCGGTGCGCGGTCGCCCTCTCGTTCGACGTCGACGGCGAGAGCCCGTGGATCCATCGCGATGCGGCGCTCGCCGAGCGCCCGCTGCACATGGGCATGGGCGCCTACGGCCCGAAGACCGGCATGCCGCGCATCATGCGGGTGCTCGACCGCTACGACGTCAAGGTGTGCTTCTTCATCCCGAGCTGGATCGTCGAGCGCTATCCGGAGATGGCGCGTGAGGCGCTGCGCCGCGGTCACGAGCTCGGCCACCACGGCCACCTGCACGAAAAGCCGTTCTTCCTCTCGGGGCGCGAGGAAGAGGAAGCGCTGCTGGTGAAGAGCCTGGACATCTTCCAGAATGTGCTCGGCGTGCGCCCGCGCGGCTCGCGGGCGCCCTCGTGCGACCCGAGCAAGCACACGATGGAGCTCCTGCGCAAGCACGGCTTCGTCTACCACAGCAACCTGATGGACACCGACCTTCCGTACTGTCACAAGACCTCCTACGGCGAGCTGGTCGAGCTGCCGACCTCGTGGGTGAACAACGACTGGGTGTACTTCGGGTTCAGCGCGGTGCCGCCGGTCGGCAACGGAATCTGGAGCCAGGAGGACGTCTTCGAGATCTGGAAGGAAGAGTTCGAGGGCGCCTACGAGGAGGGCGGGTTCTTCAACCTGATGGGCCACCCGCAAGTGATCGGCCGGCCCTCGCGCATGCGGATGGTCGAGCGGCTCATCCAGCACATCCTCGCCAAGAAGGACGTGTGGATCGCCCCCCCGATCGAGGTCGCCGAGCACTACTTGAGCCAGCGCTAGTGGCGCCCGCGGACCCCGCGTTCCGGGAGCCGAGCCCGCTCGAGCGCGTCTTCAACCGGGCCTTCGGCCTGCTCGTCGGGCTCGGACTCGCTCCGGCCGACTACTACCTCCTCGAGGTGAAGGGCCGGAAGTCGGGTCGCGTGTACCGCAACCCCGTGAGCCTGGTGCCGCTCCACGGGGTGCGATTCCTCGTCACGCCCCGCGGGCGCACCCAGTGGGTCCGCAACGTGGAGGTCTCGAACGACGTCATCTTCAAGCGAGGCTCCAGCAGCCGGCGGTTTCGTCTTCGCGCCCTCGCCGACGCCGACAAGCCGCCGGTGCTGCTCGCCTATCTCGAGAAATACCGGTCGGTCGTCCAGCGCTATTTCCCGGTGCCCGCCGGCTCACCCCCCGGCGCGTTTGCCGCGATCGCCGCGCGCTATCCCGTCTTCGAATTGGTGCCGATCGACACGGAGGTGCGCCGATGAAGCTGAGCGTCGACAGTCTGACGACCGGCCTGCAATTTCACGGCGAGGTGCAGGGCAAGCGGCAGCACTACTACGTCCTCTCCAGCGCGCGGCAGTATTTCGTCATGTCGCTCTCGCTCAGCAAGCGCGACGCCGGCAACTTCAATCTGGTCAGCCGCTCGGCGGTTGACCAGCTCCATCGGCGGCTCCGCGGCCGGCGCGGGCTCACCGCGAGGCTCGTCTACTCACGCTCGAAGAACCGTCGCGCCGTGCCCTCGGCGCTGACCGCGCTGAACATGCTCTACGTACTGGTCGCGACGGATCGGGCGATCATCGATCCCCGCCGTAAGGCCGCCCGTGAGATCTTCTTCAACGTGAAGCGCTAGCATGCCCACCCTGTCGATCCGCCGCGGGACGCCGCGCGACGTGCCGGTGATCGTCCGGCTGATCCGCGGGCTCGCCGAGTACGAGCGCCTGGCCCACGAGATGGTGGCGACCACGAGCCAGATCCGACGCCATGGATTCGGGCGGCGGCGTTACTTCGAGACGCTCATCTGCCGCCGGGGCCGCACGCCCGTCGGCTTCGCGCTCTACTTCTTCACGTACTCGACCTTCCTCGGGCGCCCGAGTCTCTACCTGGAGGACCTGTTCGTGCTCCCCGAGGAGCGCGGACGGGGCGCGGGCCACGCGCTCCTCGGCGAGCTGGCGCGGATCGCGAAGCGGCGCGGCTGCGGGCGGATGGAATGGGCGGTTCTCGACTGGAACACGCCCTCCATCAGGTTCTATCAGAAGCTCGGCGCGAAGCTCCGCCGGCAGTGGATCCTGACGCGACTGACCGGCGCGCCGCTCAACCGGCTGGCGCGTCGTCGGGCGGCGACCACGAGGGCGCGCTGAGCCGCCGCTTTCCGTCGGTCGCGAGCCTGAGCGCCGGATCGCTGGGATCGAGCTGACGATCCCAGAGCTTGCAGGTGACCTGCTTGTGGCGCTGGTCCAGGCCCTCGCAGTAGTTCGTGAACTCGCAGCGCCGCACGAGATCGCCACGGCCGAGCCGGATCTTCCTGAACCAATCGGGGTCGGCGAGGGTCTGGCGAGCGGCGGCCACGCAGTCGGCCTCGCCCCGCGCGAGAATGCTCTCGGCCTGCTCGAAGGTGGTGATGCCGCCGCTGGTGACGACCGGCGTCGACCGGCCGGCGTCGTGGATCGCCCGGCGGATCGACGCCGCCAGCGGCACGTTGCGCCCGAACGGGCCGCGCTCGTCCGAGAGGACGGTCGGCATGCACTCATAGCCGGACGCGCCGGTGTAGGGATAGACGGCTTCGCCGACTTTTGGCTGCTTGGCGTCCTCGAACCGCCCGCCCTTGGAGACCGAGAGATAGTCCACGCCGGCCTCGGCGAAGCGCGCGCCGAACCAGATCGCGTCCTCGAGATCGCTGCCGCCGGCTACGACCTCGTCGCCCAGGTAGCGGATACCGACGACGTAATCGTCGCCGACCCGGGCGCGGACAGTCGCGAGCGCCTCGAGCGGTAGCCGGACCCGGTTCTCCCGCGCGCCGCCGTAGCCATCCGACCGCACGTTCAGGCGCGAGAGAAACGACGCCATCGTGTAGGCGTGAGCGTAGTGCAGCTCGACCCCGTCGAAGCCCGCCTCACGCGCCCGCCGCGCCGCCTCGGCGAAGAGCGGCGGCAGCACGTGGGGCAGCTCCCGGATGTGGGGCAGGTGCATGTCCCAGATCCGCTCGCGGTAGCCGTAGTCGAGGGCTTCGAGCTCGCGGTCGGTCAGCACGGTCTCGAGCGTGACGCGGTCGGCGGCGCTGAGGTAGGCGCGCACGTCGTCGTCCTTGGCTTCACGCCAGCGCGGCTCGTCGAGCCAGAGGGCGATCTGAGCCCGCAGTGAATCGGTGATCTCGAGGTAGCGGCCGAAGAATCGGCGAGGCTCGGGCCGCCGCCGGACCGCGACGAAGTCGAGGAGCTGGATGAAGAGCCGGGTCCGGCCGCGGCTCCGCTCGCGCACCGTCTCGACCAGGGTGCGCAGCCCCGGGATGAACCGGTCGTCGCCGATGCGGAGCAGCGGGCCGCTCGCGACGTCGCGGATGCCGGTCGCCTCCACGACGAGGACGCCGGGCTGCCCCTCCGCGAACCGCGCATACCACTCGAGGACCTCCGGGGTGACGAAGCCGTCGGCGGTGGCGCGCCACGGCACCATCGCCGGCACCCACGTCCGCTCGGCGGCGGTCACGGTCCGCCCGAGCCGGATCGGGGAGAACCAGCGGGAGCGCGCGGCCTCCTCCACGGTCGGCCAGCGTGCCGGCGGGAGAGGGTGACGGACCCGATGCCCGAGCTGATCCAGCGTGTCTAAACCTCTTTGTTTAAACCTGGACTATCTAAATATATCCTATCTCGCCCCTCGGACGGCGTGCGCGGCCGCGCTGGCGCGGAGGCGGTCGAGCAGTCGGCGGAGCACGCGGAGATCGCGGGCCGGCACCCCCGCCAGCAGCGCGGTCAGCGCGCGGTGATGGCGGCGCTGCGCCCGGCGTACGAGGCGGCGGCCCTTCGGGGTCAGGGTGAGGCGAAAGGCGCGGCGGTCGGCCGGGTGAACGCTGCGCCGGACGAGGCCCTCCGTGTGGAGGCGATCCACGATGCCCGTGAGGTTGCCCGCGGTCACCAGGAGCCGGCGTGAGAGCTCGACGAAGGTGAGCCCGTCGCGCTCGCGGTCGAGCTGGCTCAGGACGTCGAACTGCGGAAAGGTGCAGTGATCGGCGACGGCGCGGCGCAGCTCGCGCTCGATTACCGCGTAGCCGTGGAGCAGCCGCAGCCAGGTGCTGACCGCCAGATGGCGGTCGGCCGCCCGCCTCACTCGGCCAGGCAGGCGAAGCCGTCGATCTCGATCATGCACCCCTCGGAGGCGTCGTAGAGGTCGCGCACGCCCACCAGGGTCATCGCCGGATAGTGCTTGCCGAAATACTCGCGGTAGACGACGCCGATCGGCTGGCCCTGGCGCTTGAACTCGCCGGCGTCGAGCACGTAGATCGTCAGCTTCACGACGTCGGTCAGACGCCCGCCCGCCGCCGTGACGAGCGTCTTCAAGTTCTCGCACACCTGACGGAACTGGGCGACCAGGTCGCCCTTGCCGACGACGCGGCCGTCCCGGTCCTTGGCGACCTGGCCGGCCAGGAACAGCGTGCGGCCACCCCGCGTCTCGGCGGCATGGGAGAACCCCACGGGCTTCATGAGCTCGGGCGGATTGAGGAACTCGATCTCGCGCGTCATCTCAACCTCCTGAAAGCGCTACGCCGTGCCGTCGAGCACGATCGCTTCGCCGTTGGTGGAGTCGTCACGGAGCAGCTTGGCCGCCACCGCCGCCACCTCGACGGGCTCGATGAGCCGGCCGCCCGGGTTGAGCCGCGCCATCGCCTCGACGGCGTCCTCGAAGGATTTCCCCGTTCGCGCCGCGATGTTCCGCGCGCCGTTCCACACGATGTCGGTCGCCGCGAACCCGGGGCAGACGGCGTTCACGGTGACGCCCTTGCCGGCGACCTCGGCGGCGAGCGCCCGGGTGAAGCCGACGAGCGCGTGCTTGGACGCGGTGTACGCGGTGACGTACGGCGCGCCGACGAGCCCGGCCAGCGAGGCGATGTTGATCACGCGTCCCCAGCGACGCTCGAGCATCGCGGGCAGCACGGCGCGCGCGAGCAGGTAGGGTCCGGTCGCGTTGACCCGCAGGTGGCGCTCCCAGAGCGCCGTGTCGGTCTTGGCGAACGGCGCCGACTCGGCGATGCCCGCGTTGTTGACGAGGACGTCGATCCGGCCGAGGCGCGCCACGATCGCCGCAACCCCCTGCGCGACCGCGCGCTCGTCGGTCACGTCGAGCACGAGCGCCATCGACGGCACACCGAGGCTGGAGACCGTCGCCGCCGTCGCTTCCACCTGATCGGACGACCGCGCGGCGACCGCGACGGGGCAGCCTTCCCGGGCCAGCGCCAGCGCGATCTCACGGCCGATGCCGCGTCCGGCGCCGGTGACGAGCGCGACCGGCTGACCGGGCGGATTCGTCACGGACTCTCCGCGCAGAACAGGAAGAAAAGCGGCCGGGTGCCCGACGCGCTGTCGCGGGCCGGGTCCGTCAGGCAGCGTACGCGTGGGGAGCTACTGCTGCTCGAAGACTGACCGCTATTCGACGATGCGGAGGCGCATCCGGCGAACGCGACGAACAGCAACAGCAGCGCGAGCGAGCGCGGGCGCCGATTCATGCGGCCATTCTATCGCGGGATCAGGTATATATAGCGTCGCGATTCATGCCGCGCGCGTTCACCCGTCGCTCGCTCGCTGACGCCGTCGCCCGGCTGGGGCCGGCGATGAAGGTGTTGCTGCCGCCGGCGTGCGGTGAGCCGGTGGCGCTCGTGGCGGAGATCTGCCGTCAGTCCGCGCGCCTGCGCGACCTCACCTTGCTCGGCGGGATCCATCTCGGCGACTATCCGTGGACGCATCCGGAGCACGCGGCGCTCCGCTTCGCGACGTGGCACATGTCGCCGCAGCTCGAGGACGCACGGCGCCGCGGACGCGTCGAGTTCGTCCCGATCCGCTATTTCGATCTGGTCACGCAGTTCGCCGCCGGCGGCATGTGGGCGCCGGACTGCGTCCTGGTCCACTGCGCGCCGCCCGACGCGCGAGGCTACCTGAGCCTGGGCGTCTCGGTCAGCGTGGCGCTGCCGGCGGCGCGACGCGCTCCGCTCGTGATCGCGCAGGTCAATCCGTCGATGCCGCGCACGCTCGGCAACGCGTGCCTGCACCGAAGCCAGATCGACTGCTGGGTGGAAGTGGACGAGCCGCTCACGCCTTATCCGCCGACGCCCATCGGCGACATCGAGCGCGCGATCGGGCGCTACGTCGCGGGGCTCGTGCCCGACGGCGCGACGGTGCAGGTGGGCGTTGGCGCGATCCCGCAGGCCGTCCTCGAGGCGCTCGGCGACCATCGCGATCTCTCGCTGCACTCGCTGCTGGTCGACGCGTCGGTCTCGCTGGTGGAGCGCGGCGTCGTCACCAGCGCGCTCAAGCGCGTGCACCGCGGGCGCATGGACGTCGGCGAGGGGATGGGGACGCGCCGGCTCTTCGATTTCCTCCACGAGAACCCCGTCGTCAACATGGAGCCCTCGAGCTTCGTTCACGATCCGGAGACGGTCGCGCAGCTCGATCGATTCGTGGCGATCAACTCCGCGCTCGAGATCGACCTGACGGGACAGGTCACGGCCGAGAGCCTCGGGCCGCGCCAGGTGGCCGGGATCGGCGGCCAGTTCGATTTCGTCCTCGGCGCCTCGCGCTCGCGCGGGGGCGCCGCGGTCATCGCGCTGCCGTCGACCGGGCGCGACGGCGCGGTGTCGCGGATCGTCCCGTCGCTGCAACCGGGAGCGGCGGTGACGAGCCCGCGCGCGCTGGCGGACTGGGTGGTGACCGAGCACGGTGCGGCGGCACTGCGCGGGAAAGGAGAACGGGGACGGGCGGAAGCGCTCATCGCCGTCGCCCATCCCCGCTTTCGAGAGGAGCTACTTCGGCGTGCTATTTCTTAGCGGCGTCGATCTTCTCGAAGATTTCCTCGTCCGTCGGAAACCGGTATGTCGTCTCGTTCGTGTAGACGACATCGTCGTTGATCGACACTTCGAAGATCCCGCTGTGCCCTTCCTTGAGAACCGCGGTGAGTCCGTACTTGGTCTTGATGGCGGCCTGCAAACTGGAGGCCTGGGGCAGGTAGTTTCACTCGCCGCAGTATCTGATCTGGATGTTCATCCGCGCCTCCTCCCTGAAAGTGACTCTCATTCTAATATGATGGGGGACATCGATGAGGAGATTCCGTGGCGCCGATCCTGATCGACACCGATCCCGGCATTGACGATGCGCTGGCCCTGCTCTTCGCCTGGAACTCGCCCGAGATCCAGGTGGAGGCGATCACGACGGTCGCCGGGAACGTGCCGGTGGACATCGCGACCACGAACCTGCAGCGCCTCCTGGCGCTCCGGAAACCGGTCCCGCGGCCTCTCGTTGCCGTCGGTGCTTCGGGCCCACTCGCCCGGGCGCTGACGACTGCGACCCGCTACCACGGGGAAGACGGGCTCGGCGACCTGCCCGATTGGCCGGACGTCGCACCCTTGCCGGGGTCGCCGGACGCCGTGAGCGTCATCATCGACCTTGCGCGGCGCCACGAGCGGGCCCTCACGATCGTGGCGCTAGGCCCGCTCACCAACCTGGCGCTCGCGCTCAAGGAAGACGCGGCCGCGCTCGGAAGGGTTGGACGAGTGGTGGCGATGGGGGGCGCCGTGGACGTGCCCGGCAACGTCACCCCGACCGCCGAGTTCAACATGTCCGTCGACCCCGAGGCCGCGCATCGGGTCTTCGCCGCCGGGTTGCCGATCGAGCTGGTCCCGCTTGACGCGACGCGCCAGGCGATGCTGCCCCGCGCCGGGATGCGCGCCACGCTCGCGCGCTCGCCGGGTCTGCTGGCGTCGCGGATCCAGGGGTTCAGCGAGCGCGGGTTCCGGATCGCTCACGGCGACGGCGAGCAGGGCATGGCGCTGCACGACCCCCTCGCCGTCGGGCTCGCGATCGATCCGTCGCTCGGCAAGTGGGAGGCGGCTCGCCTGGCCATCGGGCCCGAGGGCGAGACGCTCCGGATCAACGGAGCTCCGAACTGCCGGGTCGCGAAGGGCATCGACAGCAACCGGTTCATCCGGTGGTTTCTGGACCGCCTGTGCCCGGGCCCAGCACCGCGCGACGCGTCCTCGTAGTCGGCTCGGCCAACGTCGACTTCACCGTCGCCGCCCCGCGTCTGCCGGGCGCGGGCGAGACGGTCAGCGGCGGCACCTTGCTCGTCAATCATGGGGGCAAGGGCGCGAATCAGGCTGTCGCCGCCCGCCGGCTCGGCGCGGAAGTCCGCTTCGTCGCCTGTGTTGGCGACGACGCCTCGGGCCGCGACATCCGCGCGGCGCTCGAGGCCGAGGGCATCGGCATGGACGGCATGATGGTCACCCCTGAAGCCGCGACGGGCACGGCGCTCATCGTCGTCGACGGCCAGGGCCGCAACCAGATCGTGGTCGCGCCCGGCGCGAACCGGCGACTTTCCGTCGAGCACGTCCGCTCGCGCGCGGACGATTTCGCGTGGGCGCAGGTGGTCCTCTGTCAGCTCGAGACGCCGCTCGAGACCCTCGAGCTCGCGCTGGAGGAAGCCCGACGGCGCGGCCTCGTCACGGTGCTCAATCCGGCGCCGGTGCGCGAGGGTATTTCCGACGACGTCTGGCGGCGTGTCGACTATCTGACGCCGAACGAGGGTGAGGCGGCGCGCCTCAGCGGGATTCCGGTCCAGGACGCCCGCTCCGCGGGCGCCGCCGGACACGCGCTGCGCGCGCGCGGGGTCGGCACCGTGATCGTGACGCTCGGCGCTCAGGGCTCCATCGCGTGCACGGCGCAGGGCGACATTCGCACCGCCGCTTACTCGGTCGAGGCGGTCGATACGACCGCCGCCGGCGATGCGTTCAACGGCGCCCTCGGAGCGGCGCTCGGCGGCGGCGACACGCTCCCGAACGCGCTGCGATTTGCCAGCGCGGCCGCCGCGCTCGCCTGCACGCGCCGCGGCGCCCAGCCGTCGCTGCCGACTCGCGCGGAGGTCGATCGGCTCCTTGGAGCCACGCGTGAACGCAGCACCGACCCGCTCGCGTAGCGAGAATTCGAGGAGCGCCTCGGCTACGCCGGGCGCTTCGGATGTCGGAGGATGGGCGCGGGAGCCCGCGAAGCCGAGGGCTACGCGGAGGAGTTGGCCGCGTTGGCCGAGCACGCTACCGGATCACCTGATCCGCCCGCAGCAGCAGCGTCTGCGGGATCGTCAGGCCTAAGGCTTTCGCGGTCTTGAGGTTGATCACCAGCTCGAACTTCGTGGGCTGCTCGACGGGAAGGTCAGCGGGCTTCGCGCCCCTGAGGATCTTGTCCCCATAGATGGCGGCGCGCCGGAATAGATCGGTGAGATCCGGCCCGTAGCTCATCAAGCCCCCCGCTTCCACATGATCCCTCCACGAAAAAAACGTCGGCAGTCGGTACCTGAGAGCTAACTCGGCGATTCGTTGTCTCGCGGCCATGTAGGGGCCGAAGCCGAGCACGACAACGGCCTGCGCCTGCTCGCGAGCCATAGCCGAAAAGGCGTTCTCTAAGTCTGCTCCGGTCCGCGCCACCACGGTCCGCAGCTGCAATTGGGACGGGCGAGCGGCCTCCTGCAAAGCCTTGACGGACGGAGCATAGGAGGGCATGTCGGGGCTCCCGAGAACCGCGATCCGCTTGGCTCTTGGGACGGCATCGATCAGGATCCCCATGCCAACTAACGCACTCGCGCCCGGAATGCGCGGACGCGATCGATAGCCGCCTCGACCCGCGCCGGGTCGAGCGTACCCTTGGCAAGCGCCTCGCGCATGGCCGCCAGCGCCAGCTGCGTCGCCGAGCTTCCGTCGGGCAGGCGGTCCTCGACGATGAGCAGCACGTCCACGCCGGCGTCGAGCGCCAGCACCGCCGCCTCGCCGATCCCGTACTGCTTCTCGATCGCGCCCATCCGCAGATCGTCGCTGACGACGACGCCCTTGAAGCCGAGCACGCCGCGGAGCAGCCCGTCGATCGTTGGGCGCGACAACGTCGCCGGGTATCGATCGTCGAGCCGGCGGTTGAAGACGTGCGCGATCATCACGCTGTCGGCCAGTCCGTCCGCGATCAGCGCGCGATACGGCGCCAGCTCGAGCTCGGGCACCGCTGTGTCTGTCACGTCGGTGAAGCCGCGGTGCGTATCGCCGAAGCTCGAGCCGTGCCCCGGAAAGTGCTTCAGCGCGGTCAGCGCGCCCTCGGCGCGCAAACCCTGCACGAAAGCCCGGGCGTGCTCGGTGACCTGCTGCGGATTCGCGCCGAAGCTGCGCGCGGCGCCGACGATCACCGGATTCGCCGGGTTGTAGCCGACGTCCACGACCGGCGCCAGATCCCAGTTGATCCCCACCGCCCGGAGCATCGCGCCGATGCGGCGCGCCTCCAGCTCCGTCAGGACGAAGTCGTTCGACTCGCCGAGCTCCTGCGCGGAGAACGTCGCCGGCCAGCCGAAGCGCGGGGCCAGCCGCATGACGTTACCGCCCTCGGCGTCCACCGCGACGAGGAGCTTCCGGCCGGTGCACGTCGATGCTTGCGCCGTGAGCGCGCCGGTGAGCCGGCTCAGCTGGTCGGCATCGACGATGTTGCGGCCGAGGAGGAGAACGCCGCCGACCCGGAGGTCGCAGAGAAGCCTCGACAGCTCCGGGTTGCCGTCCGCGTCGGTGCCGTGGAAGCCCACGAGGACGAGCGAGCCAAGCTCGCGCTCGAGTGCGGTCAGGCGCGCGCCGTCGGGCGCGAGCGTGGACCCGCAGCCGGCCGTGAGGAGAACGCTGAGGAGGCTAGCGGCGGCGAGCCGCCGCAACGAGCCTCTCCACGCGCGCGCGCTCGACAGCGAGCCGGACGTCGCCGTCGCGCTTGACCGCGGTGCCGACGATCAACCCGTCGGCGATCGACAGGAGCTCCGCGGCGGTCTCGGCGGTGACCCCGCTGCCGACGAGGAGCGGCACGTCGGCGATGGCGCTCCGCACGCGCTTGATGTCGGCGAGCGGCGTCACCTGGCCCGTCGCCGGCCCCGAGACGACGAGGGCGTCGGCCAGACCCCGGTGCACGAGGTCCCGCGCGGTCTGCTCGAGATCGGTCGGCGCCAGCGGCACCGCGTGCTTGCCCCCGACGTCGGCGAAGATCGCGACGTCGACACCGAGCAGGCGCCGATCGCGGAGTGTGCCGTACGCGTCGGACTGAACGATGCCCTGGTCGGCCAGCACCGCGCCCGCGTGGACGTTGACGCGTATGAACTCGGCGCCGACCGCGGCGGCCACGGCCAGCGCCGCGCGCGCGTCGTTCTTCAGGACGTTCACGCCCAGGTGCGTTCGCGGCAGCGCCTTCCTCACCTCGGCGGCTACGACGCTCATCGCCGCCACCGTGGCGGGCTCGACGCGGCCGGGGGTGAACGGCGCATCGCCGAAATTCTCGACGAGGACGGCGTCGACGCCGCCCTCGACCAGCGCGCGCGCGTCCGCGAGCGCGGACTCCACGACGCGGGCCATCGACCCGTCCCAGCGCGGACTGCCGGGCAGGGGCAGGAGGTGGACCATGCCGATGATCGTGCGCTCGAGTCGCATCAGCGGTAGCCTAGCATGACGCGATGAAGATCGAGCTTCGACAGGCGCGGCCCCCGGACGTTCCGGTATTGAGACGGCTCATGCAGCTCTACCTCTACGACTTCGCCGCCATCGACGACTGGGCGATCGGCGAGGACGGCTTCTACGGCAGCGCCGCGACGATCGAGGGATTCTGGACAGATCCCCGCATGACGTCCTACCTCGTGCGTGCCGACGGCGTGCTGGCGGGCTTCGTCCTCTCGCGCGACGGCGCCTACTTCGCCGGCGACGGCACGCGCGACATCAGCGAGTTCTTCATCCTGCGGCGCCACCGTCGTCAGGGTATCGGCGGCGAGGTCGCCCGGCGTATGTTCGACGCGTTTCCCGGCAAGTGGGAGGTCACGCAGCTCGCGAGTAACGTCGAGGCCCAGAAGTTCTGGCGACGCGTCATCGGCGAGTACACCGGAGGGCGCTACGAGGAGACGCCGCGGCCGGACGGCCGCGGCGTCATGCAGCGTTTCGACACGGCGCGCCAGCGAATGAAGGAGACGCCATGAGTTACGAGACTCTCATCGTCGATCAGACCGGCCCGATCGCCACGATCACGCTGATCCGCCCGGAGGCGCGCAACGCGCTCGACTTCGCCATGCGCCGCGAGCTCTTGACCGCGCTCGACGAGATCGAGGCCAACCCCGCCGGCCGCGTGGTGATCCTCAC
>QHSQ01000039.1 GCA_003221615.1 Candidatus Rokuibacteriota bacterium | reverse complement strand
GTCACCGCGGTCTGGTAGTCGACGACGCCGTGCTGCATGTCCACCGTGAGCGAATCGAACCCCTGGTGGGCCATCACCTCGGCCGAAAACGAGCTCGGGATCGACAGCCATCCGTTCACGACCGCCTCACCCCGGGCCCAGATCTTCCTCAGCGTGTTCTCTCTCACGACGCTCTCCTTGCTTGGAGAAGGGGGCTCCGCTTACGTGAGCTCCGGACGGCACACGACGCGGAAGTTGCACCACTTGCAGATGCGCAGGTCTTCGGCCTTCTCGAAGTCGTCGATCGCGGCGACGTTGGCCGCGGGATCCACGAGGTAGGCCTTCATCGAGCGCACCGAGAGGCGGAGCTGCTCCTTGATGGCCTCGAGCCGCTCGTCGCTCCACGTGAGCTGGGTCACCTCCGGCTCGCGCAGGTTCGCCTCGAACAGGTCGACCTTCGCGGGCGGAACGCCGAGCACCTCGGCGGCGTAGAGGGCGTAACAGCCCAGCTGGAATGCCGCGCCGTCCGGGGTCGAGCCGCCGGTCTTCCAGTCGACGAGCGCCAACCGTCCCTCGTCGGTCCAGAAACCGAAGTCGGGCGCCATCCACACGGGAGTGCCCTCGAACTGGAACACCTTCGACCAGTGCTCGATCGACCAGTGCTCGGGTGAGGTCTTCCGGATCGCCGACACGAGCGGCAGCCGGAAGAAGTTGCGGAGGCAGACGCCGACGTTCCGGGAGAGCGCCTGCCACACCTCGGGCTTCAGGTCCACGGCGTATTCGTGCTCGTACAGCGCGACCGTCTTCGGATTCTCACGGTAGCGCGCGGCCTTCGACGAGCGCCACTCGCCGCGCATCCGCTCGACCACATCGGCGATGAACGGCTCGATCGGGAGATCGCGCCCACCGGCGAACGCGTGGAACGCCATCTCGATCGCGTCGTGGACCACGCGGCCCGCCCACATTTGGCGTGACGCGAGCTGCTTGAGGATGTAGAGGCGGCGAACGTCCTCGGGGGCCCCCGCGTCCCACCCGCCCCACGCGCCGTAGTAATGGTAGAAGTACCGGCGCCGACATTCCTGGAACGTGTTGTCCCGACTGCGGGACCAGGAAAACTCGTTGGCGAGATCGCCCATCGGCGGCATTGTCGCACGGCTTGACGCCCTTGGGCCCTCGCTGCTAGCGTGGCGCCATGGCGGACGCGTCGTTCACGGTCGAGTGCCCGTGCTGCAAGGCCAAGCTCACGCTCGACGCGGAGCTTCGGGCCATCATCGCGCACGTGGCGCCGCCCCCGACACGGTCCGTCGACGATCTGGGCGCCGCGTTCGACAAGCTTCGCACGAAGTCCGCCGAGCGGGAGGAGCGCTTCAAGGAGCAGCTCCGCGCCGAAGGCGAGAAGGGTAAGCTGCTCGACCGGAAGTTCCAGGAAGGCCTCAAGCGGGCCAAGGACGATCCCGAGCCGCCCAAGCGACTGTACGACCACGAGTAGCATGAGCGGCGACCTGCTGGGCAACCTCCTGCGGCAGGTCAGCCGGAGCTTCTACCTTTCCCTCGCCATCCTCCCGACCGCCCTGCGCGAGCCGATTGGCCTGGCCTACCTGCTCGCGCGCGCGGCCGACACCATCGCCGACACCGAGCTGGTGGCGCGCAAGGACCGGCTGGCCCACCTCGAAACCGTGCGCCGGGCGTGCGGCGGCGAGCCGGCCGACGTCGCGGCGGTGGCGCGCGCCTGCGCGCCCCATCAGCACCGCGTCGCGGAGCGCAAGCTGCTCGAGCGCCTTCCCGAGGCGCTCGCCCGCCTCGAAGCCCTCGCGCCGGCCGACCGGCACGAGGTGCGCGCGGTGCTGGCGACCCTGACCTCGGGGATGATCTTCGACCTCACCCGCTTTCCCGGCGAGGACGAGAAGGGCCTGGCCGCGATCGAGACCCTCGAGGAGCTCGACCACTACACCTACATGGTGGCCGGCTGCGTCGGGCCGTTCTGGACCGTGCTCCACGTCACTCATCGCAAGCGGCTCGGCGATTGGGCCTTGCGCGAGATGAGCGAGGAAGGTGTGAGCTTCGGTAAGGCCCTTCAGCTCACCAACGTCCTGCGCGACGTGCCCGGCGACCTCGCCCACGGCCGGTGCTATCTGCCGGCGCGCGAGCTGGCGGCGCTGGGCATGGGCCCCCGCGACCTGCTCGACCCGGCCGGCGCGGCGCGAGCGCTGCCCCTCTACCGCCGGCTGATCGGGCTGGCGCTCGAACACTACAACGTCGGGTGGGACTACACGCTGGCGATCCCGCGGCTCGAGTGGCGCATGCGGCTGGCGTGCGCGTGGCCGCTTCTGATCGGGCTCGCCACCTTGGCCGACCTGGCCGCCCATCCCAACCCGCTCAGCGTGAGGACACCGATCAAGATCTCGCGTGGCGAGGTGCGGACCTTGCTCGCGCAAACGACTCTCACCGTCTGGTCCAATCGGGCGCTCACCGCGCACGCCGCGCGGGTGCGCGCGCGCATCGCCGTCTAATTTCTTTCTTGCGCTAGTGAGGTCCTCGACCGCAGGGTAAGAAAGGCGGGAATTCAACGTCCCCAAGCATGGAGGAGACGATGGAACGCACGTTCGGTCAACCTGAGCCCTGGTCACCGCCCCCCGCACCGATGGCACCACCTGTTGCGCCCGCCCCGCCCAGGCCCGCGCCTGCGCCGCCGGCCGCGCCGATGGCGCCGAAACCCAAGCCGAAGGCAAAGGCCAAAGCAAAGGCTCGCAAGAAGACCAAGGCCCGGCCGAAGCGGAAGGCGAAGGCGTCAGCCAAGCGCAAGACCAAGAAGAAGGCGAAGGCGCGTCGGCGAGGCTAGTCGATCAGAGAGAGGCCCAGGAGGGTCGTGGGGTCGATCCTCGCCCCGACCACCTGGGCCCCGAAGTGAAGGTGCGGGCCCGTGGCCCGTCCTGTCGCTCCCACCGTCCCGAGAGTCTGGCCGCGCTCCACGCGCTCGCCCTCGGCGACCGCAGTCGAGTCGAGGTGGAAGTAGGCGGTGTAGAGCCCCAGACCGTGGTCGAGAACGACCAGGCGGCCCGGGAAGAAGAACTCGGCGACGAGCGCGACCTTGCCGGCGTTGACCGCAATCACGGGCGTTCCCTTCGGAGCCGAATAGTCGCTGCCGGAGTGTGGGGAGCGGGGCTGGCCATTGATGATCCGGCGGGCGCCGAATCCGCTGCCGGCCGTCGTCGTGCCCACCGGGCTCGTGAACTTTCCGCGCCAGAGCCGCTCGGGAGTGATCGTCCGGTAGAGCGTCGCCAGCTGCTTGCTCTCGGCCACCGCGCGGCGCTCGGTCTCGGGGTCGAGATCGACCATCGTGCCCGGCAGGGTCAAACGCTCCACGTGAAAGTCACGGCGAGCGATCTTCATGCTTCCTTGGGCGCTCCGCGGCCCGCGCCCGGGCTCGACGACGCCGACCCGCCAGGCATGCGTGCCCGGCTTCGTTTCCAGATCGATGCCGAACAGCGCCGCGTGGCCGCCGGCGTACGGAAAGAACGTCAGGGGCTTGCCGTCCACCGAGCCTTCGACCGTGGCAATCTCGGGGACGTCCTGCACGAGAATCCAGGCGACGTCACCGATCCGAGGCTTCGCGGGGTGCCAGGTGACGGCGGCCCTGTCGGCCGCGATGGAGGCTTCCGCGGCGAAGAGGAGGCCGAGCGCGGCGGCGGCGAGCCCGGCCCGGGTCACTCCGGCCGTTGCTGGCGGAGAAACTGCTCGATCTCGGCCACGAGCTCGGCCGCCGGCGGCAGATCGCTCGGTCCTCCGGGGGCCGCCGGCGCGGGCTCCTCGGTATCGCGTGACTCGAGCTTCTTGACGTAGTTGGCGATCTTCGAGTTCTGCGCGACGATTTCCTTCAAGTTCGTGTCGAACTGCTTGCCGGCCTCCTCGAGGTCGCTCGCGTCGATCGTCGCACCCAGGAGCGGCGCCACGCGCCGCACGAGCGCGAGGGTGGCCTTGGGATTCTCGATGCCCGAGATGTAGTGCGGAACGTTGGCCCAGAGACTCGCCGTCGCGAATCCCTGCTCTCGGCAGATCGTGTTCAACACGCCGACGATCCCGGTGGCCCCCTCGTATTTGGTGGGGCGGACGCCGAGCCGGACCGCGAGCTCCGGGTCCGAGGCGCTGCCCGACAGGCGGACGGGGCGGGTATGAGGCACCTCGGCCAGCAGCGCCCCGAGCGTCAAGACCAGGGCGACCTCGCAGCTCCTCGCGAGATCGAGCACCAGATTGCAGTAGGTCTTCCAGCGCAGATGGGGCTCGATGGCGACCCCCACGATGACGTCGCGCGCCAGATCCGATCCCTGGGCGATCGAGAATTCGGTGGCCGGCCAGGTGATCTCACGCTCCGTGTCGGAGCCCGGCTTGAAACGAACATAGGGCCGGGAGAGGCCGAAGTGGTAGAACTCCTCCGGATCGATCTCGGCGAACTTCTCGGCGTGAAACGAGGTGCCCAGATACCGCACCGCCGTCGTCGCCGACTCGGCTGCGTCGTTCCAGCCGCCGAACGCCATGATCAGGATCGGCCGACGCAGACCCTCCGGCCGGGAGTGGACTTTCAGGGCGTCCATACTTTGTTAGGGGGAGTCTAGCACGAACGGCCGATTGACCGGCTTCCGAGGCGACGGTACGATGACCCGCAGTCCGACTTCCTGAGGAGGATCTGCCCATGTACGGGAAGCACTGGCGTTCGCTCGTGATCGGAACCGCGCTCCTGCTGGCCGGTGGCTGCGCCTCGGGCGAGGAGTGGCAGACCTGGCGCTCGAACACGAGCCATTTCGCGTCGAAGGAGCACTTCGACTTCTCGATGAAGAATCGCGCCGGCAGCTCGCCGACCGTGACCCGGCAGGACGTCGCGATGGCCCAGAGCCAGAACTGGTTCGGCAGGGCTGTCACGGTCAATCAGGATCAGATCCTCGAGCGATAGGGTGGATGCCCCGGTCACCCAGGCACCCGCCTGACGGATCGGGGGGCAGTTTGGCGCCGGGGCTGTTCCGGGGGAGGCTGAGCAACCTTTGGTGATCCAAAGGCTTAGCGGCCTCCCCCGACTGGCACGGCACATGCCACGTGTGTCACACATGATAAACATAAAGCTCGGACGCGCTCTCGCTTCCCTGGCCGCGGCCGCGACCCTGACACTTTCCGGAAGCACGGCGTCGGCCGCCGACGCCCCGGCCGATCGGGTTCTTCAGCCCGATCGGTACACGTCGGACAGGGGACGCGCGCTCGGCCAGAAGCACCAGGGAGCTCTTCGTGATCTCAACGCGAAGATCTACCACTGCATGCCGTGGCTGGACGTGAAGCCGGAAGGCATCGGCTTCTACAAGCCCAAGCACATCGACGGCGATACCCGCTACCTGTCCCTGAACGTCAACGTCGATCAGCAGCCGGCCCCGGAATTCACCCGGCTCAGCGTCCAGGACCGCGTCTCGGCGATGTTCTCGCGCTACGTTCCCCACCTCCTGCGCTCGATGGCCACGAACGATTTGCTCAAGGAGCCGAACCTCGACGGCTTCACCGTGATCGCGAGCTGGCTGAAGGCCGAGCCTGCGAGCGGCCAGCCTGCCGTCATGGAGACGGCCGCCGCCTTCATCCCGAAGCCGCTGGTCACGGACTTCCTGCGGGGCCGCGCCGGCGTCGCGCAGCTCGCCGAGGGCGCGCACGTGATCGCGTGGGACGGCGAGACCAAGCTCGGAGTCATCAAGCCGAAGGCGTGGGCCGATGATTTCGTGCTCACGTACAAGGTGGCCGGCTACACGCCGGATCCGAGAGTCACCTGCCCCTGAGCGAGCCTCCCGAATTCGCCGAGGCCCCGGAGGCGGAGACGTTTCCGGGGCCTTTTTTTGTCCGGCGTGCTCAGGCCGGGCGCGGTGACAGCGCCGTGCGGATTCTTTCAGCGATCCGTCTGAGGGCCATCGCGGAGGCGCGCTCCGCAGCGCTGGCGACGAACGGGTCGCCCTGGTCGCAGGCGACGGCGAGCGCCCGATCGAAGGGCACGCTTCCGAGGAAGGGGATCCCCGCGTCGGCGGCGAGCTTGGCCGCGTCGGGCCCCATGAAGAGACCGGCCATGTTCTCCACGAGCCCGAGCACGGGCGCGCGCGTGTTCGCCGCCACGGTGATCGACCGCCGCACCACCAGGTGCGACACATCGGACGGGATCGTCACCACGACGATCCCGGAGAGCGAGGGTACGAGCGAAGCGATCGTCGAAAGCCGGTCCGTGCCGGGCGGGAGATCGAGCAGCAGCACGTCCAGGGTTCCCCAGTTGGTGTCCGCCAGGAACTCGCGCAGCGCGTTGGCCTCCATGGCGCCCCGCCACGTGTGCGCCTCGTCCTGGATCGGCGCATCCCAGGTGAGCGGAGCGGCGTCCGTGGGCAGTAGCAGGTCCATCGACATCACCTTCACGCCTAGATCCGTCGACGGGGGCTCGACCACGCTGTCGGCGATGACGAGTCGCCGGCCGCGCACGCCCAGCACCTTGGCCTGGGTCGGGCCGTTGAGGTCCGCGTCGAGGACGCCCACCTTCCAGCCGTCGAGCGCGAAGCAGCAGGCGAGGTTCGCGGTGAGCGCCGACTTCCCGACGCCGCCCTTGCCCGACACGATGGCCACGACGGTGCGGACCGACTCGAGCCGCTGCTTGAGCCGGCCTTGCTGCGCCTCGACCTGCCCCGCGATGTTCGAGCCGCCATCTCCCGCGATGTCCTTGTAGCGCTTCACGCGGCCTCCTTCGCCCAGGCCGCGCGACCGATCACGAGGAGCGCGGCCACGGTGACGATCAGGAACACGATCGCGCCGACACGGAAGGTCACCTCGCCGCCCCAGGGCGCCGCTACGCTGGCGGTCTCGGGGCGCACCGCGACCTTCAGCACATGCCAGGCCCGCACGGCCATGAGTGCCGTCAGCACTCGCGCGAAGTCGCGGCGCGAGAGGATCCAGCGCTCGAACCACGCGCGACGCTGCGCGAGGAGGTACGGGATGAGCACGATGAAGACGAGCCCGAGCACGATCCACACCACGCCCGACTGCACCATCCGTCCGCCGCGGATGCCTACGCCATGCAAGGCGAGATAGAAGCCGCCGAGCCAGTAAACCACCCCGTAGCCCAGGTACGCCCGGGCCGCGAGGCGGAACCGATCCATCAGGACGGCGCCCGGAATCGGGAGCCCCACTTCGAGCGGACGTCCGAGAGGAGCTCCTTCGTGATCGTGCTCTCTCCTCGTCCCCGCGCGTAGGCCTCGACCGCCTTGATCACCATGCCCCGCGCGAACGACGGGATGGCCTGCAGGCGCGCGCGGGCGTCCTCGTCCCAGACGAGCTGGTAGTCGACCGGCAGCCCGAACGTCAGCGACGCCGGCAGGTCGATCATGGCGCCGCCGTGGCCGCCGGGCTGGTAGCCGCACGCGGGATCCTCCGCGAGGTAATCGCCGTGGGTCGCGTACGCGCGGCAGCGGCACCCGCCGCAGATCTTCGAGAACTCGCAGGCGCCGCAGCGCCCACCGAGCCTGGGGTCGCGCAGGTCACCGAACACCGGCGCGTTGCGCCACAGGTCGGCGAAGGATCGCTCACGCAGGTTCCCGGCCGTGACCGGCATGTATGGGCACGGCGTGACGTCGCCTTCCGGCGTGATGCGACAGTAGTACTTGCCGGCCGGACACGAGCCGTGGGCGTAGTTGCGGAGCAGCGGCGAGGATGGGTTCATCTCGTAGAGAACCCGCCGGAAGTGCGGGGCGCACTTCGCCCGGATGAGGAGCCCGTCGCTCTTGCCCACCGGTGTCGACCACGGATCCTCGAACGCCTCCGGGCCGCTCGCAGGGCGCCGCTCGCCCAGCCCGAGGAGCGTCCGCACGAAGGACGGCGGACCCCCGCCGACGCCCTGCACCTTCGCGAGATAGGTCAAGATGCGCTCGTAGGCCGCGGGGTCGATGTCGGTGAGGTCCTTGCCGCGTCCGGTCCGAACCAGGAAGAAGAAGTTCAGCACCTTGGCGCCGAGCTCCCGCGCCAGGTCGATCATCGCGGGCACCTCGCCCACGTTCCAGTCGGTCACCGACATGTGAAGCGAGAAATCGAGTCCGGCGTCGGTCAGCACGCGGGTGGCCCTCACCGCGCCGTCCCAGGAGCCCGGGAGATGGCGGAACGCGTCGTGCCTGGCGCGGTCGATCGAGTCGAGGCTGATCGAGGCGCCGAGGACGCCGTGCTCCCGCATCGCGCGCGCCTCCCGCTCGCGCAGGAGCACGCCGTTGGTGCCGAGCACCGTCGTGAATCGCTTCTCCGCGGCGTAGGCCGCGATGTCCCAGATGTCCTTCCGCAACAACGGCTCGCCGCCGGTGAGGATCAGAAAGACGTTGGGATTGACGCGAGCGATCTCGTCCATCACCCGCCGGCACTCGTCGGTGGACAGCTCGCCCCGCGTATCGGCACCCGCGAACGCCGACATGTAGCAGTGCGAGCACTCGAGATTGCACCGCTGAGTCAAATTCCACGACACGCTATACGCCGTATACGGCGTCGTCGACCCTCCACTCGTGCCCGCAGCGGGCTCCGCGGCGCGCGGTGAGATGGAGTCGGTCACGTCCGACGACCTGTGACGGATGACGGATGGCGGTCAGCCGAGACCAGGGTGGACGTGGGAGGTGGGGAGGGGGTGGGGGTGCCTCCCGGGATCCGTGTAGTCAGCGCTGCAGTCACGCGAAGCATGAAACTTGGCCGACCGCGCCGAGCAGCAGTCGGATCCCGGGAGGCACCCCCACCCCCTCCCCGCCTCCCACGCCTATCGCGGTTTCTTGTTGGACACGTACCCGGCGATCACTTCGTTCATGGTCTCGCGAGCGTGCCCAATCCCCTCTTCGCACACAGCAAGATCGATGGTGGTCACGCCTTTGGCTGAAGCGACGCGCTCGACTTCTTCGCGCGTCATGTCGCGCATGAACCCGGCCGGGACGCGATTGAGCCGCGCCGTCGCGTCCTCGGTCCACGCAAAGCCGGTGCCGCTGTCGCTCGAGGCGATGCCCGGCAGGTCGGCCGGCTCGAACTTCGTCTTCGCGAGCAGGGTGTCCCAGCCGGCGCCGAGCTTCTCGCGTCCGACGGTCTCCTCGATCATCGGCAGCGCGAGCTGACAGGTGATGACCGGGATCTTCCGCGAGCGCGCGTATTTCTCGACGCGCGCCTTCGCGCGGCGTCGGAGATACGCGTCGGTCACCTCGCGCAGGGCGTCGCGGGCCTCCGCGGACCATTTCACCTGCACGCCCGGCATCGACTCCTCGGCCTCGACCCCACCCTCCTGGATCGCGATCGCTTCCACCGCTTCCTTCGAGATGATCTGGAACTTGTCGGCGGCGGCTTTGCACACCGGGCACGTGACCACGGGGTTCGGTCCCTTGACCGTGTAGCCACAGATGGAGCAGATCGCCGTCGCCGCCTGGGCCTCGGCGCGCAGCTTCGCCACCGCGACGTCCTCGGCCAGGATCTGCATGCGCTCGGCCATTCGCGTCGGCATGAAGATCGCCATCGCCTCATCGATCACCTTGTTGGTGATGACGGTGTGCCCCTGCTCGATCGCGTAGCGCAAGAGCGCGGTGCGGGCGACCCCCTTGACCTGAGGCGGCACCCGCTCCATCCGCGCCTCCGCCTCCTCGGTCCACGAGATGATCTCCTCGGCCTTCACGTCGAGCGGCGGGTAGAACCGTCCGCCCGTGAGCAGCACGTTGCACGGCGCCAGTCTCAGGATGTTCTCGGTGTTGGAGCCGAGGTCCGTCTCGTTCTCGTCGGAGTGGACGCCGACCCGGCCCAGGATGAGGAGCCAGGGCTGCTCCTTGCGGGCGAAGGTCAGGATCTTCTCGAAGCACTTGCCGTCGAGCAGCGTGATGGCCAGCTCGCCACCCGCGTCGGCGGCGAGCTTCCGGCCGATCTCGAGGTGCGACTGGTAGATCTTGGCGAGGCCGGTGTCGATGATCTCCTCGTGCAGCTGCTCCTGCTCCTTGAAGCGGAAGATCTTCGAGGCCTTCTCGTTGAGCACGCCGACGATGCCGTTGAACATCGCGTAGTGGAGATAGGGGTCGTACACCGCCACCGCCTGAAGCGGCCGGTGGAGCGCCGCCGCGAGCCCGATGCCCAGCTTGAGGCCGTTGAACGACTGCGGTGAGCCGTCGAGGCAGACGACGATCGCGCCCTCCTGATCCTTCAAGGCGTCGGCGTTGCGCACGATCAAGGTGTCGCGCGTCACGCGGCGGACGAACCGCTCGGTGACCGAGCCGATCTGGCTGTCCTTCACCGCGCCCATGCCGAGGGCGCCCATGACGACCAGGTCGTAGTCTGACGCGAGGCAGTCCTCGATCAGGACCTTGTAGTGCTTGCCGTCGATCATCTTGGGCTCGAAGTCGAGCTCGGCCTCGGCGGCCTTCTTGGCCATCACGTCCAGATACGATTCGGAGATGAGCTGGAGCCCCATCGCGATCAGCGAGTCGTGGATCTTCCGCTGACGCTCGAGCTCGTTCTCGTCCTTGTACTCCTCGGGCAGCGTGTACTCCATCTGCTTGAACCGGTAGTCGTGCAGCCGCGCCGCGTACACGTGCACGCCCGTGAGCCTGGCGCCGCACGTCCGGCCCAGCTCGACCGCCAGCTCGATCGCGCGGTTCGAGCAGTCCGAATTGTCCACCGGTACGCAGATGTGCTTGAACATGAGGTCCCCCTCTAGCCCTTCGAAGGGGGCCTCGACGGCCCCCTCCGAGCCTCCCCCAGGATTGCGCGGGCAAAGCCCGCGCTCGAAGAGTGTCTACTCACACACACTCCCACTGCTTACTTCAGCTTGAAATCGACCGTCGCGGTCGCCTTCGGCGCGACCGTGAGCTCGCGTGTCACCGTCTTCGGCTCGTCGTACAGCACCCGCCCGTCGTTGTCGGCGCCCTTGGGTCGGAAGCCGGCGTGCCACATCGTGACCTTGTAGGTCCCCGGCGGGACGTCGGTGATCCGGAACGCGCCGCTGTCGCCGGTCACCGCGAAGTACGGGCTGTCGTGCACGATCATCCACGCCGACATGTGCGGATGCGCATCGCAGAGCACGCGGACCACGCCCGCTTTCTTGAGATACTTCGTGACCTCGATCATCTGGCCCTTGGTCGGCAGGGCGACGTTGAACACGGTCGGCGCGCCCAGGAAGCCGTGGGTGTTGTGCAGGATCGGATCGGAGTTCCGGATCGCCACCTTGTCTTTCAAACCGACCGCCGTCACGTGGCTCACGAAGACGCACTGGTTGTTGTCCAGGACGACGTCGCCGCCGCCCTTCTTGCCGCGCGCCACACCCTCGATCAGGATGACGCTGCCCTTGACCCCCCGGTCCGCGGAGAGCACGAGGGCCTCCACCGGCTTGCGCTCGCCGCAGACGTCCCGGTTCTTGTTCACGGGGATCGGGTCGAGCTTCGGTGGTGTGCCGACGAACTTCACGGTGCCGGTGACGGTGCCGCCGTCCTGCACCGTGGCCACCTCGTAGGCGAGGCTCGGCGTCGCGATCAGGAGCAGGAACACCGCGGTGCGGGCCGCGCGATGACATATCAGGGCTCGCGGTTGAGCGACCACTCGAGCGCGAGCCAGAGGCTCCGGCTGTAGCGAAAGAACCACAGCGGAAAGACCACCACGATCGGCACCAGCACCGCGAGCTGAGCCTCCGTGGAGAACCCGAACCCGGCCCACAGCAGAAAGAATCCGCCGATCGCGAGGATGACCGTCGCCGCGTAGTTGACGTAGATCGCGCCGACGAAGTAGCCCTGCGCGCGCTCGAACCGGAGACCACAGAGCGCGCACGCCTCCGCCATCCGGAACCATCCACGGAAGAGCGGGGTCGCTCCGCAACGAGGACAGCGCAAGCGGATCGCCCGGCCCAGCGCCCGCATGAGCCGAGTGGCCGGCCGCTCCGATTCCATGGTTCACCGTGCTGCCGGCCTCAGAACCGTGCACTCAGTGCTTCGCGGGCTCGGTCGTGGCCGCCTTGACGCCGACCGTGCGCTTCATGACGGCGAATCCGTCGGGCAACAGCACGAAGATCAGCAGGGTGGCGATCACCAGCGGCGTGACGGCGACCATACCGAGGGTCCGCGTCTCGAACTTGAGGTGCATGAAATACATCGCGACCAAGGTCGCCTTCCCGAGAGCCAGCGCGCAGAGCAGCACGCCGATCGTGAATTTCGCCAGCGGCATGTAGATCACCGCGATCTCGATCACGGTGAGGATCGCGAGATACCAGAAAATCGCCATGTAGTTGGGATGCTTGTGCTCGGTCGTCGCCATCGCTTCGACCCCCTAGAGCAGGTACATGAAGGTGAACACCATGATCCAGACGAGGTCCACGAAGTGCCAGTAGAGACCGGCGATCTCGACCGCGTTGTAGCTGGCCGCGGGCTCTCGGCGCTTGGCGACGACCCTCAGGATCGAGAGCAGATAGATCACGCCGCCGGTGACGTGCAGGCCGTGGAAGCCGGTGACGAGGAAGAACGAGGTGCCAAAGAGCGAGGCGCCCCACGGGTTTCCGTTGATGTGCAGGCCGCGATGGATCAGGTGCGTCCACTCGTAGGCCTGCAGGCTGACGAAGATCGCGCCGCCGAGCGCCGTATAGAAGAGAAACGTCTGCGCCCGGATCTTGTCGCCTTTGCCCAGCCACTCGAGCGCCTTCACCATCGTGACGCTCGAGCAGATGAGCAAGAAGGTCATGAGGGCCGTCAGGTTGATGCCGAGGACGTCGTACGGCGAGGGCCAGTCGGCGCTGGTCGCCCGCATCGCGCCGTAGCCGGCGAGCAAGGTGCCGAAGCCGACGGCATCGCCCGCCAGGAAGATCCACATGCCGAGCTTGCCCCAGCTTTCGGGGGTGAGCGGCGACTCAGCGGGCTCGACCGCCCCGTGTATCGAGGCTGCCTGACTCATGTCGTCTCCTTGATGATCTGAGGATCGTCGTTTGCGGCGAAGCGCGCCACGAGGCGCCGCACGAGGGTCCGCGGGCGATAGCCGGCGTGATAGCCGAGAATTCCGACGATCGCGGCGATCAGTCCGAACGGAAGCAGGATGAGGCCGAGGTACGGCCAGGTATAGGTCTGGTCGCCGAAGGGCGTGGAGATGCACGCGGCACACGCCCGCGCCGAGCTCGGCGTCAGGCTCAGGGCCAGCCCCAGGAAGGCCGCGGCTTTCATACGAGATAGACCGCCACGTACAGAACCGGCCACAGCGCGACGACGAAGTGCCAGTAGATTGCGCACGCGCGCACGGCGCCGGTCCGCCCGTCGGCGAACCGTCCGCGGGCGGCGAGCCACGCGGTGACTCCGACCCAGGTGACCGCCGTAATCACGTGCGCCGCGTGCGTCCCGATCAGGGTGTAGAAGGTCGTGCCGTAGGCGCCCGACCCGACCGTCAACCCGTAGCTGACGAGGCGAATCCACTCGTAGCCCTGCACGAGCAAGAACGCGAGACCGAGCCCCGCGGCCAGGAGGAGACGGCGCACCAGCGTGCGCGTGTCGTCGCGCCCGAGCGTGCGGCTGGCCGCCACCATCGCGACGCTCGAGGCGAGCAGCACCAGCGTGTTGACGCCGGTCACGCCGACGGGCAAGCGGGGCTGCAGCGGGGGCGGCCACTGCGCGGCCGTCACCCGCAACACGAGGAACGCCGAGACCAGTCCCCCGAAGAACATGACCTCGCCGCAGATCAGGAACAGCATCGCGAGCCGGACGTTGTCGAGCAGCGGCCGGCGCGGCCCGGGCTCTCGGTCGGGGCCGTCGCCACCTCTCGTCGGCGGTGGCGGCGGCGGGATGTGGCCGTTGGTGCGCCTCGGCCGGTCGACGGTGAGGGTCGTCACCAGCGGATCCCGACGAGGAACGCCGACACGATCAGGGCCGCGACGATCGTCAGGAGGATGCGTAGCGTCTGGCGATTGCGCGCGTCGCTGGTCATACCTTGTCGAAGGCCAGCAAGGCGAGCAGGACCGGCAGATAGAGCAGCGACGCGAACAGGACGCGCCGGGCCGCGCCGGCCGACGGCGACAGCGCCTGCCGTGCCCCGAGCGCGACGAAGGCCGCGCCGAGCACGAAAGCTCCGACGAAATAGATCGGGCCCGCCAGACCGATCAAGGTCGGTAGCAAGCTGACCGCGAGCAGCGCCAGGCAGCCGGTGATGATCTGCCGCTCGGTCGAGGTTCCCTCCGCGTCGACCACCGGAAGGAGGCGGACGCCGGCGCGAGCGTAGTCGTCGCGATAGAGGCGCGCGATGGCAAGCGTGTGCGGCAACTGCCAGAGGAACAGGATGCCGAACAGCACCCAGGCGCCGAGCCCGAAGCCCTCGTGGGAGGCCACCCAGCCCGTCACGGGCGGCAGCGCACCGGGCACCGCGCCCACGATCGTGCACAGCGGCGTCCGCAGCTTGAGCGGCGTGTAGGCGAAGAGGTAGAGCCCGGTCGTCGCCGCGGTCACCAGCATCGCCAGTGAGCCGACGAACGCGCCGAGGTAGCCGAGGCCGGCGAGCGTGACCGCGCCGGAGAATACGAGCGCCTCGAGCGGCGACAACCGACCGTCCGGCAGCGGCCGCCCCCGCGTCCTCTCCATCCGGGCGTCAACGTCTCGCTCCCAGTACTGGTTGAGCGCGAGCGTGCCGCCGGCCGCCAGCATCGTGCCGATCAGGAGGTGCACGAGCCGAACGTAGTCCGGTGCGCCCGTGAGTCCCACGTAGTAACCGACGACGGTCGTCACCAGCACCATCAGGACGACGCGCGGCTTCGTGAGCGCGATCAGATCCGCGGCGACGCGACTGCGCTCGCGTGGGAGCGCGACCACCACCGCCTCGGTCGATACGCGCGCCGTCTCGAGCGTGGGTGGCGTCACGAGAGCCTTCCCACCGGACCCGGTTGACCGGGCGCTACGGAGCCGGCCCGCTCCTCTTTCGGGCCACCCTCGGTCGGAGCCGGCCTCACGGACCCCGCTACAACAGAGAACCTGACGGCGAGGACGACGGTGGCGGCGAGAATGAGGCTACCGACCAGGCGATGCGCCACCGGCAACGCGGTCACCGTGAACTGCTCGCCCGGTATCCAGATCGACGAGAACCTTGCCACGAAGCTCCCGATCCCGAGCAGCAGCTGGACGCCGAGCAGGACGCTCACCAGTCGCGAGATCGGCGCCGCCACTGCGTCGCCGGTCCGACGGAGCTGAGCGGCCACGATCGGGACGAAGACGAGCACGAGGAGCGCCCCGGCCAGGTGCAGATCGATGCGCCCGGCGTGGGTCAGGAGCGTGCCGAACACGATCTGCGCGTAGACGAGGACGGCCGCGAGCACGGCCAACCCCTTCAGCGCGGGCTCGGTCGGCGAGGCGGCCACCCGCCCGCGGGGAGCGGTCAAGAGCGTGATCACCGCGAGCAGCGCGAAGAAGGCCTGGGCCAGGCACCCGTGGAAGATCGCCAGCGTGTCCTCGAGCAGGACGACGCGGAGGCCGCCCAGCGCACCCTGCGCGACGACGGCGGCCATGGCGATGAGCCCGAGCCGCCGCAACCCGCCGCCCTCACGCCACAGCGCCCCGGCCAGCGCCAGGGTGAGCAGGCCGACGAGCGCGCCCATCAGCCGATGGCTGTGCTCGTAGAGGATGCCGCCCACCATCCGCGACCAGGGGAACAGCACCATGTTGTAGCCGAACGTGCTCGGCCAGTCGGGCACCGCGAGGGCCGCCCCTGTGTTCGTGACCAGTCCTCCGAGGAGGATGAGCACACACGTCGCGGCCAGTGTGGCGAGCGCCAGACGATAGGCCACCGGTCGCCCTTCGATCAGTGTCGCCGCGCTCCGGCCGCCCCGACCGGGGGCGTGGATTGCGGCAAGAAATCTTCCCGCGACTCCGGCGAGCTGTACTCGTAGGGGCCGCGATACACCGTCGGCACGGTCGGGCCCCAGTTCAGGTGTGGGGGCGGTGATGGCGCCGTCCACTCGAGGGTGTTGGCGTTCCACGGGTTCAGCGGCGCCGGCTTTCCGGCGAACAGTGACCAGAAAAAGTTGATGACGAACGGGATCTGGGAGACGCCCAGGAGCAGGGCGCTGTAGGTGATGAACACGTTCCAGTGTTGCTGGTGCTGGAGGAACTCGTACTGCGTCGGGTTGTAGATGCGGCGCATCTGGCCGCCGACCCCGATGATGTGCATCGGGAAGAAGGTCAGGTTGAAGAACACGAACGTCGGCCAGAAGTGCAAGTGGCCCAGCGCCGTGTTCGTCATCCGGCCGAACATCTTCGGGAACCAGTAGTAGATCGCCGCGAACGCGCCGAAGATCGAGCCGCCGAACACGACGTAGTGGATGTGCGCGACGATGAAGTACGTGTCCTGGATGTAGATGTCGACCGGCGTCGAGGCCATGAAGATGCCCGAGAGCCCGCCGATGACGAACATCGAGACGAACGCGAGCGCGTTGAGCATCGGGACCGTGAACTGGATCCGCGCGCCCCACAACGTGCCCAGCCAGTTGAACGTCTTGATGGCCGAGGGCACCGCGATGATCATCGTGGTGACCGTGAAGGCCATCCCGAGCGCCGGGCTCATGCCGCTGACGAACATGTGGTGGCCGTAGACGATCCAGGACAGGAACGCGATGCCGATCATCGAGAACGCCATCGCGTGGTAGCCGAAGATCGGCTTGCGGCAGAACACCGGCAGGATCTCGGAGGCGATGCCCATGGCCGGGAGGATCAGGATGTAGACCTCCGGGTGGCCGAAGTACCAGAAGAGGTGCTGCCATAGGAGCGGCTCGCTGCCGCCGGCCGGCTTGAACCAGCTGGTGCCGAGCGTGCGGTCGAACAGCAGCAT